>NZ_JBEXPY010000083.1:0-18945 GCF_040612315.1 Streptomyces sp. NPDC006435
CGCGGTCGTCCTTGCCGCCCTTGTCGTGGTCGCCGTAGCCACCCCGGTCGTCCTTGCCGCCGCGGTCGTCCTTGCCACCCTTGTCGTGGTCGCCGCCGCGGCCACCCTCGTCGTCACCCGTGATGACGCGAGCCATGAAGCCGCCACCGGTGTGGACACCGCCGTGGGGCCGGTCGCCGCGGTCGCCGCCGTAGCCGCCGCGGTCGTCCTTGCCGCCCTTGTCGTGGTCGCCGTAGCCACCCCGGTCGTCCTTGCCGCCGCGGTCGTCCTTGCCACCCTTGTCGTGGTCGCCGTAACCACCGCGGCCGCCCTCGTCGTCGCCCGTGAGGACGGAGGCCATGAAGCCGCCGCCGGCGTGGACGCCGCCCCAGGGCTTGTCGCCCCGGTCGTCCTTGCCGCCGCGGTCGCCGTAGCCACCACGGTCGTCGTCGCCGTAGCCGCCGCGGTCACCGCCGCGGTCGGAGTCGGACTTCCCGTGGTCGTCGCCGCGCGAGGACGAGTAACCGTTGTCGTGACCGGAGTCGCCGGACGTCACCATGGCGTAGGCGGCCGGACCGGTGATGGCGAGGACCGCTGTGACGGCGGCCGAAGCGAACAGTGTGCGGGCAGAGCGCATCTGAACACATTCCTTCCGACGCAACTGCGAAGAGTGACGGGCTGTCGACTCAATGTGGCGCAGTGGCGACGTGATCCACCGTCAGTCGGAATGCCGATCCGCGCCATCGGGGAGCGGCGCATTGGAGCTACACCCTGCTCTTTTCGGGTGGCACCGGGCCGATAATCACCCGTTGGACTGCACGCAGCGCCGCGTGAGGTTTGGGCGACGGAGGGCCACCCGTTTGCCGGTGCGTCAGTTCATCGGCGCACTCGACGACCGGTCCGCCAGGATTTCTCATTTCCCGTCAACAGGCATGTGGGCAATGTGAGTTGACCCCGTGTCGTGTGCGCCGTGTCGCGGGCCGGCCGGGCTGGGCGGTTCCGACGGTCCGTCGGTTCCTGCGCGTCGGCGGTCGCCGATCCGGGTCCGTCACGTGTCGCGGCGGGCGACTCGCCGTCTCTGACCTGCTTGCTTTCGGGCGGCGCGAGGTGTTCGGGTCCGGAGCCGGTGACCGGGCCGGTAAATCGGTTGTCGGGGGGTCCGGCCCCTGCTGTACTCGCCGCTGAAGTCGACCGACCGAAGGAGCGGGTCATGCGGGGAACTCACATGTTCATTCAGACGGGAATTGCCACCGATCTCGAAGACATGGAGTTTCGTGCACACGCTGAACCTGGGAATTCTGGCGCATGTCGACGCCGGTAAGACGAGCCTGACCGAGCGGCTGCTCCACACCGCCGGAGTCGTCGACGAGCTCGGCAGCGTCGACGACGGCAGCACCCGGACCGATTCCCTGGCGCTCGAACGGCAACGCGGCATCACGATCAAATCCGCCGTCGTCTCGTTCGCCGTCGACGACACCACCGTCAATCTGATCGACACCCCCGGTCACCCGGACTTCATCGCCGAGGTGGAACGGGTGCTGAACGTGCTCGACGGCGCCGTGCTGGTCGTCTCCGCGGTGGAGGGCGTCCAGGCGCAGACCCGCGTCCTGATGCGGACGCTGCGACGCCTGCGCATCCCGACGCTCGTCTTCGTGAACAAGGTCGACCGGGGCGGCGCGCGGGACGGGACCGTGCTGCGGAGCATCGCCGAGAAGCTGACCCCGGCCGTGGTCGCCATGGGGTCGGTCGACGGACCGGGCGGCCCGGACGCCCGCTGCGTGCCGTACACCGGCGCCGACACCGGCTTCACGGACCGGCTCGCCGAACTGCTCGCCGACCACGACGACGAGCTCCTGGCCGCGTACGTCGGGGACGCCGCGCCGCTCCCGTACGACCGGCTGCGCGAGGAACTGGCGGCGCAGACCGGGCGGGCCCTGGTGCACCCGGTGTACTTCGGCTCGGCGATCACCGGTGTGGGGGTGGACGCCCTGATCGGCGGCGTCAGGGAGTTGCTGCCCGCGGGCCGGGGCGATGCCGACGGGCCGGTCTCGGGCACGGTCTTCAAGGTGGAACGCGGACCGGGCGGCGAGCGGACGGCGTACGTCCGGATGTTCTCGGGCACGGTACGGGTCCGCGACCGGCTGCCGTTCGGCCGGGGCGAGGGGCGTACCGAGGGCAGGGTGACCGGGATCGATGTCTTCGACGGGGGGTCGGTCGTGCGCGGGGCGGAGGTCGGCGCGGGCCGGATCGCGAGGCTGCGGGGACTGGACGGCATCCGGATCGGCGACCCGGTCGGGGTGCCGGACGAGGACGGGCCGGGCAGGTGGTTCGCCCCGCCGACGCTGGAATCGGTCGTGGTGCCCCGCCCGCCCGCGAACCGGGGCGGGCTGCACTCCGCGCTCGCGCAGCTCGCCGACCAGGACCCGCTGATCGACCTGCGGCAGGACGACGTCCGCAAGGAGCTGTCCGTGTCGCTCTACGGCGAGGTGCAGAAAGAGGTCATCGAGGCGACGCTGGCCGACGAATTCGGAATCGGCGTCACCTTCCGCGATACCACCACCATTTGTCTGGAACGACCGGACGGCAGCGGCGCGGCGCACGAGATCATCGACCAGGGCGACAACCCCTTCCTGGCGACCGTCGGTCTCAGGGTCGACCCCGCCCCGGTCGGCAGCGGCATCGACTACCGGCTGGGGGTGGAACTCGGGTCGATGCCCTTCTCCCTGATGCGGGCGGTGGAGGAGACCGTGGTGGAGACCCTGCGGCAGGGAATCCACGGCTGGCAGGTCACCGACTGCGTCGTCACCATGACGCATTCCGGCTACTGGGCTCCGCTGAGCACCGCGGGGGACTTCCGGAACCTGACCCCGCTGGTCCTGATGAGCGCGCTGAAACGGGCCGGCACCACGGTGCACGAACCGGTCCACCGGTTCCGGCTGGAACTCCCCGCGGAGCTGTTCGGCCCGGTCCTGCCCGTGCTCGCCCGGCTGGGGGCCGTCCCCGGCACACCCGACGTGCACGGTTCCGCCTGTGTGCTGGAGGGCGAGATCCCGGCGGCCCGCGTCCACGGACTCCAGCAGCGGCTGCCGTCCCTGACCCGCGGCGAGGGGGTGCTGGAATCCGACTTCGAGCGGTACCGGCCCGTCGTCGGCCCGCCCCCGGACCGGCCGCGCACGGACCACGACCCGCTCAACCGCAAGGAGTACCTGCTGCGCACGATGCGCAGGGTCGCAGCGGGCGGGGAGGCGCGGTGACCTGGTGATCCGGTGGCGGTGCCCGCGGCTTGGACGTCGCCGCTCGTTAGGATCGAACGGACCCGTGAGGGCCGGGAGACGTCTCGCGACGGTCCGGGCCGTGCGGGCGGGGGACCTGATCATCGATGCGACACGACGGCGGAGCCGTCGTCGGGAGAAGTGAGCAAACCGTGGCCATGGTGGGCCTGTTCTGGATCGCCGAGGGCGACGTGTACGTGGGCGCGAAGCCGACCGGTATGGCGCCCGGGGTGCGCCTGACCCCCGAGGGCGTGATGGGCCTCGGCGACGGGCAGTCCGTCCTCCACCTGTGGGAGGACGTGCGTGCCCTGACCCTGGCCGACGTCCCCATGAAGTCCTTCATGCGGCAGGCCGGGAAGGCCGGGGGCGTGGCCCTGGAGACGGTGATGAACCTGGTCCTGCCCGAGCGCCCGCTCCGGGCGGGCGAGGCCCCTCCGGCGATGACGCTGCACGTGGAGACGCACGACGGCGACCACCGGCTGACGGCCTACGCCGCCGCGGCCTCCGGCTACTCCGAGACGGAGGCGGGCCTCTCCGGGGCCCTCCTGTCCCGCCTGACGGAGGGCGCCGCGACGATGTCCACGACGCTCGCCGCGATGTCGGACTGGGGCCGCACGGAGGGCGGATCGCCCCGGGGCGCGGAGCGGGAACGACTGCTGCGGCAGTGGGCGGACCAGGGGAACTGACACCGCTTCGGGCCGGGGCCCAGCTTTTTCGGCTGGACCGGGAGCCCGGGTTCTTCGGCCTGACCGGGGCCCGGGTTCTTCGGCCGGGCCGGGACCCCTGCCTCTTCGGCGGTGGGACGCGCACCCGGACCGGGCGGCCGGGATCACTGCTCGGCGACCGCCGGTTCCGGGTGGTCGGGGGTCAGTGTTCGGTGGCCGCCCGTTCCAGCTGGGCGGTGATCCCCTGCCGGTCGATCTGGATCCAGTACTCGACGATGAGTCCGTCCTCGACGCGGTAGACCGCGCTGGTCATCGCCGTGACCTGCGCACCGGTCGGCAGGTGGTGGTCCACCGGTCCGACGTGCCGCCCGTTCTGGGTCCAGCGGGCGTAGACCCGGTCCCCCTCGGCGATGAGCTCGTCCACGGTCAGGGTGAAGGGGCCGTACGCGTCGAGCATCTCCTGGACGTGCTCGGTGTACTGCTGCGGCGTCCGCTCCACGACCGTCGGCGCCTCCGAGACGACCTGATGGGCCCGGACCCGGTCGGCCATGAAGCGACCGGCCCGGTCGGGGTGCAGCCCCGAGCGCACCTGCAGGAGGAACTGGTGGACGGTGTCCTTGGCGTTGTTCATTGGCGAAGTGTGGCATTCCGCTCGGGTTGCGGCGGATTCGGGGCGTTCGTCGGCGACTGCTGGGGAAACAGACTAGTTCAGCAGGGAGCGCGCGGCCCGCGCCCGGCGGCGTACCTCTTCCGCCGTCACGGGCTCGACCGCGTCGACCACGTCCGCGTACTCCTCCATCTCCGCCGCCCCGCGCAGGAACTGCCCGCTCTGCACGAGCAGCTGCGCACGCTCGTAGCGCAGTCTGGCGGGGTGCGAGGGCAGCAGCAGCGAGAGGTCCACGGCCCACAGCGCCACGTCCGTGCGTTCCGGACGGTGCGCGGCCCAGGCCCTGATGTTGTTCAGGATGCGCAGCACGATGTCCAGGGTCTGCGCGGGCACCAGCATCGACTCGTCGAGCGGCCGCCCGGTCGCCCCCGCCGCCAGCAGCTCCGCGTCCTGACCGGTCATCGGCCGGCCGCCGTCGAACGGATCGGCCAGCACCCGCTCGTCCGGGTCGCCGAAACCGACGACGAAATGGCCGGGAAGCGCCACCCCGTACACCGGGGCCCCGGCGCGGCGCGCCACCTCGATCCACACCACGGACAGCAGGATCGGCAGTCCCCGGCGCCGCCGCAGCACCTCGTGCAGCAGCGACGACTCCAGCCGCCGGTAGTCCGCCGACGAGCCCGCGAAGCCGCACCGCTCCCCGAGCAGCTCGGCGAGGGCCGAGGCCCAGGCCCGGCCGCCCCGCACCCCGTAGGGCAGTCGGCCCGCCAGCTCGTCCAGTTCGATCTGCGCCGCGTCGATCCCGTGCTCGCCCAGCGAGGGATCGGCCACCGCGCCCAGCAACAGGCAGAGCAGCGCGAGATCGGGCCGCTCCTCGCGCGCCTCCTCGGCGAACCGCCTGCGCAGCTCGTCGGGGCCGGGACGGTCCGGCTGCTCCTGGTGGTGAGGGTTCATCGGAATCGTCCGCCTCGGTGAGGGTCCATCGGGATCGTCCGCCTCCGTCACGCCGACCGGGAGTGCCGGAAGTGGTGGTACAGGTGGTGGACCGCGAACCCCATGCCCTCGTACATCGCCCGCGCGCCCTCGTTGTCCGACTCCACCTGGAGCCACGCCGCCGACGCGCCCTCGTCCAGGGCCCGGCGGGCGAGCGCGGTCATCACGGCGGTGGCCAGACCCCGGCGCCGGTACGCCGGATCGACCTCGACGGCCATGAAGCCCGCCCACCGGCCGTCCACCACGCACCGGCCGATCGCGGCGGGCGGGGCGCTTCCACCGGCTGCGGCGTCGGCGTCGGTGTCGGCTGCGGCGTCGGTGCCGTCGGCCGGTATCGACGCGAACCACACCGACGGGCCGCCGCGCAGCACCTGGAGGACGTGCGGGTCCGGCGTTTCGAAGCGCTGGTAGCGGGAGAGCCACGCCTCGTCGAGGTCCCGGTCCAGCCGCACCCGCGAGACGTCCGCCGCCAGGTCGCCGATCGGCGCCAGCGCGGCGGTCCGCACCTCCGTCGTCACCTCGCGCCGCCAGCCGCGCTCCTCCAGCTCCGCGCAGAGCAGTTCCTGGGTTCCCTCGGCGCCGGTCGCGGCCTGGACGTACGCGGGCAGGCCCCGTTCCCCGTACCACTGCCCGACGCGCCGGAGCGCCTCGTCGAGCGGCATGCCCGGATCGCCGAGCGGCAGCACGGAGTTGGCGCGCCGGGTGAACCCCCCGGCGGCGCGCAGCCGCCACTCGCCCAGCGGTTCGCTCTCCACCGGCGGCCAGGCACGGGCACAGACGGCGGACAGTTCGTCGAAGGAGGCGGCGGGACCGCGGCGGCGGGCCGGAGCCGCGGGCACGACCTTGCCCGCGACCAACGCGGACTCGTCGATCCGGACGGATTCACCGTTCTTCCGTGTGATCGAGAGCACACCGTTGTCCCATGATGTGAGAACCCCGACGGTGTCCGTGAACTTCGCGCCTTGAGGATCGGTCTCGCACACACGCCGGACTGATACACGTTTGCCCACGTCAACCGGTGTGATTCGGACCTCGAGCTGTCCGCCGATGGTGAATTCCACAGCTCTGTGCGCCCCTCCTGTTCGGTTCGTGCCCCGGAACGGAGATACTAGGGGTGGGCATCGACGACGCCGCGCTCCCGCGCGAGAGCCAACGCCCTACCGAGGAGGAACGACAGCGTGACCTACGTCATCGCGCAGCCTTGTGTCGACGTGAAGGACAAGGCCTGCATCGAAGAGTGCCCCGTCGACTGCATCTACGAGGGCCAGCGGTCCTTGTACATCCACCCGGACGAGTGCGTCGACTGTGGAGCCTGTGAGCCGGTGTGCCCGGTCGAGGCGATCTTCTACGAGGACGACACTCCGGACGAGTGGAAGGACTACTACAAGGCGAACGTCGAGTTCTTCGACGACCTCGGGTCGCCCGGTGGTGCCTCCAAGCTGGGCCTGATCGAGCGCGACCACGCGTTCATCGCCGCGCTCCCGCCGCAGAACCAGTAGTCGGCGGCCGCCACGCGCACCGCCCCGGTCCCGTACGGCTCGTCACCGTGCGGGGCCGAGGCGTTTTCGCACCCGGGTGACGGGTGCCCGGTGCCCCGGCGGCCCGTACGGGAGAACCCCGTACGAGAAAGCCCCGTACGAGGAAGTTCCGTACGCGAAAGCTCCGTACGAGAAAGCAGAGAGATTCCGTGTCCGCAGTCTCCGCCCGTCTCCCGGTCTTCCCGTGGGACAAGCTCGCCCCCTGCAAGTCGACGGCCGAGGGGCACCCCGACGGCATCGTGGACCTGTCCGTCGGCACGCCCGTCGACCCGGTGCCCGCACTGATCCAGCAGGCGCTCGTCGCCGCCGCCGACAGCCCCGGCTATCCGACGGTGTGGGGGACCGCCGAGCTGCGCGACGCGATCACCGGCTGGCTGGAGCGGCGGCTCGGCGCGGTCGGGGTGACGCACGGGAACGTCCTGCCGGTCGTCGGCTCCAAGGAGCTGGTGGCCTGGCTGCCGACCCAGCTCGGCCTCGGCCCCGGCGACAGGGTGGCGTACCCGCGGCTCGCCTACCCCACGTACGAGGTGGGTGCCCGGCTCTGCGGCGCCGAACCCGTCGTCTACGACGACCCGACCGAGCTGGACCCGGCCGGGCTGAAGCTGCTCTGGCTGAACTCGCCGTCCAACCCGACCGGCCGGGTTCTGTCCAAGGACGAACTGACCCGGATCGTCGCCTGGGCCCGCGAGCACGACGTACTGGTCTTCAGCGACGAGTGCTACCTGGAACTGGGCTGGGAGGCCGAGCCGGTCTCCGTGCTGCACCCGGACGTCTGCGGCGGCACGTACGACGGCGTGGTCGCCGTCCACTCGCTCTCCAAGCGCTCCAACCTGGCCGGGTACCGGGCCGCCTTCATCGCGGGCGACCCGGCCGTGCTGGGCGATCTGCTGCTGATCCGCAAGCACGGCGGAATGATGACGTCCGCCCCGGTCCAGGCGGCGACGGTCGCGGCGCTCGGTGACGACGCGCACGTCGCCGAGCAGCGCGAGCGGTACGCGCAGCGGCGCACGGCCCTGCGCGCGGCCCTGGAGGCGCACGGCTTCCGGATCGAGCACAGCGAGGCCAGCCTCTACCTGTGGGCCACCCGCGACGAGCCGTGCTGGCAGACCGTGGCGTACCTGGCGGAGCTCGGCATCCTGGTGGCGCCCGGCGACTTCTACGGCACGGCCGGCGACCGCTTCGTGCGCGTGGCGTTCACGGCGACGGACGAGCGGGTCGCGGCGGCGGTCAAGCGCCTGGCGCCGTAGGCGGGCGATCCGGACCGGACGGGCGGACGGGCGGGCGGACGGGCGGACGGGCGGACGGGCTCGGACCTGTTCGCGGTCGGTCCGCTGTACAGGTTCGGTCCGTCGTACGCGGTCGGTCCGTCGTACGCGCGAGGGGCCCCGGGAACGCATCGCGTCCCGGGGCCCCTCGCGCGTGGTGCGCCGACCGGTGGCCGGGGCGGGTCAGCCGAGCGGCAGGCCGCCCTCGGCGGCGCCACCGAGGGTCTCGCCCGCGTTGCCCGCGAGGCCGCCCGCGGCCTTCTGCACGGTGGGGGCCGCCTGGGTGCCGGCCTCGCCGACGGTCTTGCTCGCGACCGGGAGGGCCGTGCCGACGAGCTTGCCGCCGGTCTCGTTGGCCGTGTCGGCACCCTGCCGGGACGTGCCGTCGACCGCCTTGCCGAGACCGGCGCCGTCCGCCACCTCGCCGAGGCCGGCCCCGTCGACGGTGGTCAGACCGCCGAGCTCCGGGGCCTGCGGAAGCGTCGCGGCACCCGCGGCTCCGGCCGCGCCGACCACGGGGGCGGCGCCTGCGGCGATCAGCAGCGCGGCACGGGCGATCCGACGGGTCAGGGGGAGGGACATGATGCTCCTTCGACGGGATGAGGAATCTGTCTGTCCGTTGATCGGACGCAATGACAACCGTCGTGAGGGCGGGAGAGGTTGCGGTGGGCCGAGGTAAAGAGTCGGTAACGCACCGCACGGTTGGGGGCGGCGCAATCCGGTCGGTCCGTGATTTTCCGGATGGTCTGATGAACCGTCACTTCCCTTGCGCCGCAAGGAAAGTGACGGTGATTCGGGAAGCGGCGGGAGATGTCGCGGCGATCCGTGCACGGGAACGGCCGGGAAGCACCGGACGACCGCTGAGGGCGACCGGGCGAACTACTGCGCGAGCCCGATCCGGACCTGGGTGGTGCCCGATTCCTTGCGTTCCGTCCGCCAGCCCGCCCCGGCCTCCCACACCCGGCCCGAGTAGGACACCTCGTCGATCCCGAGCGTCTCGGAGCGTGCGACCGCCCAGTGCGCGAGCTCCCAGCCGTGCCGGTCCGCGCCCTTCTTCCCGCCCCCGGACGCACGGGTCGCGCGCACCGGCACCGAGACCGTGCCCGCAGCCGGAGCCCCGGCCGCGGACTTCCCGTCCGACGGCGCGCCCCCCTGCGCGGGCAGCACGTCCTTGCCGAAGGCGCGCACCAGCTCCGAGCGCACCTTCGCCGGGTCCGCCTTCGCGGCCGTCGCCCGAGGCGGCACGCAGTTCAGCGTGGCGGGCGCCCGGCCGGTCAGCGCCGCAGCCAGCAGCGCCGCGTCCGGCTCGTGCTTCGCGTACGCCTGTGGGAAGCCGCTGCGCTGGACCCGCTGCGCGGCGACCGTCAGCGGCAGCCGCGAGTAGCCGGGGACCTTCGCCAGGTGCCGGTAGAACTCGCCGGCGGAGTAGACCGGGTCCAGGATCTGCTCCTCCGTGCCCCAGCCCTGCGAGGGGCGCTGCTGGAACAGGCCCAGCGAGTCCCGGTCGCCGTGCTCGATGTTGCGCAGCCCGGACTCCTGGAGCGCGGTGGCCAGCGCGATCGTCACGGCGCGCTCCGGCATCCCGCGCGAGGCGCCGACCGCCGAGATCGTCGCGGCGTTGGACGCCTGCTCGGGGCTCATCCGGTAGGTACGGGCCCCGCCGTCCGAACCGTCGGAGGACTCCACCGTGCAGCCCTCGACGAGCTTGTTGCCGGTTATGTACTGAACGGCCAGATAGCCGCCGAGCGCGGCGAGCACGACGAGAGCCGCCGTGAGGCGGAAGAGGCGGCTGCGGCCGGTGTGTCGGCTGGTGGGAGAGACGGTCCGGGGCACGGGGCCACCGTACTGGAGTGCAGGACCGGGGCCGAGGGCCCAGGGGCCCAGGTTCGGATCATGACGCGTCCGAGGGGTCCGATCCGCCCCGGAGCGAACGAAAAGCCCTGGTCCCGTACGGTCCCGCCCATGACCGGCGATGAGACGGGCCTGCCGACCGCGGGCGGGGTCGTTATGGTCGGTGCCATGCCCGAAACCACACTTGACCTCACCCTGGACGGCCCGGCACTCACCGCCGCGCTCGTCGACTTCCCCTCGGTCAGCGGTCAGGAGAAGGACCTCGCCGACGCGATCGAGTCGGCGCTGCGCACGCTCCCGCACCTGACCGTCGACCGGCACGGCAACAACATCGTGGCCAGGACGAACCTGGGCCGGGCCGAGCGGGTCGTGCTCGCCGGGCACATCGACACCGTGCCGATCGCGGACAACGTGCCGTCCCGGCTCGACGCCGACGGCCTGCTGTGGGGCTGCGGCACCTCCGACATGAAGTCGGGCGTCGCCGTCCAGCTCAGGATCGCCGCGACCGTGCCCGAACCCAACCGCGACCTCACCTTCGTCTTCTACGACAACGAGGAGGTCGCCGCGCACCTCAACGGCCTCGGCCACATCGCCGACGCCCACCCGGACTGGCTCGCGGGCGACTTCGCGGTCCTGCTGGAGGGCTCCGACGGCGAGGTCGAGGGCGGCTGCCAGGGCACCCTGCGGGTCTTCCTGCGCACCGAGGGCGAGCGGGCCCACTCCGCGCGCGGCTGGATGGGGTCCAACGCCATCCACACCGCCGCCCCGATCCTGGCCCGCCTCGCCGCGTACGAGCCGCGCCGCCCGGTCATCGACGGCCTCGAATACCGCGAGGGCCTGAACGCGGTGCGGATCGAGGGCGGCGTCGCCAACAACGTCATCCCCGACGCCTGCACCGTCGTCGTCAACTACCGGTACGCCCCCGACCGCACCGCCGAGGAGGCGCTGGCCCACGTCCACGAGGTCTTCGCGGACTGCGGCGTCGCCGAATTCGTCGTCGACGACCACTCGGGCGCGGCCATGCCCGGCCTCTCCCACCCGGCGGCCCGGGCGTTCATGGCGGCGGTCGGCGGCACCGCCCGGCCCAAGTTCGGCTGGACGGACGTCTCCCGCTTCGGCTGCCTCGGCGTCCCCGCCGTGAACTACGGCCCCGGCGACCCGCTCCTGGCGCACAAGCGCGACGAGCACGTGAAGGTCGAGCGGATCACCCACTGCGAGGAGCGCCTCCGCTCCTGGCTCACCGGCTGACCCACGGCATTCCCCTGGTCGTAACCTCCGGCGATCTACCCTGACCTGACAACGGACGGCCGCCGTCGGACGGCCGTCGATCGTCGTCGGAGGGAGCAGGTCATGGGCAACCCCGAGGGAGCACGCGTCCCCGAGGAACAGCGGCTCGGACCGGTACTGCGCCGCAGGGAACAGGTTCAGCCCGGCACCACCGACCAGCGGCTGCTGGACACCGAGGGCGACTCCGAGTGGGTGCACACCGACCCCTGGCGGGTGATGCGCATCCAGTCGGAGTTCGTCGAGGGCTTCGGCGCGCTGGCCGAACTGCCGAGCGCCATCAGCGTCTTCGGCTCCGCCCGCACCCCGGCCGACGGACCCGACTACGAGGCGGGCGTACGGATCGGCAAGGCCCTGGTCGAGGCGGGCTTCGCGGTGATCACCGGGGGCGGGCCCGGCGCGATGGAGGCGGCGAACAAGGGGGCGCGGGAGGCGAAGGGCGTCTCGGTCGGCCTCGGCATCGAACTGCCCTTCGAGTCGGGCCTCAACCCGCACGTCGACATCGGTGTGAACTTCCGCTACTTCTTCGTCCGCAAGACGATGTTCGTGAAGTACGCGCAGGGCTTCGTCGTGCTGCCCGGCGGCCTCGGCACCCTGGACGAGCTCTTCGAGGCCCTCACCCTCGTCCAGACGGGCAAGGTGACCCGCTTCCCGATCGTGCTGTTCGGCACCAAGTACTGGAGCGGCCTCGTGGACTGGCTGCGGGACACGGTGGTGGCCCAGGGCAAGGCGTCCGAGCACGACCTGCTGCTGTTCCACGTCACGGACGACGTGGACGAGGCGGTCAACCTCGTGACGAAGGAAGTCGGCCGGTAGGTCACGTCCGGGCCGGGCCGGGGCGGGGACGGGCGCCCGCCCCGGCCCGCGGGCGTCAGGCCAGGCCGCGGCGGGCCACCGCGGGCTCCCGGTGACCGGCGATCGACGCCACCATGTCCAGGACCTGCCGGGTCTCCGCCACCTCGTGCACCCGGTAGACCTGCGCGCCCAGCCACGCCGAGACGGCCGTCGTCGCCAGCGTCCCGAGCACCCGCTCCTTCACCGGCCGGTCGAGCGTCTCGCCGACGAAGTCCTTGTTGGACAGCGACACCAGGACCGGCCAGCCGGTCTCCGTCATCTCGCCGAGCCGCCGGGTCGCCTCCAGGGAGTGCCGGGTGTTCTTCCCGAAGTCGTGACCGGGGTCGATCATGATCCCGTCGGGCCGCACCCCGAGCGCGACCGCCCGCTCGGCCAGCCCCACCGTCACCCGCAGGATGTCCGCCATCACGTCCTCGTAGCCGACCCGGTGCGGCCGGGTCCGGGGCTCGGCGCCGCCCGCGTGCGTGCACACCAGACCGGCGCCGTACCGCGCGGCGACCTCCGCGAGCTTCGGGTCGTGGCCGCCCCACGCGTCGTTCAGCACGTCCGCGCCGGCCTCGCAGACCGCCGCGCCCACGTCGTGCCGCCAGGTGTCGACGCTGATCACCACGTCCGGGTGGCGGCGGCGCACCTCCGCGACGAAGCCCACCGTGCGGCGGGCCTCCTCCTCGGCGGTCACCTCTTCGCCGGGGCCCGCCTTCACGCCCCCGATGTCGACGATCGCCGCACCGTCCGCGATCGCCTGCTCGACGCGGGCGAGCGCCGGTTCGTCCCGGAAGGTCGCGCCCTGGTCGTAGAAGGAATCCGGGGTGCGGTTCACGATCGCCATGATCACCGGCTCGTGCGCACCGAATTCGCGCCGTCCCAGCCTGAGCGCGCCGCTTCGCATCCCGTGTCTCTCCTCCGGTAGATCGCCCCGCGGGTCGCCTGCGCCCCTGGGCCGTGTCCGCCAAGTTATCGCCTGGTCCCGGCCGCCGGTCCCACGGTCCCGGCCGGGCGGACCCCGGTCGTCGGTCCCACGGTCCCGGCCGGGCAGGGCCCCGGTTGTCGGTGCCGCATGGCACGATCGGACCCGGACAGGTTTCCGCCCATGGGGAGATGCGCGTGTTCTGGTTCTTGCTGCTGACGATGGTGGTGGTCGTGGCCGCGGTCACCCTCGCGGTGGTCGGCGGGGGGAAGAGCGCGGTCCTGCAGGACGTGGCGCCCGAGCAGCTGACCGACCCGCTGCCCGGGACACGCCCGGTCGGCCGTGCCGACATCGACGCGATGCGGCTCCCGGTGGTCGCGCGCGGCTACCGGATGACGGAGGTGGACGAGGCGCTCGGCCGCCTCGGTGCCGAACTCGCCGAGCGGGACGCGCGGATCGCGGAGCTGGAGTCGGCGCTGGCCGGTGCCCAGGCGACCGCGGTCGGCGGCCCCGCGCTGTTCGAGCGGCCGGCCGTGGAGCCGTCGGAGGAGCGCCACAGGGCGCCGTGGGAGGCGCCCGAGCAGGAGCCCGGCGGGAGCGGGCAGGACCATCCCGAGTACCCCGGAGAGGAGCCCCGGCGATGAGCGGCGGAGCCGAGGCCGCCCAGGACGGCGGACTGCGCTGCCCGTGGGGGCTCGCCACCGAGGACTACCTCGCGTACCACGACACCGAATGGGGCCGCCCCGTCCACGGCGACGACGCCCTCTTCGAACGGCTCTGCCTGGAGGCGTTCCAGTCGGGCCTGTCCTGGCTGACGATCCTGCGCCGCCGCGAGGGCTTCCGCTCCGCCTTCGCCGGATTCAAGATCCCCGCAGTGGCGGAGTTCACCGGCGCCGACGAGGAACGCCTCCTCGCCGACGCGGGCATCATCCGCAACCGGGCGAAGATCGAGGCCACCCTCGCCAACGCCAAGGTGCTGGCCGGCTGGCGCGCCGGCGAGCTGGACGAGCTGATCTGGTCCCACGCACCCGACCCGGCGGGCCGCCCGGCCCCGCGCACCCTCGGCGACGTCCCCGCCGTCACACCGGAGTCGACGGCACTGGCCAAGGACCTCAAGAAGCACGGCCTGCGCTTCGTCGGGCCCACCACCGCCTACGCCCTGATGCAGGCGTGCGGCCTGGTCGACGACCACCTGGCCGACTGCGTGGCACGCGGCGGCGGCGCGTAGCCCGCCGGGCCCTTCGGAGCCTCCCGCCCGTCCGCTACCGGCCGAGGTACTTCGGCTTCTCCTTGTTCAGGAAGGCCTGCACCGCGATCGTGTGGTCCTCGGACGCGCCCGCCCGGGTCTGGAGCTCGTCCTCCTTCTCCAGCGCCTCGTCGAGCGTGTGCCCGGCGCCGTGGGCCAGGGACTCCTTGAGCGCGGCGTACGCCACCGTGGGGCCGGACGCCAGGGCGCGGGCCACGGCTGCGGCCTCGGCGGCCAGGTCGGCCGCGGGCACCAGCTTGTTCACGATGCCCAGCTCGTACGCGTCCTGCGCGGAGATCGAGCGCGGGAAGAACAGCAGATCGGCGGCGCGGCTCTGCCCGATCAGCCGGGGCAGCGTCCAGGAGACGCCCGAGTCGGCGGTGAGCGCGACACCGGCGAACGAGGTGTTGAACGAGGCGGTGTCGGCGACCACCCGGTAGTCGCAGGCGAGCGCGAAACCGAAACCGGCACCCGCGGCGACGCCGTTCACCCCGGCGACGACCGGCTTGGGCATCCCGGTGAGGGCCCGGACGATCGGGTTGTAGTGCTCCCGCACGGTGCTCAGCGCGTTGCCGCCGTCCGACTCACGGGCCTCGGCGAGCTTGGCCACGTGCTCCTTCAGGTCCTGGCCCACGCAGAAGGCGCGCCCGGTCGCGGTGAGCAGAACGGCCCGTACGGCGGTGTCGGCGGCGGCGGCCTCCAGCGAGTCCCGGAGCGCCACCTTGGTGGCCGTGTCCATGGCGTTCATCGCGTCCGGACGGTTGAGGGTGATCGTCGCGAGTCCGTCGCTCACCTCGTAGAGCACGCTGTCCGCCATGTGATCGGCCATTTCGTTGTCCCCTCCGGACCTCGGGCAATGCCTGTCCAGGCAAGCATGGCCGACGCGGGCGGAAGCCGACATGTGACCTGCGTCTAACAATTGCACCCCGACAAAGGGGCGAGGGCGGCGGAGTATCGCAGGTCGATCGCCGAAATGGGTGGTTTTGCGAGAGCGCGTTGCACAAGCGATGCCGACCGAGGTTGGTCATCGGGGTCTGTGATGCGGGATAATGACCTGGAAGCAATGTGTTCGATGCCGGTGACACAGCGCCTGTCAGTGGGGCCGCCGGTTGCGATGAGCTGGTTTCAGGAAGGGGAACGAGCATGGCGGCCATGAAGCCGCGGACGGGCGACGGCCCGCTCGAGGTGACAAAGGAGGGGCGGGGCATCGTCATGCGCGTTCCGCTCGAAGGCGGCGGTCGGCTTGTCGTGGAGCTGACGCCGGACGAGGCCGATGCACTCGGCGATGCCCTCAAGAAGGTCGTCGGCTGAACAGCGGCGTTCACTCTTCATCACTGCCCCGGCACGGTGCCCGTGCCGGGGCAGTGATGCGTTCACGACGGTCCGGGGCCGGCCGGCCCGGAGCCCGGGAGGCCTGACGGCCGGGGGCGCGCGGAAGTGCCGGGAGCCCGGCCGGCCCCCGTTCCCGCTCGGGGCGCTCAGCCCCGTCGCACCGCGCACAGCAGCCCGTCGCCCACCGGCAGCAGCGTCGCCATCAGCTCCTGGCTCTCCCGCACCGTGCGCAGCAGCTCCCGCAGCCGCAGCACCTCCGCGGGCTGCGCCGCGGAGTCGACTGTACGGCCGTCGGCGAAGACGCCCTCGAAGCAGACCAGGCCGCCGGGCCGCAGCAGCCGCAACGATTCGGCGAGATAGTCCAGGCTCTCCAGCCGGTCGCCGTCGCAGAACACGAGGTCGTACCCGCCGTCCGCGAGCCGGGGCAGCACGTCCAGGGCGCGGCCGGGGATGAAGCGGGAGCGGTTGGCGGCGAAGCCCGCGGCCCGGAACGCCTCGCGGGCGAACTGCTGGCGCTCGGGCTCCGGGTCGACCGTGGTCAGCACCCCGTCGGGCCGCATGCCATGCAGCAGATAGAGGCCGGACACGCCGGTGCCGGTGCCGATTTCGGCCACCGCTTTGGCGTCCGTCGTGGCAGCGAGCAGGCGCAGCGCGGCGCCGGTGCCTGGCGACACCGGGCGGAGCCCTGCGTCCCGGGCCCGGTCCCTGGCCCAGCGCACTGCTTCGTCCTCGGCGACAAAGGCGTCGGCGAACGCCCAGCTCGTCTGCCGGTTGGCGGTAATGACCCTCTCCTGTCCCCGTAGTTGGCGCAACGGTGACTGTATCCGCTGCACCCGGGAACCCGCAGATGGGACCGGGCGTTATGAGGAGGCGGGGGAGAGCCCGTGGGACCGGCCCCGCAGATCGGGTCCGGGAAGCCACGGGCCGGTGCTTTCCCGGGGGCCGTCCCCGGCCCCAGCAGGAAAAAGGCTTATCCGGAGCTAACGGGCGAGGTGGCTATGGTAGGGACTCCACTGGACACCACCAGAGCCGACAGGGGAGGTGCGGCTGCGCCTGTGGATCGGGGAGGAGTGCTGCGGCGCTTTCTCAGGTCGGCGGGTGAGCCGAAATCCGTGACCTACATTGCTGACCGTTCTTCCAACGACTCCGCACCGACCGCGACCTTCGCCTCCGATGCGGATTCCCAGGCGTGGACACCGCCCTCATGGGAAGAGATCGTCAGCACGCACAGCGGCCGGGTCTACCGCCTCGCCTACCGACTGACGGGCAACCAGCACGACGCCGAGGACCTCACCCAGGAAGTCTTCGTCCGTGTCTTCCGGTCGCTGTCGACCTACACGCCCGGCACCTTCGAGGGCTGGCTGCACCGCATCACGACCAACCTGTTCCTGGACATGGTCCGCCGCAAGCAGCGCATCCGCTTCGACTCCCTCGGCGACGACGCCGCCGAGCGGCTGCCGAGCCGCGAGCCGTCCCCGCAGCAGGTCTTCAACGACAGCCACTTCGACGCGGACGTGCAGCAGGCGCTGGACACCCTCGCGCCCGAGTTCCGTGCCGCCGTCGTGCTCTGTGACATCGAGGGCCTCTCGTACGAGGAGATCGCCGCGACGCTGGGCGTGAAGCTCGGCACCGTGCGCAGCCGTATCCACCGGGGCCGCTCGCACCTGCGCAAGGCGCTGCAGCACCGCTCGCCCGCGGCCCGTGCCGAGCAGCGCTCGCTGGCGGGCGCGGTACTTGCGGGGGAGGGCGGAACGGCGTGAGTGGCACAGGTCCGACCCCCGCGGAACAACACCTGGGGGATCGCCTCGCCGCGCTTGTCGACGGCGAGCTCAAACACGACGCCCGGGACCGGGTGCTCGCCCACCTCGCGACCTGTGCCAAGTGCAAGGCCGAGGCCGCGGACCAGCGGCGCCTGAAGAGCGTCTTCGCGCAGTCCGCCCCGCCCTCGCCGTCCGAGGGGTTCCTCGCCCGGCTGCAGGGCCTTCCCGGCGGTCCGGGAGGTGACGGCGACGACGAGGGAAGACCGTTCGGCGGCACCGGACGCTTTGCCGACGGGCTCTTCCCCGTGGTCCAGCAGCCCGGCAGCCGTACGGATCCGTCGGGGGACTCCCCGCTCGGAGGCTTCGGCTTCCTGCCGGCCCCGCACGGCTCGACCGCCGTGCTGCCGGGCAGGTCCCCCCGTTCCGGCTTCCGGATCCATGAGGTGGGACGGGAGGCCGACCGCTCGCCCTGGCGCGGCCGGAGATTCGCCTTCGCGGCGGCGAGCGCCGTCTCGCTGGCGGCCATCGCCCTCGGCGGCGCCCTGCCCACGGGCTCGGGGCCCGGTGCCGCGGCCCGCGCCTCGGGCTCCGGCTCCGGGAACGCCGTGACCCCCTTCGACACCGCTTCGCGCGGCGAGGGCAGCAGCCCGGCCGCCCGTCGCAACGGCGGCGGCGGCCACGGCAGGCTCACGGCGGCGGAGGAGGGCGAGCGCGTGGCCGTGGCGGCCCCGTCGACCGCACCGGACGTGGTGTCCGCATCCTCCGCGGCCACTCCCGCCACCCTGTCCACGTCCGCGGTGATGTCCACCGGGAGCCTCATGGGCGGTCCCTTCACCACCCAGGTCCTGACGAACATGTCCGCGTCACCGCTGATACGTCCGACCGCCCCCACCCCGCTCTTCGCCAAGGTGCTCGGACGCCTCGCCCCGCCGTCCCCGACTCCCTACGCACCGTCACCGCCACCGCCGTCGTCGTGGGCGCAACCGTCGGCCTCGGCTCTCCCCACCCCCACCGAGCGCGGCCTGCCGCTTTCCGTCCGGCGTTGACCGGGGCCTGCGCAAGCATTCGCAAACCTGGTTGAATTCCCGGAGCAGTTCCGGGAGGGACGCCCCCGCCGGGGCGTGCACGGGCCAGTTGAGGCAGTTGCGGGGAGAGCATGGAAGACGGGAAGTCCACCGGGCCGAAGGCGAAGTGGTGGAGCCGTCCCACACCGGGACGCGCCACCCGCACAGCGCCGGACGAGTCCTCGTTCCCCGTCGAGGACGCGCCGCCCGCGGCCGGCTCCGCGGGCGCGCCGACGGCCGGGCTCCCGGCCGCGGACGCCGTGCAGGCGCCCGCGGGCCCGGAGGCGTCCGCGCCGGACGACTCCCGCACCACCGCGGTCGCCGGGC
>NZ_JBEXPY010000084.1:0-16655 GCF_040612315.1 Streptomyces sp. NPDC006435
CCTTCTTCCCCGCCGTCTTCCCGTACGGCGTGGTGAAGCTGGAGGACGAGCACGTCGACTTCCGGATGTACAAACTGGGCGACAGCACGGTCATGGGCCGGATGCTGATGGGCGACGACTTCCCGCCCGAGATGCCGCCGTTCCTGAACGTGTACTTCACGGTCGCGGACTGCGACGCCGCGGTGGCGCGGGCCACCGAGCGCGGCGGGGTGCTCCGGTTCGGCCCGATGACCATGCCGTTCGGCCGGTTCGCCGCGCTGACCGACCCGCAGGGCGCGGTGTTCTCCGTCATCGACATCGACACGACCGGGGGCGAGCTGCCCCGCACGACCCCGGTGTGACGCCCGGCGGCGGTCCCGCCCGAGTTGCGGGGGCGCCGCACATGGGGTTCTTTCGAAGTGGGGAAGCAGGCGGGGCGCGCACGCGTGCGGCCCGCCCTCCCATCGCTGGGGGTGACCCTTCGTGCTGTTCGCCGACCGTGTGGACGCGGGGGAGCAGCTGGCCGAGGCGCTCCGCCGCATGGAGCGGGAGAACCCGGTCGTGCTGGGCCTGCCCCGCGGCGGAATTCCGGTGGCCTTCCAGGTGGCGCGGACGCTCGGTGCCGAACTCGACGTGATCGTGGTCCGCAAGCTCGGTGTGCCGCACCACGAGGAGGTGGCGTTCGGCGCCATCGGCGAGGGCGGGGTGCGGGTCCTCAACGAGGACGTCGTGGGCCGCCTGCGGTCCGCGCGACAGGATCTCGCGGCGGTCGAACGGGTCGAGGCTGCCGAGCTGGCCCGGCGGGCGCAGGTGTACCGCTCGGGCCGGCCGCGCGTCCCGCTGGCCGACCGGACGGTGATCCTCGTGGACGACGGCATCGCGACCGGCGCCACGGCCGAGGCCGCCTGCGAGGTCGTGCGGGCGCAGCGCCCGGCCCGGGTGGTGGCGGCCGTTCCGGTGGCCCCGCCGGAGGCGGTGATACGGCTGCGGCGCAGCGCGGACGAGGTGGTGTGCCTGTCCGTGCCGCGCCTGTTCCACGCCGTCGGCGAGTGGTACCGGGACTTCTCCCAGACCTCCGACGAGGAGGTCGTCACCCTGCTGACGGAAGCCGGGTACGGCGGACGCGTACCTCCCGGCAGCGACTGACGGCCGCTGCCCGGGGGGCCGTACCCGGCGCGGCCCGCTCCTCCACGTTCCCCGGCCCTCGCGGTCCGCATCGTCCGCTCGGCCCGCACCGTCCGCTCAGCCCGCTCAGCCCGCTCAGCCCGCGCAGTACGTGTCCTGTCCGGGCCGCTCCCCCGTCGTCAGGAACGTGGTGACCGCGCGGTCGCCGCAGGCGTTGCCGTTGCCCAGGTAGACGCCGTGCCCGCCGTGGTCGACGGTGACCAGCCTGGCCCGGTCGCCGAAGGCCTCGCGCATCTTCAGGGCCCCGAAGTACGGGGTCGACGGGTCCCGCAGTCCCTGGATCATCAGGATGTTGGACGGTCCCTCGTCGGTGATCCTGGTCGGCCGGTCGGCGGGGGCGTCCTTCCAGAAGGCGCACGGGGTGATGTTGGCCGGCAGCCCCGCGGTCAGCGGATGCTCCACCCGGCCGACCGCGACGGCGCGCCGGTAGTCGGGCACCGAGGCCGGCCAGCGGACGTCGTTGCAGACCACGCCGATCGTGACCGCGGCGGCCTCGTCCGACAGCGGCCGGTCCAGTCCCGGCGGCAGGACCGGCTTCCCCGCCGGGTCGCCGCCCGCCCGGATCAGTTCGGCGAGCCGGGAGAAGGCGTCGTCGTCGTACAGGGCCATCTGGACGGCCTGGCGCAGCCGGTTGCCGGTCAGCGGCACACCGGGCGTGGTGGTCGGCCTCGGTTCGCGGTCCAGCCGCGCGGCCAGGTCCAGCACCAGCGGCCGTACGTCCCGCGCCTCCCGGGCCAGTCGCAGCCCCTCCGCCTCCCTGGCCGGGTCCGCGGCCCAGCGCGCGAAGTCGGGGAACCGGTCCTCCGTGGCCCGCGCCATGTTCTCCATCCAGCCCCGGTTGACCCGCGACGGGTCGGGGTCGCCGCTGCTGTCCAGCACCCAGCGGTCCGTGTGCCGCGGGTACTTCTGCGCGTACACGGCGCCCACGTACGTACCGTACGAGCTGCCCCAGGCCGACAGTTTTCCCTCGCCCAGCGCCTGCCGGAACCGGTCGATGTCGCGCACCTCGTTGGCCGTGGTCAGGCTCCACAGCATCGCCCCGCCGTTGCGGGCGCACGCCTCGGCGGTGCGCCGGGACCGCGCCACGTTCTCGGTGATCGAACCGTCGGCGGCGGGCCAGGACCGCAGGTGCACCAGGTCGCGGTCCTCCGGGGCGAGCCCGCAGCTCGCCTTCGTGCTGCCGCCGACCCCGCGCGGGTCGAGGCTCACGACGTCGTACCGGCCGCCCGTCTCCCGTTGCAGCCGCTCCCCCTTCTCCGTCACCAGGGCCACCCCGGAGGAGCCGGGCCCCCCGGGGATCAGCAGCAGCGTCCCGCGCCGGTCCCCGGGGCGGTCGCTGCGGACCCGGGTCACCGCGATCCGGGCCCGCGGACCGTCCGGGTCGCGGTAGTCGACCGGTACGGACAGCTCGGCGCACTCCTGGGCGGCGGGACCACCGGCGACGGCGCAGGGCCTCCAGTCGAGCGCGGTCGACGCGGGCGACGTGGACGACGCGGGTAAGGACGCCCGTACCGAGGGCCCGTCGGCACGGGCGGACGGGGTCACGGCCCCGGCGAGGGCGGCGACGGCGACTGCGGCGGACAGGGTGGCGAGCGCGATGGAAGCGCGGTGGGTGGTCATGGCACAAGCCTGTCCGGGCCGGGCCGCGCGGCCCATCCGGGAGGCGGGACGGTCCCGGGTGGGGCTACCCCCATAGGGTCCGTCGGGCAGCCACCCGGTCGCCGCCCGACCGCCGCCCGGTCGCGGCCGAGGCGGCGGCGATAGCCTGGTGTACCGGAGCAGGCAGGAGAAGAACGCCCATGGGAGCCCGGAACCCCCAAGGTCCCGTCGTCGCGGTGGTGGCGCTCGGCGGCGCGCTGGGAGCGTCCGCCCGGTACGGGGCGGGGCTGATCTGGCCCACCGCCCCGGGCGGCTTCCCCTGGACGACGCTGTGCGTGAACGTCATCGGATGCGCGGTGATCGGCGTGTTCATGGTGGTGATCGGCGAGGCGTGGTCGGCGCACCGGCTGGTGCGGCCGTTCTTCGGCACGGGGGTGCTCGGCGGGTTCACCACGTTCTCCACGTACGCGGTGGACATCGAGCGGCTGATCGACGCCGACCGGGTCCGTACCGGTCTGGCGTACCTGGGACTGACACTGCTCGCGGCCCTCGCGGCGGTGTGGAGCGCGGTGTGGGCGACCCGCCGCGTCCTGGCCTGGAGGCAGGCATGACGACCCCGAACACACCGAACACGTCGAACACGTCGAGTACGCCGCGCACGGAACGGGCGCTGCGCCTGACGGTCCTCGTCGGCGAGTCCGACGTCTGGCACCACAGGCCGGTGTTCACGGAGATCGTGCACCGGGCCCACCGCGCGGGACTGTCGGGCGCGAGCGTGCTCCGCGGGATCGAGGGCTTCGGTGCCTCGTCGATGATCCACACCCAGCGGCTGCTCTCGCTGAGCGAGGACCTGCCGGTGGCGGTGGTGATCGTGGACACGGAGGAACGCGTGCGCGCGTTCCTGCCGCTGATCGCGGAACTGGTGGCGGACGGCGGCCGGGTCGTCCTGGACGAGTGCGAGATCGTGCGCTTCGGCACGGACGACCGGGAGCGGACCGGGGAACGGGACGGGGAACGGGACCGGGACCGGTGAACTGGCTGTTGGTGATCGTCGGTGCGGCGGTCGGGGCACCGCTGCGCTATCTGACCGACCGGGCGGTGCAGTCCCGGCACGACACCGTCTTCCCGTGGGGGACCTTCGCGGTCAATGTGAGCGGTTCGCTGATCCTGGGCCTGCTGACCGGCGCGGTGGCGGCCGGCGCCGCCTCCTCGCACGTCCAGCTGCTGATCGGTACGGGGCTGTGCGGGGCGCTCACCACGTACTCGACGTTCAGCTACGAGACGCTGCGGCTGGTCGAGGACGGCGCCAGGTTCTACGCGGCGGCCAACGTGTTGGCGAGCGTGGTGGCGGGGCTGGGCGCGGTGTTCGTCGGCGTCTCGCTCGCGCAGGCGCTCTGGCCGTAGGAACCGGCGTACGCCGCGTCGCGCGACACGGTCGGCGTCCCCTGCCACCGCAATGCGAGGCGGTGGCAGGGGAACGCCGTTGAGGAGGAACCGTCACCGGACGCCGGGCGATTCAACCCGTTCCGCGTCGACAGCGGTCCGTCAGGCGCCGACGCTAGGCAACCGTTCGCGCCCCGCGCCCGGCACCACGCCGGTCCCCGTCCCGGCACCACCCCAACAG
Organism: Streptomyces sp. NPDC006435; assembly: GCF_040612315.1. NCBI lineage: Bacteria > Bacillati > Actinomycetota > Actinomycetes > Kitasatosporales > Streptomycetaceae > Streptomyces > Streptomyces sp. NPDC006435. The sequence goes on from NZ_JBEXPY010000084.1 coordinate 4,388, forward strand.
CGGGCGTGCTCCATCACCCGACCGGAGGAGCCTCGGGCCGTACGGAGAGGGTGTACGTGCAGCCTGCGTCGGGGACGACGACGAGGAGCGGGTTGCCGTTCTTGAGGTGGGCGTGGGCGGCGCGCTGGCCGTTGCGGTCCTGGTACCAGGCGCGCAGCTCGGCGGAGTGGTCCGGCCCGGGTGCTCCGGGCAGGCGCATGGAGGGCGTCACCCAGGCGGAGTGGCGGGGGTCGGGGTCGAGCCGGTCCACGATCCGCAACGCCTGCCCGCCGAGCCAGCGCAGGGCGAGGACGGGGGAGATGGTCCGGAAGGTGCCGAGCACGTACCGCGCCGTGTCCCCGGTGCCGTACACCGGCCCCTCGACCACCGCCTCGCACAGGTAACCGCCGGGCTGCCGGGACTCGTTCACAGAATCCTCCCCGCGCTGCGGGCATTGCACCGGGCGGTCTCGGCCCGCAGCCGCTCCATGGGCTCCGGAAACCGCACCTCCGCCGGCTCCGCCTCCCACTCCGTACCGCCGCAGACAGGCCGTAACGACCAGTACGGCCCGGACACCCCACGGAACTCACCCACCTGATTCAGGTGGCCGGTATCCACCAAGAGCGTTCCGAGAAGCGGGACTTGTGGGGGTTCCTGCTGACTCGCGGCAGTATTCTCTTCGGACACCGCCGACTCCTCTCCGTAACGGCACCGCTACCAAGGGGGATCAGCGTGGCCTACAGTCCGGAGCGCTTCAACTTGTTGAGCGCGAGCGAAAAGTCAGGTGACAGCCGTTGAACCGCAAGGACCTGGATCCCGAGAGCAGCCCCGAGGCCGCCTTCGGCGCACGTATTCGCAGCTCGCGCGAGTCTCGCGGCTGGAAGCAGGAGGAGCTGGCCAAGCACATGGGCTACTCCGGCACGCACATCTCGGCCGTCGAAACCGGTCGCAAGATGCCGACTCTTCGGTTCTCGCGCAGCGCCGACCAGGTTTTCGGGACGGGGGAGACAGCCGACACGTTCGAACGCCAGTACCGGGAGCTCCGGCACGGCTCGTTGCTGGAGGGCTTCCCGCAGTACGTGGGTTACGAGGGGCGTGCGGCGGAGATCCGCCTGTACGAAGTCGGAATCATTCCTGGGCTGTTGCAGACACCGGAGTACGCACGGGCCCTGGCGGAAGGCGACGTGTGGCGCGGGTCCATCACCCCCGAGCAAGCGGGGGACCGCGTCTCGTTCCTGGCAGAACGCCAAGCCGCGTTGGTACGCCCCCGCCCTCCCACAATGCTGGTGGTGATGGACGAGAGCTGCATCCGCAGGCGGGTCGGCGGGGAGGAGGTGATGGCCGCCCAGCTGGACAGGTTGCTTGAGTTCGCCGGGCAGCCGAACACCGTGCTCCAGATCGCCCCGTTCGCCGGGGCGGAGCGCCGCCCGTTCAACCTTCCGATGAACTTGTTGACACTGCCGGACCTGTCCGCCGTCGCATATGCGGAGTCCCAGATGCGAGGCCATCTGGAGCGCGATACGACCTTGGTGCTCCCCCTGCTGGCGTCCTACCATCAGTTGCAGGCCGAATCGCTGTCCCAGGCGGCGTCCGTGGCCATGATCAACGAGGCACGAAAGGGCACCCCGTGACGTCCGAATCCCCCCGCTGGTTCAAGTCTTCGTACAGCTCCAACGGCGGCAACTGCATTGAGGTCGCCGCCAACCTCGTCGCCCCGCACGGCATCGTCCCCGTCCGCGACTCCAAGACCCCGCAGGGCCCGACACTGGCCACCTCCCCCGCGTCCTTCGCCGCCTTCGTGGCAGGCGTCAAGGCCGGAGAGTTCGGCACCGTCTGACCACCGGCAGGTTCAGCGCATCCACCCGAGAAGCCCCGTCGCCCACCGCACGACGGGGCTTCTCGCTGCCCGGACCTTTCTCCAACCACCGCTCTACACAGCCGAGTTCAGGCCGCACCGAGCCACTACCGGTTTTCCCCACCACCCCGGAGGGCACCTGGCACGCGAAGCGCCCCCGTACTCGACAAGGAGCCCGCGATGCCCAGGACCGAGTCCCGCAACTGGTTCAAGTCCTCCTACAGCGACAACGGCGGCCAATGCATCGAGGTCTCCACCGACCTCACCGCCGTCCGCGACTCCAAGACCCCGCAGGGCCCGACACTGGCCACCTCCCCCGCGTCCTTCGCCGCCTTCGTGGCAGGCGTCAAGGCCGGAGAGTTCGGCACCGTCTGACCACCGGCAGGTTCAGCGCATCCACCCGAGAAGCCCCGTCGCCCACCGCACGACGGGGCTTCTCGCTACCCGGTTTTCCCCGCACCCCCGGAGGGCACCTGGCACGCGAAGCAACCTCATGGATGAGCGAATCCGGACTAAAAGAGTGTTTTGTCCTGGCGGGGGTGTTTGGTAACTGGCGTGATGTCAGCCGCTTGGGGCCGTCCGTGTCGGCGTGTGAGGATCCACCTGTGGAGTGTGATGTGTGTGGACGGTCGATGTGGCAGTGGCCGGTGCCGCCGACGGCGGGGGAAGGGGAGATCTGGTCCTGTTCCTGGTGCCATGCCGCCACTCACGTGGGCGGCGAGTGGTTTGAGATCTCGCGACCGCCGTACCTGCCCATGGAGATGCGCTGGGAGAGGGCCGTCGCGGATGGCCTTCCTGCTGGTGTCTCCCATGCCTTCGGTATCTTCGACAGGACGTTGTGCGGGATCCGGGAAACTGGCTTGTCGCCGTCCGATCGCTGGTGGCTGCCAGAACGAGAGAATGCCTGTGGTGCCTGCCGGGAAGTGGCGGGTGTCATCGACGACCGCTGGCCGCAGGCTATGAGAGGTGAGGCCGCGCGGGTCAGTGTGGCCCGGGGGCTATGAATCCTTCCAGTTCGGAGTCGACTCCCGGGTGAGCCTGCGGCTCATCAGGTCGATCATTGCGAGGCGGATCATGGCTTCGGAGCGGTGCGGGTGGGTCTCGTAGTCGCGGGCGAGGCGGCGGTGGTGCATGACCCAACCGCCTGGCTGCACCAGTTCAAACGGCTCCGGATCTGCTACGAACGACGCGCCGACCTCCATCAGGGCCTGCTCGAACTGGCCTGCAGCCTCATCTGCCTCCGTCGTCTGCACACCTCACGATGAAGCGAGCGGTCAGTTGAGGATGATCGGATTGGTGAGTGCGGCAACGTGCCCGTTGGGATGGCGGACCTCGATGCGGACGAACGCCGAGTCCTCCGCCGTCGTGTCCCACTGCACCACGCCCGCCCCGTCACCGGGGAGAGACGCCCGGTGAACCTTCCCTCGATCGGTGTGGAAGCTGACGGCCCCCACCGACACACCTCGCACTGCTGCCTGCACTTCCACCTGCCCACCATGAGTCGCGAGCCGTTCTCCCACCCCGGCAACGCGACCATCGGCATTGGCGGTGAAAGACACGTCCACGTCCGCCGACTCGGCAATCCAGCTGCGGCCGGCACGGATTCCGGCCAGGACCGCCTCGGTGCTCAGCTCCTCGGCGAAGACCACAGTGTGGGGGATGCCGATCTGCCCCTCCAAGTGAGTGTCGCTGTTGCCCATCGCCGGCCGCCACGAGCCCGTGTGAATATCCGCCGCGAGGCTCCGCCCCCACTCCGCCAGGGCCGCCTCATTGTCAGCATTCCAAGGCCGGTCCGAAGTCCACAGTCCGTTCCACACCTCCACCACGTCAAAGCCCTGGAAGGGGAACATGAAGTCGCCCGACGCGTAGGGCGCATGCGGGTGCGCGACCACGCACAGGCCCCCTACTCGATGGACTTGGTCCAGGCAATGGTCGATCAACCCGTCCCTGACCTGGTGGTTCCAGTCGACGACCTCGCCAGGGCTGATGCCGAGCGCGAGCCAGTGCCCGGTCTTCGTGGTCACTTCCTCACCCAGAAGGATCAAGAAGTCATCGGCAGCCAGATACCCCCATCCACCGGGGATCGCGGCTGAGTTGTGCTCCGTCGTCGCGATGAAGTCGAGCCTGGCGGCGCGCGCCCGAACGGCCAACTCTTCAGGGGTGAGTTCCCCATCCGAGTGGACGGAGTGGACATGGCAGTCCCCGCGGTACCAGGCCGCCCCGCGTCCGACCGCCCGCGTCGGCGGGAAGCTCAAACTCGACAAGGCTCTCTCCCCCCAAAGTCCTGTCACGCCAACGCGCAAACACAGCAACCGGTTCCGTCGCGTCACTGAGCAACCGTCTCAGCCGAGAGGTCAGACCAAAATCTCATTCTGAAACGATCAGTAATTCACAATCTCGACCCTCTTGATGAAGTGCTGGAACAGCAGCTGGGAGGCCTCGTTCTCACCCAGACTGAAACTGAAGTCGCCCTTTTTCTCCTGCTTCATACCGACGTAGCCTCCGAGCGAACCCTCACCCTGTGAACCCTCGGGCATGGGCCTGTCGGGCCCGTGAATATTCCTGAGAGCCTGGGGCGCACGCCCTGGGCTGGTTCCCGCAACGGCCATGTAGTCGGGGCCGAAAAGGAGTTCGTGAGCGCCGGGCTTCAGCGTGAACTTCACCAGCACCTCGTCGTCCCCCTTGCTGTAGGTACGGGCCTGCGCCTCGTCCCCGAGGTGCCCCTTCACCGGTATGGCACCGATTCTCGGATGATCCCCGCTTGCCGCTTCATGGAAATCACCGACGGCGTTCTCGTCGCCTTTGTGCTCCTTTATCCACTGGGTCGTGTCGGACTGGCGGTCGTTGTTCCACCAGTCCATGATCGCGTCGCCTTCGGTCCGCTTCATGCCCCGGAAGATCTCCAGGCTGCCCATGGCCTGGATCTGTTTCTGATCCTTTCCCCTGTACTTGTCCTTGAGCTGGCGCAGGAGACCGGGCACGGTCGTGGCGATGACTTCCTTCAGCTTGCGCTCGTTCGACTTCGGGCGAGCGCTCTGCTGCGGCTGCCCCGCCGGCTGCTGACTCGCCCAGTAGGCGTCCGTCAGGCGATCCTGCACATCGGGAGCCCGCTGCACGGTCCGCTCCCCGGCTGCGGACCGACGGCCCGTCGCGCCGCGAGCTTCCGCCCGGGCCACGACCGGGCCCGACATCACTCGGCTCGCGTTGGCCTCGGCTTCGCGTTCGAACCGGTCCGAGGGATCCGACACCCGCAGCCCGGCCCCGTTGTCGGAGCCGGCGACAGGACCCGTGCGCTGCTGGATGACGTGCGTCAATTCGTGGGCGAGGGTGTGCTTGTCGGCACCGCCTTCGCCGATCACGACGTGGTTGCCGGCGGTGTAGGCCCGAGCGCCTATTTCCGCTGCCGAGACTTGCGCGGCCGCGCCCACGTGGATGCGGACGTCCGAGAAGTCCGCGCCGAGCCGGGTTTCCATCTCGCTGCGCGTGCCGTCGTCGAGGGGACGCCCCGGAGCGCGCAGGACATCGTGGACGGTGGAGCGTTGCACGAGGTGCTCGGTCCGCAGGCCGTCGTGGTCGACGCCGTGCTCGTGTTCCTCCTGGGCTCCCGGGTGTCCGGCCTGACGGAGCATCTGGACAACCGCCGCGTTGCCGACGCTGCTCTGCAACGACAGGAGACCGGAGGGCTGTGCCCAGTTCTCGGTTCGGGATTGGCGGGCCGGTGCCCTGCCCTTTCGTGTCTCTGCCGACCTGGCCTGGTCTTCGGCGCGCATGCGACCTTCCCCCTGTGGGCAAACGGTTCCTTCTGGCATACCCGAGACACGGGCGGCCGGACCAGGTACCGGAGGGCACAGTGGGGGCAACGTACGGGGGCGGTCGGCACATGACCACGGCGCCGACGACCGGGCCGCCGGGTCCGTCCGGCTCACGGCGACGGCGAGCGGGGGTGCCTCCATGTTCTTCGTTCTTCGTTCTTCGTCAAGCGTCTGGGCAGCCTTCGACGAGCGCGCCTACGTCTTCCACGGCACCGTCACCGTCGTCTCCATCCGGCGTGGAACAGCTGACAGGCTGTGCCCATGGACATGGAGGTGCTCAGCGCAGATGACTACGAGTCGGTGCATCGGGCAAGCCAAGGTTTGGCGGCGCGGTACGGGATGGTGACGCTCAACGCCATGATGGAGGCGTGGGAGGCATTGGTACAGGATGTCGAAGAGGGCTTCGACTCCGAACTCGTCTGGGAATACGCGAACATGCTTCGTTGCCGCAGATGGCTGGCGGAGGCGTGGCCCGTGTTCACCGACAGGATTCGGGCCGCGCGGCAGGCGGAGCTCGACGCGCTGGATGCCCGCTTCCAACTGGCTACCGTGCCGCTGCACGGCCAGGCGGACGATGCGCGGTGGCATTCGCGGCGACCGCTTCTGATCGTCGGCGACACTTTGCCGGAACTGCCCGGATCCTGGGTCCTGTGACACGTGCGAGCTGATGTCCAACCGCCGGTCGGATCACCGGAGAATGCCTCTGAACTGGGAAGACAGGGCTTGTCCAGGGTCCTGTCCGCCCCAACGAGAGACACTCTCCAGGTGAGGAGGCGCAGCGCGTCGTACCCGCGTGTCCGTATCGGGAGTGGCGGTCACGGGGGTGGTCTCCCAGGCCGGGGGTGTGCTGCTGGTCGAGACCGCCCGCAAGAGCGGCCTGGATACCGCGATATCGGCGGCGCTCGCGCCCTGGCGGCGCCCTCGGACGGTGCACGATCCGGGCAAGATCCTGCTGGATGTGGCGCTCGCGGTCGCGCTGGGCGGAGGGAGAACGCGGGCTCCGACACCGCCGCCGCCCAGGTTGTCGCCACCGCCCGCCGTCGGCGCCTTCGGTTCGGCCGTCACCGGCCCTGGACCGATGTGATCACCAATGCGGTCCAGCGACTTGCGGCTCTCCCGAACCCCGCCCGACGCAACAGCCGGGCCCTCACCGCACCCGCAACCAGCCATGACACCGAAACGGCCCGCCGGATAACCTGACGGGCCGCCACAAAAGATCGAGGCTAGTAGTACCCCTTCACCTCGTCGAGCAACTCCCGCACGATGTCCGCGTGTCCCGCATGCCGCCCAGTCTCCTCGACGAGGTGGATGAGCATCCAACGGAGGTTGGCGCTGCCGGCGTGGAAGTCGGGGTGGCGGCCGACGTCGTCCAGGGAGGCCGCGGCCACGATCTCGTTGCTGCGGGCGCACTGGGCCTCGTACTGCATCAGCAGCTGCTCCAGCGGAACGCCGTCGACCCGCCAGTCGGCGCCCTCGTCCGTCTCGTCGAAGGACGGGTTCTGTGTCTTGTCGCCGCCGAGGAAAACCACCTCCAACCAGGTGTGCTCGACCCACCGCATGTGGCTGATCAGCCCGGCCATCGTCATCGCCGGCGAGGTCGGGATTACGGAACGGTGCGCGTCGGCCTCGCTCAGACCATCGCACTTCCATCGCAGGATCTGCCGCTGGAGGTCCAGCCAGCCGGTGAGCGCGGTGCGCTCATCGGCCTGCAAGGGGGGACGCTCAAGTGAAGGTGCCATGCCTGCACGTTACGCGGTCACAAGATCCACTGGACAGGTCCGCGGGTACGGAAGACTGAGGCCGGCGTTCATGCCGGCGAGGGGAGGGGCAGATGCTCGGGACCGCGTTCGGTGTGCTCGACAGGGTTCTGGACGTTTTCGTGGTGGTCACGGGGCTGGGCTGCGTGTGGCTGGGATGTCAGGCCCTGCTCCGGCCCCGTCGGCCACCGGAGCCCATCCATGGGCCCGTGTGGGTGGTCCGGTCCTGGGGTCTCGGCTTTGTCCTGCTGGGGATATCCCTCGCCGTCGAGATGGTCCTCCCGATGACCGGCAGGGAGTCGGGCCTGCCGGCGGACGTGATCCGCCTGGCCGCCGGTCCGCTCGTGGCCGGCTCGATCGTGGCGGCCTTCGTCGTCCGGGGATGGCAACGCCGCCGGTCCCGAACGGCGAAGGGCAGGCGGCGACGGGCATGAGCCGATCCGTCTCCCGGGAGGAGGCGGCCCCAGGGGCCGGGTGAGCCGAATAATGCTTTGACGGCCCCGGCAGGCGTCCTGTTGGCTGAACGAGTCGTTCTGATTCGTTCTGGGCCCGTGTGCCCTGGAAAAGGGTGTTTTGATGTCCCGGCTCGCGCCGAGTGCGCCTCGCCACACCGCGTAACCGTCCGCCGTTTCCGCCGCCCGTTTCTCCGGGCCGCTGCCGGACGCTTCCTCCGGTGTTCCCGCCTGCCCGATCGCCGCCGTCCCGTGACGTCATCGGGCCGCCCTCCGACGAGGCCGCTCGGCCTGCTCTTGCTGTCCTGACCCATTTCCAGCAAGGAGCACCCGGGTGTCCAACCACACCACCAACAACAACACTCTCGGCCTCAGCACCTTCACCTGCGCGTGGTGCGGTCTGACCGTGTCCGCGTACGCCGACGGCGCGCTGCGCAACCACTGCCCGTCCTGCCTGCACTCCCGGCACGTCCTCGACCACGTCGAGGGCGGTCCGAGCGACTGCGAGGGCCGGATGTCCCCGATCGCCATCGCCGTGCTCCGCACCGGTGACTGGCGGGTGATCCACCGCTGCGTGCGCTGCGACGAGCTCACCTCCAACCCGGTCTGCGCGGACGACAACCAGCTCATCCTGATGCGCATGGCGGTCCGCCCGCTGGCCCAACCGCCTTTCCCGCTCGAAGCGTTCGGAACCCTCTGACCGCCCGGACAGGAAGGAACACCACCGTGTCACGCAACAACCGCCGCGACCGCGGACGGCGCCGCCCGCAGCGGCACAAGGACGTCCTGCACACCCGGGGCGACCACCGGGCCAACGACTTCCGGTGCGCCTCCTGCCGACTGGACGTCCCACTGGACGCGCCCGGGACCGCGCACCGCAACCACTGCCCCAACTGCCTGGCCAGCCTGCACGTCGACCGAAGGATCCCGGGCGACCGCGACGCGGACTGCCGGGGCCGGATGGAGGCACTGGGCATGTCCGTCCGCGCCGACGGCGAGTGGATGATCATTCACCAGTGCGTCTCCTGCGGTGAACTCAGCGCCAACCGCATCGCCGGCGACGACAACCCCCTCGCCCTGGTCCGCCTGGCCCTCAGACCCCTCGCCGACCCCAGGGCCGCCGGCCGCGTCCTCCTCGCCCTGTGACCCGGACACGGCGACTCCGGGCGGGGCGCGCCCCGCCCGGCCCAGCGTTCTGCCCGGCCGATCCGCCGCCCGGTCCCGCGTTCTGCGTGACTCGGCTTCGCCCGCTGGGACACCATGGAGAGATGGTGACTTGGCAGCGGATGTGTTGGGGGGACTGGCTCTGCTGGGGACCGGTGCAGGAGTGGGGCTGCTGGTGTGGGTGACGGTGGCGCACCCGGAGGGGTCCGCCCAGGGCTGGGGCGTGGTGGGCGCGGTGGCCGGGCCGGCCACGACCGGGGCGTCGTTGGCGGAGCCTCCTTGACCGTGTTCAGGTCTTCACATCCAAGGCTTTCAGGGCATCTCGCCCTTCTATTGCTCCTGCCTGATGTGCGAGGCGAGCCCCGAAGCCGAGCAACCCAGGAAGGACAGGTTGAAACGGAAACATGCGGCCCTGCTGCGGGGTGCGGCTCTGCCCGCGCTGGTCGCCGCGCTGCTGATGGGAGCGATGTCGACCCAGGCCGCGGCCGACGGCGGGGACGGCCACGGAGGTGACGGCAACTGCCCGAACGCCTGCCCGCACGGAAAGCCCGGCCCTCCGGGACCTCCCGGACCCCCCGGACCTCCTGGACCTCCTGGACCCCCCGGACCGACCCTGCCGACCCAGATCGTCCAGGAAACCCACATGCTGACGTCCGGGCTCAACACGGGAACCGCGACCTGCCCGCCGGGAACCGTCATCACGGGCGGCGGAATGAAGACGCCCCTCGGTGGCAACAACCTCACGGTCCAGCCGTACGAGTCCCACCCGTCCGCCGAGGACACCTGGACGCTGTCCTTCAACAACTCGGCCGGCACTTCGGGCTCCTACGTGGTCTACGCCATCTGCCTCCCCGCGACCCCGACGGGCTGACCGCCGGTCGGGTGGCGCATCCTTCGCTCCGGCTGCCGCAGCCGCCCCGGCAGCCGGAGGCCGTCTGTCGTCATACAGGATTCGGGCCCGCCGCCCCCTCCTTCGGGGCCCGCATGCTCACCGGACCGGTCGCGCAACGCGACCGGTCCAGGTCACCGCGCGAGCCCGGTCCGCCGAGGAGCCCCGTTCCCGCACCAGCCCGGACCGGGACCCGAAAGGGCCTCATCAATCCAGTGGCACATCAATATTCCCGCCCCCGATCGATTACCGGGGGCGGGAATAGTTCAGCCACTAAAAGCTAAGATCCGATCAGCTCTCGCTGAAGTTGGAGGACTTCACGCACGCGGCACCGGGAACGCTCCAACAAAGGTGCATGTAGTACTGCGTGGAACCCACGATGTCGTACGTCTTGCTGTCGCAGCCGCTGTCACCCCCGTCGGTGATCGTCCACATGATCTTGTTGTCGGAGGCGCGATACAGGCTCATCTGGACACCGTGGCCATCCGCGTTGGTGTCGCACACGGTGAACTTGTCTCCGCTGTCCGTGAAGGTCGCAGTACCGCGGTTGTTGAGGGTCACGGTCTTGTTCGCCGCGTAGGCCGGGGACGTGCCCAGCGCCAGCACCGTACCCAGCGCGACAGCCAGGCCCGCGGTGGACCGGACCACGTTCTTCATCCTCATGATGTTTCCCCCTTGCTCGGTGAAATCGGCGCAGTTGCCCTTTCTCGCCTGCCCGCCCAACTGTTCCGCATCATCAACGCGCAGGCAACGGGTATCTAAAATTCCGGTTGCCACCTTTACGTGAAGCCCAAACCATCCGGCGCCGCCGGATGAAAAATAGGATGAACTCGCGCCGATCATCGAATATTGTCAGCCGATTAACCCTTTCCGACCTGGCCGGCGCCGGGCCAGTCGCCGGGTCAGGGGCGAGTCGGCGGCAGGGCCCGCAGAGGCCGCCGCGGAACGTTTCGGGGCGACCGCGCGGGAAGGGCTCCGCAGTCCGAGGGATTGGCACCCGCTCACCAGAAAGGTGCCCCGGCCTTCGCACCGGACACGACGTGAAAACTCGCATCCTCAAAGGCCGAGACACCTTCTCCACTGCCGGGGCGCCAGGTCGATCAACCTCTCCCGGATCAGCAGGGCCGATTCAGGAGAGCGGGTTACGCGTCAGCAGGCCCGCCAGGAGCTGATCCTGTCGTTCGCGGTCGGCCCGACGTTGGGGCGCGACTCGCCCGGCCCAACCCTTGCGAGAAGGGCGCCGCCGTAACCCGCATTGTCGTAGAAACAAATCGTTGAACCCGTACGATTCCACAGCGCAGTCGTCAGATCGTTCATATGATCACCGACATTCTCCCGGCTGGTTCCCGGCTGGAAGAGGAAGCGCCCCTCGTAGTTGCTGTCGCCCCATACGCACACGTAGTCGTTGGGGCAGTCGTTGGGATTGGCCATCGCCTGCGCCCCGCCCGCGACGACCGTGGTCGCCGTTACGCACAGACCGGCGACGATTCCGGCCAGCATGGTCTTCTTCACAGGATCTCAAATCCTTTCGCTGTCCTCCGTACCGCCCGGCCGCAAGGAATTCTTCTCGCGCAAGGCCACATGGCGGCACGGCGACACGCTACCCACCCGACGAACCATCAACCTCGGTTCGTCAGCGAATGTCCGGAACCCGGCAGTCAGAAATTACAGACGCCATCCCCCAAGAGTCTCCCGGAAAACAACTTGCTCTCGAATCGCCATGACTGCGCCGGGTGGTCAAGGGTCAGAACATTCGAGCCATTTCCCAGCAGTGCCTGAACTCAGCGTTTAATCTGCTTGTTTTTCTTCGGTTCCGACTGTGTTCATGCCCGGCCGGTGTCGGATTCGGGTTCGGGTTGGCGGCAGGGCCTGCACAGGCCGTCGATGAACGCTTCGGGGCGGCCGGGTGTGCGGCATTCGGTGCACTCGACCATCATCCGGCGCAGCGGTGCCTCCGACACGGGCCGGGGCGTGGGGACGGGCATGCGGGGCGGGAGCTTGTCGCGCAGGCGGCGGCGTACGAACCCGAAGGGCGAGCCGACGGCATCGGGGAGCCCGGCGGTCAGAGCGCCCGTCAGGTACTCGGCGCCCACACCCCGTTCGAACCACTCGGCCGCCAGCTGCTCCAGCTCCGCACAGTCCGCCGCCGAGAGCGCCAGCCTCGCATCGGCACGACCCAGCCGCGCCAGGGCCATGAACGCCCGCGAAGGCCGCCGCTCCTCACCGGCTTCCAGCTTCGGCTGCGGTTCCGGTTCCAACTCCCGGTCCGGCTGCGGCTCTTCGGTGCGCTGCTGCGGAAACGGAACCGGAACCGGCACGGGAACGGGAACGGGCGCTGCTGCCGGTACGGGCGTGGGCTC
>NZ_JBEXPY010000085.1:0-14744 GCF_040612315.1 Streptomyces sp. NPDC006435
TGCTCCCACACCTGCCACCACGGCGTCGACTCCTCAACCGCCTCACCCCACGGCAGGGACTCCGCCTGCTTCAGGGACTCGGCGTCGTACCCGTACGTGCCGGGCTTGCCCGAGCCGTCACCGCTCTTCAGCGGGCTGCCGCCGACCAGGGCGACGATCTTGGCGTGACAGGCCCGCTCCACCTCCTGGAACGCCGCCCACACCTCCGCGATCTCGCCCCGGCGCCGGTTGTTCTCCTCGACCAGGTCCCCGTCCTCGGACCACTTGTCGTCACCGTCCACCTTCACCCGGAAGGCCACCGCGTCCCGCTTCAGCTCCTTCAGCTTCTCCACCAGCGGAAAAGCGTCGTCGGAGTAGGTGCCCAGCGCCCCGGCGATCACGCACAGGTCCGAACTCAGCGACTGGCCCTTCGCCGCGACCGGACCGGTCGTCGCGAACAACTGCTCCGCCTCGGGTGCCTTGTAGAAGGCGCGCAGCCCGCCGAAGCTGCGGTGCACGTCCCCGGCCGCCTCCGAGATCTTCGCCCCGTGACCGGACAGCGCCGTCACCTTCACATCGAGCAGCGCCAGGTCGCCGGTGAAGACGGGTATGCCGACCGGATCGACCGGCCCCGGCCCGCTCACCGGTGCTCTCCGCGCTTGAGAAGGTCCAGCCGCACCGCCCTGGCCGCCCGCTGCGCGTGCTCGGCGGCCTCCAGATCACCCCGGCAGTACGCCCCCGTCGCCTCCACCGCCCCCAGCACCGATGCTTCCGTGCGCTCGGCCATCGACTTGAAGTCCTTGTCACGCTCCCGCAGATACTCGCCCAGCGCCGCGGCCACCGGACCCATCGCCGCACGCGACAACGGCGCACTCCCCGGCACCACCGGACCCTGCACAGGAGTCGACGCCTGCGCACCCGGCACCGCCGTCCCCGCCGCCCGCGCCGCCTGCGACACCGTCTCCAGCATCGCCGTCAGGGCCTTCTGCAGATCACCGGCATGACCACCGACCACCCTCAACTGGCCCTGAACCCCCTGCGGCCTGATGTCCCACCCCACCACGACAAGCCCCCCTTGCGCCCCGTACCGGACCGGCCGCCCCGTCCCCGTAACTCCCGAGTCGACCCCTCGTGTGGCGAACAGCCGTTCGCATGGTCATCTCTATCAACCCGGGCGTCGCTGACGCAATCAGCAAACCGTCAATCGGTCGACATTGGCTTGCTTATGACGTGGTGAAACCTGGTGGGGGTGGTCCCGGGTGGTGTTGGGAGTGTGTTTGCAGTTGACGATGGGTGGGGCCATCTTCCCGACAGAAAGCCAATTTCTGGCGAAAAGCATAAAAGGTGCATAAGGTGAATGGAGGGTTATTCTGCGGGAATGATTCAGTACGTCGAGCCCCTCGCCGCATCCGGCCTGAAGATCGACTGGACTCGGATGCCGACCTACAACACGATCATGTCCGTGGCCGCCGGTGCGGGGCTTCTGCTCCTGGTGGTGCTGGGGCGTCAGTTCCTCACCTCCCGGAGCGCCATCGCGCCCGAGGGGTGGGCGCTGGCCTTCGGCGCCCTCGGCTTCACCCTCGTCACCACCGGTCTTCACATGACCCTGACCTGGCCGCTCGCCGGGCAGGGTTTTCCGTTCGACAACGTCATCTTCGGTGAGCCGGCACTGGCCTTCGGCGTATTTCTGCTCGCCGCCGCTTTTTATCTCTGGAAGCGGGGCGCCGAACTCCTCGGCGACGACCGCGTCACCCGTACGGCCCAGATCGCCGCGCCCATTTCCGTGTTCGTCTTCGGAATGGGGCTCGCCTGCTTCGGTATCGCCGCCGCAGGCTGGAAGTACACCCTCTTCGCCGCCCCGCCGGAGGAGCCCATCTCCGGCGAGTTCGCGGAGTGGCCGCTTCTGGAAGCGAGCTTCATGTCCGGGCTGTACGTCCTGGTCGGCATCGGCGCGGTCCTCTTCCCGTTCGCGCTGCGGCGTCCCAGGACATGGATGAGCCCGGTCATCGGAGTCGCCTGGGGGGTGTCCGGACTCGCCTTCCTGTTCTTCGGCGGACTGAACTACTTCACTCACATCGGGCTCATCGTCAACACCATGTGAGTCGGTGCGGGCCCGGTAGTCCGAGCCCGTCACGCGCGCGGGACCATTCGAGGGGTCAGAGGATCGGGGGGCGGCCCAGGCGGGTCATGCGCCACACCGTGCGCCACTTCATCGCCTTGCGCGGGCCGCACGATGTCCGCACACCCTCGGCGAAGCCGCCCCACCATGCCTTCGCGCCGCTCAAGGAGCGCATGCGGATCATGGTGATCCCGGTCCACACGCCGAGGTAGACCGGGATCAGCGGGACCGGGAGCCGGCGGCGTGCCAGCCATACGCGGTTGCGCGCCGTGAACCGGTAGTAGACCGCGTGCCGCGCCGGGGACGTCTTCGGGTGCTGCAGGACGAGTTCGGGCTCGTAGAGGATCTTCCAGCCCTCGTCGAGCGCACGCCACGCCAGGTCGGACTCCTCGTGCCCGAAGAAGAACTCCCCGGCCCACAGGCCGGTCTGCTTGAGCATCGGTACGGAGAAGGCGTGCCCGCCGCCGAGGAACGCCGTCACCAGGCCCCGGCGCATCGGGTCGTCGGCGCGCAGCCGGGGAATCCAGCGCCGTTCGGTGTGCCCGTGCTCGTCGGCGACCCGGAACCCGATGATCCCGAGTCGCGGGTCGGACGCGAACAGTTCCTGGACCTTCCGGAACACGCCCATGTCGATGAGCAGGCCGTCGTCGTCCAGCTCGACGACGACATCGACGTCGCCGGAGTCGCGCAGCAACTCCAGACCGACATTGCGGCCCCCGGGGCAACCGAGGTTCTCGTCGAGGGGGATCTTGGTCACGTTCTCCGCCACGTCCACATCGGTGAGGGGAGTCGCGTTGCCGATCAGTACCACGCGCGCCGCCGGCACGTCCTGCTTCTCCACCGAGGTGAGAAGAGCCTCCAGTTCCCGTGGGCGGGTGCCCATGGTCACGATGACGACCCCGATACGCGGCAGCGACATAGCGGCAAACTCCAGTGGTTGGCGGAGTGCCGATGCTAGCGCCGCGCGAGGTGGTCCTCGCGCCGCACCCGGTCCCGGGGTCAGCCGGTGAGCAGGTCGGCGGCGGTGTACTCCTCGTCGGTGACGGGGGTCAGCCAGTGCACGACGGCGTGGTCGTCGTCGCCCTCGTTGATGGCCAGGTGGACCATCAGCCGGTTCGGGGCGGCGCCGTGCCAGTGTTCCTCGTCGGCCTCGAACAGGACGCGGTCGCCGGGCCGGATGACTTCCACCGGTCCGCCCCGGCGTTGGCACAGGCCGATCCCCTCGGTGACGAAAACGGTCTGGCCCAGCGGGTGGCGGTGCCAGTGGGTGCGGGCGCCGGGCATGAAGTGCACCAGGGACGCGGTGACCCGGGACGGGGCCGGGGCGGCGGCGACGGGGTCGATGTACACGTCACCGGTGAACCAGTCGGCGGGGCCCTTGACGGTGGCGATCGAGCTGCGGGTGATCTGCATGGTTCGTTCCTTCGGATCGTTCCTTCGGGCGGCGGGGGCGGCGGGGGCGGCGGGGGCGGCGGGGGCGGTTCAGGGGGTGAGGAGGGCCTTGACGGCGCGGCGCTCGTCCATGGCCCGGTAGCCCTCGGCGACCCGCTCCAGGGGCAGCGCGAGGTCGAAGACCTTGCCCGGGTCGATGCGACCGGTCAGGACGCGTTCGATCAGGTCGGGCAGGTAGCGGCGTACGGGGGCGGGGCCGCCGCGCAGGCCGACGTGGGAGAAGAACAGCTCCTGCCCGTCGATCGCCACTTCGTGGGGCACGCCGACGAAGCCGACGCTGCCGCCGGGCCGGGCCGAGTGCAGGGCCTGCCGCATGGCCTGGGCGGTGCCGACGCACTCCAGCACGCTGTCGGCGCCGATTCCGCCGGTGAGGTCCTTGATACGGGCGATGCCCTCGTCACCGCGCTCGGTGACGATGTCGGTGGCGCCGAACTCGCGGGCGAGTTGCTGCCGGGACTCGTGGCGGGACATGGCGATGATCCGTTCCGCGCCCAGTTCCTTCGCCGCGATCACCCCGCACAGGCCGACCGCCCCGTCGCCGACGACGACGGCGGTGGAACCGGGCCCCACCCCGGCGGCGTCGGCGGCCCACCAGCCCGTGCCCATCACGTCGGACACGGCCAGCAGACCGGGCCAGAACTCCTCGCCGGGCACCCCGTCCGTGGCGACCAGGGTGCCCTGGGCGTTCGGGATGCGTATGTACTCCGCCTGGCAGGTGGACATGAACTCACGGTGCAGGCAGTTGGACGGGAAGCCGCTCAGGCAGTTCGCGCAGGTGTTGTCCGAGGTGGCGAACGAGCCGACGACGAACTGTCCCGGCCGGACCGAGGTGACCTCGCTGCCGACCTCCTCGACGACGCCGACGTACTCGTGCCCCATCGGGTGCGGGTCGCCGATCGGTTCCAGGCCCCGGTACGGCCACAGGTCCGAGCCGCAGACACAGGTGACGGCGGTGCGGATGATCGCGTCGGTCGGGTGGAGGATCCTCGGGTCGTCGAGGGTCTCGAAGCGTACGTCGCCGGGGGCGTGGATCACTGCTCCGCGCATGGGAGGTTCCTTACGTGCTGTGAAGCGGCCGGTACGCGGTGGTACCGGTGGGTGCGGGGGAGGGCCCCGGTCCGGGGCGGGCCCGGTCCGGCCGGATGCACGGCGGGACGGGAAGCACCACGTCATCCAGACAACCGGCTTTCCGCACGGGCAGCGAGTCACCGTCGAAGGGTGTACCGGCAGTACACCCCTGTCCCGGCGGGGGAGACGTACGGTCGAGGAGTGGACAACCGTGAAGAGGTCCGCGAGTTCCTCACCTCGCGGCGAGCGAAGATCACCCCCGACCGGGTCGGGCTGCCCGCCGGGCCCCGGCGCCGCGTGCCCGGTCTGCGCCGCAGCGAGGTCGCGGCCCTGGCCGACGTCAGCGTCGAGTACTACGCCAAGCTGGAGCGCGGAAACCTCGCCGGTGTCTCCCCGGCAGTCCTGGAGGCCGTCGCCCGCGCACTCCGGCTCGACGACGCCGAGCGCGCCCACCTGCTGCTCCTGGCGCAGGCCGCCGACGGCAGCGACGCCCTCGCCCGGCCCCGGCGCCGACGGACCAAGGGGCAGTGGGCTCCGCACCGCAGCCTGCAGTGGACCCTGGACGCCATCACCGCCGGACCCGCCTTCGTCCGCAACGGCCGCATGGACCTGCTGGCCGTCAACCCGCTCGCCCGCGCCTTCTACAGCGATGTCTACGAGAGCGCCCCGGACGGCCGGCCCAACCTTGCCCGTTTCAACTTCCTCGCCCCGGCCTCCCACCGCTTCTACCCCGACTGGGACCTGTTCGCCGACATGGCCGTCGGCATTCTGCGCACCGAGGCGGGCCGCGACCCGCACGACAAGGACCTCCACGACCTCGTCGGCGAACTGTGCACCCGCAGCGAGGAGTTCCGCACCCGTTGGGGCGCCCACGACGTCCGGCACCACGGCACCGGTACGAAGCGCTTCCGCCACCCGGTCGTCGGAGAGCTGACCCTCGCCTACGAGGGCCTGGAGATGGCCGCCGAACCCGGCCTCACCCTCACCGTCTACACCGCCGAACCCGGCTCGCCCTCCGAGGAGGGCCTGCGCCTGCTCGCCTCCTGGGCCGCGACCGGGGCCGCCGATGCCGGGGCCGCCGAGACGCCGAAGGACGAGGACAGCACAGACAGCGACGCGGACAGCACAGGCAGCAAGGGCAGCAAGGCCATCGACCGCGACCCGCAGGAGCCGGTGCAGTCGGGTCAGTGACGGGCGGCGGTCCGTCGCCCGGACAGCCCCGCGCGTACGGCGGCTGCGCCGCGTACCGTGGCCGCCACCGCTGCCGACTCCCCGACGAGCGACGCGTCCCGGCACATGGCGCACAGCTCCTCGTCCCCCTCCGGGGTGAAGAGCATCGGCTGCACGTGGTGGGGCCCGGCGCACTCGCGCATCGAGGTCAGGCGGGGCGGCGGAGTCGCGGCGGGAGGTGCCACCGGCGGCGGTACGGGTTCCGGTTCGCTGAGCAGGTACCGCAGGAGGCCGCCCGGACGGTGGATGGCCCGTTCGCGGCCCGGCAGTCCGCGCCGGACCCGGCCGCGTACGTCGTCGGCGGTGTGCCCGAGGACCAGCCACTCGGAGGCGAGCGCAACGAGCTGCGGGACCATGCCGCGCGGCACGGCCAGCCGGGGATCCATGGCCGTGATCCCGGCGATCAACTCCCGCGCCTCGCGGTCGCATTCGGAGTCCGGAGAAGGAACAGGAGGCGGGGGAGAGGGAGGGGTGGAAGTGTTTCCGACGGGGGTCTTTTCGGGATGACGACCGGCGGCCCGACCCTTCGGCTCACCGGCGGCCGGACAGGCGGCCGTCGGACACTCGTCGCGCACGGCGGCCGTCGGACGGCCGTTGCGTACGGCGAGGGCCTCCTCGGCGGTCAGCGGCACGGAGGAGACGAGCTGCACGGTGGACCAGAGGCCGCGCAGCCCCTGCTGTCGCCACTCGTGCACGAATCCCTCTCCCTTGAGCTGGGCCTTGGCCCGGTTGAAGGCGCCCTTCCCGATACCGGCGCGGACGGCGGTGCGGGAGAGGGACTCCTCGGCGCCCGGGGGAAGGGAGAGCTGCCAGGTGAGGATGCGGACGGCGTCGGACGACAGCCGGGGATGCCGCAGGATCTCGTTGGAGATCTGGGAGAAGTGGCGCAAGGGCGCGATAACATGCCGAAGCATCGTTCGTGTTCCTGTCTCTAACAGTTTAGGAACTGGCGGTGAAGGCCCTTGTCGCTGGTTGCACCCGGCGATGGGGGCCGCTTCATTTGTCACCGTACATGAACATCCGCACACGCAGGGTCACTTCACCCGGCTACCACTCCCCGCCGTAACGCTCCTGCTTCCGCTGGATCCACGCCTGGATCACGTGCGTCTCCTCGGGCGACGCGGCGCGCAGATCGCCCGCGTTGATGGTCGCCACGAAATGCACGAACCGCACCCGCCGCAGGGGCCCGTCCACCCCGATGACCTTGCCGGGGCCGTAGACCTCGGTACCGGTGTGGGCAACAAAGGCGTCCTGCCCGAAGGGTGTTGTCATGACGGTTCCTCTCGGTTCACTTCACTCTGTGCAGGTGATTCATGCCACAGGGTGAGCTGCCTGCGGCTACGCTCGCCAGAGGTTTCAGCGTGACGATGCGCTTCGCACATGGGGGAGTTGCCGGTGGCCGGGGAGGGGATTCCCAAGGCTCGGGTCCTGTATGGCAAGGAATTACGCAGCCGCAGGGAAATGGCGGGGCTGACGCAGGAGCAGTTGAGCCAACGTGCGTTCCTGTCCCGTACGCACCTCGCCCACATGGAGGCGGGGCGGCGGCTGCCCTCGCCGGAGGACGCCGAGCGGCTGGATCAAGTGCTGGAAACGGGCGGATTCTTCGTGCGGTTCCTGCCCGTGCTGGACGACGAACACAAGATCGCCGAGTACTTCGAGGCGGTTGTGGAGTTCGAGAAGCAGGCGACGGTGCTTCGGCATTACGACCCCAAGCTGATTCCCGGTCTGCTCCAGACGGAGGCGTACGCCCGCGAGGTGTTGAGCTCAGGCTTCCCGCTCAAGAGTGAAGAGGAACGTGACAGGCTCCTTGTCACACGCCTGAAGCGCGCCCGCATCCTCGACAACTTCGAATCGCCCGTGATGTGGGTGCTGCTCGACGAGGCGGCGTTGCGCCGTCCCGTTGGCAGCCCGGCCCTGATGGCCGAACAGCTGCTTCGTGTTGTGGAGTTCGGGGAACGTCGGCGCGTACGGGTGCACGTCCTGCCGTTCTCGGCGGGCTATCACGCGCTGCTGGAGGGATTGGTCTCCCTGATGTGGTTCGAAGACCTGCCGCCTGTCGCCTACACCGAAGGGCTCAAGTCGGGGCGGCTCTGGGAGAACTCATCGGCAGTGCGCGACTTTCAGGCGGCCTACGATCACGCACTGGGGGATGCGCTCTCGCATCGGGAGTCCCTGGCCCTCATCCGTTCGGTTGCGGAGGAGTACGAACATGAAGCGCAGTGAGACCATCGTCCTGGACGCCTCGGTCCTGTCCGCCTGGCACAAGTCCAGCCACAGCGGCGACAACGGCGGGGCGAGTGCCTCGAAGTGAACGATGCCTGCACCGCCTGCGTCCCCGTCCGTGACAGCAAGAACCCGCACGGTCCGGCCGTCGTCTTCGCGGCCTCGGCCTGGACGCCGTTCGTGACGGCGGTCAAGGGTGACCGTCTGGTGTGACGGTGCGTCGAACCACGGAGTGGGGCCCGGTCGCCGCGACGACCGGGCCCCACTCCCGTTCCTGTACGTACTACGGGAACGACACCACCTGCGACGGAATGGTGTCCGAGCCCGAGGTGGGCGACCCCGTCCCGTTGATGACGTGCTCGTACTGGCCCTTGCCGCCGAGCGAGACCACCAGCAGGTCGTGGAACCTCACACCGGGCTTCACCGGCGCCTGGAAACCGTGGTCCTGGCGGATCGTCGGGTCGACGTTGAAGTAGCAGTAGCTGCCCAGGCCCCAGCCCTCGTGGTTGTTCACCGAGTCGTCGACCTTGTAGGCCGCGAAGCCCTTGATGTCGCCGTTCTGGATGGCGGCCTGGTTGGGGGCGTCGTACGCCTTCTCGTTCTGGAAGAAGATCGTCCGGCCGTTCTCGCCGGACCACCGGACGTCGTACTTGTTGAAGTGCTCGACGAACAGGCCGGTCGCCAGGACGTCGTCGCCGTTGACCTGGAGGCCGTAGTCGGCCCGGTTGGTCTCCCAGCCGACGCCCTCGCCGTGGTCGGCGCGCCAGATCCAGGTGTGGTCGACGATCGTGTCGTTGCTGTTGATCACCATGCCGGTGGTGGCCCGGCCGGCCCCGGCGCCGCCGACCCGTACGAACACGTCCTGGAGCGACGTCGGGTTGTCCGCGTGGCGCGCGGAGGCGCCCGCCGGGCCGACCTCGACCAGGGTGTCCGAGTTGGTGGGACCGGCGTCGACGAGCAGCCCGGCGAGCTTCACCCCGTCCACGTCACCGACCCTGATGGCCGTGACGCCGTTGTCCGGGACGATCGTGGCGAGGCCCAGGCCGAGCACCACGGTGTCGGCGCGGTCGATGTCGATCGGCCGGTCCACGTGGTGGATGCCGGGTGTGAACAGCAGGTGCAGGCCCTGCTCCACCGCCGCGTTGATCGTCTCCGCGGTCGCCCCGGGCTTCACCACGTAGAACCGGTCCAGCGGTATCGACTCGCCCTGCGGCGTGCCGTTGCCCCAGGAAGTGCCGCGCGCGTTGATGCGCTTCGCGGGCACGAACACCTTGTACGCGTCCCCGTCGAGGTACAGGAACGGCTTCTCGCGCGAGACGGGGGTGGTGTCCAGCGTGGTGTACGGCGGATTCGGGAAGCTCTGTGCGGGCGCGCCCTCGACGCCGGAGAACGTCATGTTCCAGACGGCGTTGTTCCAGCCGCCGACCGAGCTGTCCCGGGTGTACCACTGCTGTTGTGAGTACGGTGCGACCTGGCCGTCGATCCTGCTGTCGGCGATGTAGCCGCCGCTGGCCCAGCCGTAGCCGTCGGGCGCGAGGTTCAGCCCGCCCCGGACGTGCATCCGGCGGAACGGCGCGGCCTGCGACACCGCCCAACGGTCCGTGCCGTTCACCGGGTTGAGCGCCAGGTTCTCCGCCGAGCGCCAGAAGTTCTGGGTGGCGTTCCCGTTGAACCAGCCGGCGTCGACCGTCACGTCGCCGTTGAACGTGGTGTCGTCCGGGCTCAGCCCCAGCCCGGCGATCGAGGTGTAGAAGCCGAGCTGCGCGTTGATGTTGTCGTACGTGCCCGGCTTGAAGAACAACGCGTAGCGGCCGTCGCCGAACTGCGCCGACTCCTGCCGCTCGAAGATCTCGTCGACCTTGCCCTGGATGTCCGGCGTCGAGGGGTCGAAGACCAGGACGTTGGGGCCCAGGTCGCCGCCGCCGACGATCTCCTGTGCGTTGTTCTGGCCGTGTGCCGTCGGGGCCGCGAGGACGGAGGCGAGCAGCGCGGCGGCGAGTGCGGCGATCACGGCCGGTCCGGGAATCCGGCTCCGGCGGCCCCGACGGCTGCGGCGGAGGCCGGAACGAGGGCTGAGGCGTGGGGGTGCTGTGGGGGGAGCATGCATGGGAACACTTCTCCTGAGTCGTGGTTCGGATGCACGACGAACTGTCGGGGGAGCGTCTTGAGAGCGTTCTGAGAGCGCTCTCCCAACGGATCCCGATGGTTCCGTTGCCGCGCGGTGAACGTCAAGAGGTGTGCACAGGTGGGCGCCCGGGATCGGCTTGAGTGCAACAACTAAAGCCATGGGAAAGGCGATTGACCCGTTATGGGGTCGGTTCGGTGGGGGTGTGCATTCAGGGGGTGCCGTATGAACGGCGAGGGGCGGGGACAGCCCCGGAAGGCCCGTCCCCGCCCCTCGCGGTCCGTCGGTCCGTCAGCCCGTCGGTCCGTCGGTCCGTGTCGAGTGATCAGGCCGGATCGTCCGGCTGCGGCCGCTTTCCGGCCGCTTCCCGGCGCATCCTTGAGGCGAGGGCCAGGAAGACCGACAGATTCTCGACCATCTCCACGGGGAGCCTGGCCCACGGCTTTCCCTCGCCGCGCCGATGGATCTCCAGCCAGCCCTGTTCCACCGCGACCCGGTCGACCTCGCGCCAGTCGAGCCGTTGGTCGAGGCACCCGACACCGGCGGGATCGAGGTGGGCGCCGAAGAAGTCGACCCGTTCGCCCGCCTTCAGCCGGTCCCTGTCCTGCGGCAGCCGTACGCGCGTGAACGTCTCGTCCAGTTCGTCGATGAACCGTGCGACCCCCTTGTACGCGTCGGTCACCGTGATCTCGGCGCCCTCGCTGGGGCGCACCCAGAGTTCGTGTGTGGTGACGCTGGTGATCCCGTTCGTCACTTTGGTGCTGCGCCGCCGAATGCCGTCGATCTCGTCCCACGGGTACGCCTCCGGCACGTGCCCGGCGACCTCCCGGACGATGCCGTGCTGGTAGTGGCCCAACCAGACCTGGGCCTGCCGTCTCGTGAGCGCGAGGAAGAGGAAATACCCGGCTGCGGCGACTATGGCGGAGCCCAGGAGGAGCAGCGGCAGCCCGTAGTACCAGGCGCCGTGGCTCCGCTGATTCTCCACTGCGGTCGAGATCCCCAGCCAGAGCATCGGCAGTCCGACCAGTGCCGGAAGCAGCACCACGATCCACGGAAAGCGCTTGGGTTCGGTCCACACCAGCCCCTGGCGCGAACCGAGTTCGAACTCCCGCGCGACTCTGCGCATGGAGGGTGGAACAGGAGTGGAACCACGATCCGACACGAGCCCCCCAAGGCCAGGCAGTTGAGGGCCATTGTCGGGGAGGGGAGCCCGTACGGGAAGAGTGCCCCGGCCCGGCGGGCATGGGCCGGCAGCGTCGCCGAGTCGTCCCGCCGGCCCCGCGCTCCGGATCATCCAGATCTGCGCAGCTCGCGGCCGGGGGGCGAGGACACCTGCTCAGTCCGTCAGCGTCTCGCTGAAGCGGGACTGGTTGGTCGGGGCGCCGATCGTGGCCGCGCCGAACGAGACGGAGCCCTTGGCGACGATCCCGGTGGGGTCCGTACCGAAGATCCACAGGGCGCCCTTGCTGTTGTTCTCCGTGGGGGCGCCGACCACCATCTCCGTACGGCCGTTGTTGTCGTAGTCGCCCAGCGCGACGGCCTCGCCGAACTGGTCGCCCGCCTCGGCGACGCCCGGGACCCCGGCCGTGTACTGGCCGAACTCCTTGGTGCCCGCGCCGCTCACGCCCTTCGGACCGCCCTTGAACACCAGGACCCGGCCGGCGTCGGAGATGCCGTTGATCCGCTCGCCGGGCAGGCCCACGGCGATGTCGGGGTAGGTGTCGCCGTCCGTGTCGCCCAGCGCCAGGCTGTAGCCCATCCGGTCGTGGGCCTCGGCCGTGCCCGAGACGCCCTCGGTGTCCTGGTTGATCCAGACGGGCTTTCGGGTGGTGCTCTGCCCCGTCGGGCCGCCGTACGAGACGAAGAGCGCGCCGCCCTTCTTCACCGGGGTGTCCGCGTGCGACCACTCGTCGCCGCGCCCGATGACGACGTCCCCGTGGCCGTCCTTGTCCAGGTCGGCGATGCCCACACTGACGCCGCCGACCCCGGCGCCGTCCGCGTCCTTGATCTCGACCGGCGCGGCGAAACCGGTGCGACCGCCCTTCAACAGGTACGTGTGCTGCGCCCACGGGCCGTCCTCTGCGAAGCCGAGGATCACCAGGTCGCCCACGCCGTCGCCGGTCACGTCGCCGACGGCGATCTCCGAGGTGTCGAGCACGGCGGTGCCGTCGACCGAGAAGGAGCTGATCCGGCTCGACTTGCCCGTACTGCCGATCGGGCCGTGCAGGACGTGGCCGCCGCGCCGTACGTCGCCCACCGCGATGTCGGCGAAGCCGTCGCCGTCCACGTCGCCCACGTCCAGGTCGCCGGTGGCGTCGGTCTGGTCGCCGGGGACGGGGGCGAGGACCGTGGCGTTCTTCGAAAGGCCGGACGCGCCGCCCCAGTTGACGGACAGGACCGTGCCCTGGTCGCCGGGGATGTTCGCCCAGAGGCGGCTGACGAGGTCCGCGTAACCGTCGGCGTTCAGGTCGGCGCTGCGCAGCTCCGTGCCGTAACGGGCGTCGCTGCCTCCCTCGATGCCGGAGCGGTTCGGCCAGGTCAGCACCTGCTTGCGGGCGGAGGACAGGCCGCCGGGACCGCCGAAGAGGACGCTCACGGCGCCCGCGCCCTCCTCCGAGCCGACGACGGTGGTGGCCATGGGGGCGCCGACGGCGACGTCCGGGTAGCCGTCGCCGTTGAAGTCGTCGCGCAGCCGCTCGGTGCTCGGCGTGCTCGCGGTGGCGGCGGACGGCTGCGCGGCCGGGGCGGACGACTGCGCGGCGGCATGACCCACGGGCGCGGCGAGGGCTCCTGCGACCAGGGCGACACCGGTCGCGATCGCCAGCCGACGGCGGGGGGAAAGAACAGGCACGTGGATCAACTCCGGTGCTCGGGACGTCGGTCGGGGCAGTACGGAAAAGGTTCCGCACTGCCCCGTACGACGTCGCGCCCCGGCGGATGGTTGTGCCGGAGTGCCGACGACCACCGACGGATGCCGTCGGCTCAGCCCTCCTTGAAGGTGTCGAGATGGGCGAAGGCCACCACGTTGTCCTTGTAGTCCTTGGCGGTCTTGTCGTACGCGCCACCGCAGGTGATCAGGCGCAACTGGGCGGAGTTGGTGTCGGCGTAGACCCGCTCGTCGGGGAAGTCCGCCTTGCTGAACTGCTCGACGGAGTCGACCTTGAACGTGGCCACGGAGCCGTCCGCGCGGGTGATGTCCACCTTGGCGCCGGGCTTGAGGTACTGGAGCTGGAGGAACACGGCCGGGCCGGTCAGCGTGT
Organism: Streptomyces sp. NPDC006435; assembly: GCF_040612315.1. Taxonomy (NCBI): domain Bacteria; kingdom Bacillati; phylum Actinomycetota; class Actinomycetes; order Kitasatosporales; family Streptomycetaceae; genus Streptomyces; species Streptomyces sp. NPDC006435. The sequence continues at coordinate 13,457 of NZ_JBEXPY010000085.1, forward strand.
CCACGTGGCCCGCCACGATCGAGGCGCCGCGCTCGCCGGGGGTGGCGCCGTCCTTGTACCAGCCGACCAGGTTGTTGTCGTTGGGGGGCGGCGCGTTCAGCTGGCCGTTGGCGCCGAGGGACAGGTCGGTGAACGGGGCGTTGACGCCGATGGCCGGGATGCTCAGCCGCTCGGGGACGGAACGCGGCATGGTCGGGCCGACGGTGGTCGGCGACGGGGGGAGCGGGGCGGGCGCGGCGTGGGAGCCGAGGATCTCGGGCGTGGCGGACGCGACGGCCGCGGGCGGTGCGGGCGGTTTGTCGTCGACCGGGGTGCCGAAGGAGTTGTAGATGAGGAGGATGCCGACACCGGCTGTCACGGCGGGCCACATCAGGGCGCGGCCCAGTGTGGTTCGGGAGGCGGTCCGGGTGGGGGTGGAGCCGGTCGACTGCGGGGCGGCCATGGGAACGTGCCTTTCGGTTCAGTCGTGCGGTGCTGAGGGGGAGGCGGGTGCCGTGTACGGGCACGGGCACGGGTGCTGCGTACGGGTGCTGCGTACGGGCACGGGCACGGGTACGGGTGCTGCGTACGGGGGAGGGGCCGGGCCGTACGGGCCCGGCGAGGAGGCCGGGCCGCGCGGGCCCGGGGCTTATCCGGGATTTACTCGGGGGGAAACGCAGCCGCCGCGACCGCCGCCCCGAGGGGCGACGGCCGCGACAACGTGCCGTTCGGACGGCGATCGGCCCGGTCAGGCCATCGCGCCACCCGTCGACTGGCGGCGGCGCAGCTTGTACGCGCCGACGCCGACACCACCGAGGAGCAGCGCCGAGCCGGCGGCCAGACCGCCACCGGTCATCGCCATGCCGCCACCACCGGTGTGGACACCGCCGCGGGGCTTGTCGCCGTGGTCGCCGTAGCCACCGCGGTCGTCGCCGCGGTCGCCGTAACCACCACGGTCGCCGCCCCGGTCGCCGTAGCCGCCGCGGTCGTCCTTGCCGCCCTTGTCGTGGTCGCCGTAACCACCGCGGCCGCCCTCGTCGTCACCGGTGATCACGGAGGCCATGAAGCCGCCGCCGGCGTGGACGCCGCCCCAGGGCTTGTCGCCCCGGTCGCCGCCGCGGTCGCCGCCGTAGCCGCCGCGGTCGTCCTTGCCGCCCTTGTCGTGGTCGCCGTAGCCACCCCGGTCGTCCTTGCCACCCTTGTCGTGGTCGCCGCCGCGGCCGCCCTCGTCGTCACCGGTGATCACGGAGGCCATGAAGCCGCCGCCGGCGTGGACGCCGCCCCAGGGCTTGTCGCCCCGGTCGCCGCC
>NZ_JBEXPY010000086.1:0-14551 GCF_040612315.1 Streptomyces sp. NPDC006435
TGCGGCGCGGTTGGTGGCGGCGCGTGGGCGGTTGATGCAGGGGTGTGAGCGTGGTGGGGCGATGGCGTCGGTGGAGGCGTCGGAGTCGGAGGTGGTGGAAGTCCTGGCGGGTGTGGTGGGGCGGGTGTCGGTGGCGGGGCTGAATGGTCCGGCGCAGACGGTCGTCAGCGGGGATGTGGCTGCGGTGGATGTGGTGGTGGGGCACTTCGCGGGGCTGGGGAGGCGGACGCGGCGGCTGGAGGTGTCGCACGCGTTCCATTCGCCGCACATGGACTCGATGCTGGACGCGTACCGACAGGTCGTGGAGGGCTGTGTGTTCGACGCCCCGCGGATCACGATGGTGTCGACGGTGACGGGCGGGGTGGTGTCGGGGCGGGAGCTGGCCGATCCGGAGTACTGGGTGCGCCAGGTGCGTGAGGGGGTGCGGTTCCTGGACGCGATGCGGTGTCTGGAAGGGGCCGGGGTGTCGCGGTACCTGGAGTGCGGCCCGGCGGGCGTGCTGTCCGCGATGGGCGCGGGATGCGTGGGGGACGGAGCGGTGTTCACCGCCTCGCAGCGCACCCCGCGCGGTGCGGACGAGCCGGTCGACGAGGTCCGCTCCCTGCTCCGGGCCCTGGGCGAACTCCACGTCTCCGGACAGGACATCGCCTGGGACAAGGCCCTGCCCGACGGAACGCCGGTGGACCTTCCCACGTACGCCTTCCGACGCAAGCACCACTGGATCGAACCCGCCAGGAACGGCAACCGTGACGCCCGGCACTCGGGGCTCGTGTCCGCCGAACACCCGTGGCTCGCGGCCGTCATGACGCTCGCCGACGGCGAGGGACACCTGATGTCCGGCCGGCTTTCGCTGACCGATCAGCCGTGGCTGCGCGACCACGCCGTGTTCGGCTCCGTGATCGTCCCCGGCACCGGGCTGCTCGAACTCGCCCTCACCGCCGCACGGGCCGTCGGCTCGGTGCGCGTGGACGGGCTCACGCTCGCGCAGCCGCTCGTCCTCGACGAGAGCACCCCGCTCAGGATCCAGCTCAAGGTGGGTGCGCCCGACGACGACGGCCGGCGTGCGATCGGGATCCACAGCCAGCCCGAGACGACTGCGGAACAGGGCGCCTGGACCCTGCACGCCACCGGCGAACTGGCCGACGACGAGCAGCAGGACATCCCGTCCGAGGGGATCGACGAGCTGCGGGCCTGGCCGGTGGCCGGGGCCGAGCCCGTACCCCTCGACGGCTTCTACGAGCGGCTCGGGGAACAGGGCCTGGAGTACGGTCCCGCCTTCCGAGGACTCGGCGAACTCGCACGGCGCGGGAACGTCGCGTACGGGCGGGTGGTGCTGCCCGAGGAGGTCCGCGAGGACGCCGACGACTTCGGCCTGCACCCGGCGCTCCTGGACGCGGCCCTGCACGTACTGGCCGGGGTGGACACCGGGGAGCGGCCCGAGAACACCGTGCTGCTGCCGTTCATGTGGACGGACGTGGCGCTGCACGCGACGGGCGCCGCCGAACTGCGCGTACGGATCGAGGCGGACTCCGACCCGTCCGGCTCCGGCGGCCGTACGGTCACGGTGACCGTCGCCGACGCCATGGGCGAGCCGGTGCTGCACGCGGCCGGCCTGGAGATCCAGCAGGCGGGCGCGGACCAGTTGCGGGTCTCCGGACCGTCGGTCGGGGACCACCTCCACCGTGTCGACTTCCAGCCGGTGAACCTGCCCGACACCCCCGCGGCCGGGGGCCCGGACGGCACCGTCGTGCTCGGCGGCGGGGACGCCGTGGCGCAGGCACTGGGGGCCGTCCGGGTCGCCGGCCTGGACGCGCTGCTCGCCCTCGGGGACCGTCCGCGCCGGATCGTCGTCGACGCCACGACCGGAACCGGCACAGGCATTGACACCGGCATTGACACCGGCACCGGCACCGGCGACGTCGCCGGGCGGGCCCGGGCCGTCACCCTGGACGCGCTCGGTCTGCTCCAGCGGTTGATGGCCGAGGAGACGCTGGAGGGCGCCGAACTCGTCTGGGTGACGCGGGACGCGGTCGCGGCCCGGCCCGAGGACGCGGCGGGGGCCCTGGGCGACGCACCCCTGTGGGGCCTCGTCCGGTCCGTGCGCGGCGAGTACCCGGACCGGTCCCTGCGCCTGATCGACATCGACGTCGCCGACCCGGACCCGGGGCTCCTGGCGGGCGCCCTGGCCGTGACGGGCGAACCGGAGCTGGCGCTGCGCGCCACGACCGTGTTCGCGCCCCGGCTGGTGCGCACGTCGAAGGACGGCGGAACGCTCGTCCCGCCCGCCTCGGACGGCGCCTGGCACCTGGACATCCGGGAGAAGGGCAGCATCGAGAGCCTCGAACTCGTCCCCGTGGACCGGTCCGTCCCGCTCGGCGCCCACGAGGTCCGGGTGGCGGTGCGCGCCGCCGGAATGAACTTCCGTGACGTCCTCAACGCCCTCGGAATGGTGGCGACGCCCAAGCTGGGCCTGGAGTTCGCGGGTGTCGTCCTGGAGACCGGTGCGGCCGTGACCCACCTGGAGCCCGGCGACCGGGCGATGGGGCTGGCGCTCGGCGCGTTCGGCACCGAGGTGCGCGGCGACGGGCACCTCATGGCGAAGCTGCCCGGCACGCTGACGTTCGAGCAGGGCGCGACCATTCCGCTGGCCTTCCTCACCGCCCACTACGCGCTCACCGAACTGGGCGCCCTGCGGGCCGGCGAGAAGGTGCTGGTGCACGCGGCGGCCGGCGGTGTCGGCATGGCGGCCGTGCAGCTCGCACACCACCTCGGGGCCGAGGTGTACGGAACGGCCAGCCCCGGCAAGTGGCCGACCCTGCGGGCCCTCGGGCTCACCGACGACAGGATCGCCTCGTCGCGGGACACGGACTTCGAGGAGCGCTGGCTGACCGGCACCGGCGGCACGGGCGTCGACGTGGTGCTCAACTCGCTGGCCGGGGAGTTCACGGACGCCTCGCTGCGGCTGCTGCCGCGCGGCGGCCGGTTCCTGGAGATGGGCAAGACCGACATCCGCGAGCCGCGGACGGTCGCCGAGGACCACCCGGGCGTCGTGTACAGCGCGTTCGACCTGATGTCGCTCGACCCTGAGCACCTGCACCGGATGCTGACGGAGATCTCCGCACTGCTCGGGGACGGCACGGTCGAACCGCTGCCGTATCTCGCCTACGACGTGCGGGAGGCCCCCGCGGCGTTCCGGTACATGGCGCAGGGACGGCACACCGGCAAGATCGTGCTGACCGTGCCCCGCGCACTGGACCCGCACGGCACGGTGCTGATCAGCGGCGGCACCGGCGAACTGGGCCGGGAGGTCGCCCGTCACCTGGTCGAGGAGCACGGCGTACGGCACCTGGTGCTGACGTCGCGCCGGGGTTCGCAGGCGCCGGGCGCCGCCGAACTGGCCGACGGCCTGACGGCGGCCGGCGCCGCGTCCGTACACATCGTGGCCTGCGACATGTCGAGCCGTGACGAGGTCGCCGCGGCCCTGGCGGAGGCCGGACGCGAACACCCGCTCACCGGTGTGGTGCACCTCGCGGCCGTGATCGACGACGGGGTGCTGGCCAACCAGACACCGGAACGCTTCGAGCGGGTGCTGGCCCCCAAGCTGACGGGCGCCTGGCACCTGCACGAGCTGACCCGGGACCTGGACCTGGACGCCTTCGTGCTGTTCTCGTCCGTGGCGGGCACGCTCGGCTCGCCCGGCCAGGGCAACTACGGTGCTGCCAACGCCTTCCTCGACGCGCTCGCCGCCCACCGCCACAAGCGGGGGCTGGCCGGGACCGCCCTCGCCTGGGGGCTGTGGGCGCAGGGCGGCAACGGCATGACCGCACAGCTCGGCGAGGCCGAACTGGCCCGGATGCGGCGCCAGGGCGCCCGGGCGATGACCGTGCGGGAGGGGCTGCGGCTCCTCGACGCGGCGCTGGTACGGCCCGAACCGCACCTGGTGCCGCTGAAGCTCGACACCGACCGGCTCCAGCAGGCCGGGGAGGACCGACTGCCCGCCCTGCTGCGTGCGTTGGTGCGGCCCAGGCCCAAGCGGGCGTCCGGCCGGGACGCGGAGCAGGCATCCGCCTTCCGCGACCGGCTGGCCGCACTGCCCGCCGAGGAGCGGATCGTCTCGCTGCGCAAGTTCGTGCAGCAGGAGGTCACCGCGGTGCTCGGCCTGTCCGGCACCGGGGACGTACCGCTGGACAAGGCGATGCGGGAGTTCGGCTGGGACTCCCTGATGGCCGTCGAGCTCAAGAACCGCATCGCCAAGTACACGCAGGTCGCCGTTCCGAGCACCCTGGCGTTCGACCATCCGACGCCGCGGGCCATCGCCGACTTCCTGCATGGGCGGCTCTCCTTCGACGGGCCCGCCCAGGATTCCGAACCGCCCCAGGACCCCGCCCGGGCCGCCCAGTGGGCCCTGGCCCGGGTGAGCCCCGAACAGCTGCGGCAGAGCGGGTTGCTCGACCGGTTGCTGGAACTCGCACGACCCGAGCAGACCCCGGACCGGGGCGACACCGCCGCGGTGCTGCAGACGGCCGAAGAACTGACCGCAGAAGAGATGGACAAGGCGCTCGACGCCGTACTGGGCGTCGTCTGAACCGGCCGCGCGGCAGCCGGCCGCGCGGTCCCGCGACGCGCCCCCCACACCCGAAACCGTTCCACACGGAGTTGATCAAGTGACACACACAGCGGAAACGACAGAGACGACGAAACCGGCCACGGCGACGACGGGTGACCCGACGGCCCCGGACCCCTCGCGCCGCAAGTGGATCGCTCTCGCCGTGGTGCTGCTCGCGGCCTTCCTCGACAATGTCGACTCGACGATCGTCACCGTCGCGCTGCCCAGCATCCAGGAGGACCTGGGCGCCGACTACGCCACCGCGCAGTGGACACTGGCGGGCTACGCCCTCGCCTTCGCGGTCTTCCTGATCACCGGTGGACGGCTGGGCGACATCTTCGGCCGCAAGAAGCTGTTCATCACCGGTGTGGTCGGCTTCACGCTGGCGTCGGTGGTCTGCGGCGTGGCCGCCACACCGGGCGTGCTGGTGGGCGGCCGACTGGCCCAGGGCATCATGGCGGCACTGATGGTGCCCCAGGTGATGTCCGTCATCATGACCACGTTCGACCAGAAGGAATGGGTCGTCGCGTTCTCGATGATGGGTGCCGTGCTGGGACTCGGCGGTGTCAGCGGGCCGCTGCTCGGCGGTGTGCTGACCGACCTGGACGTCATGGGTCTGGGCTGGCGAGCGGTGTTCCTCATCAACATCCCGTTCGGTGTGATCGCCGTGGCACTGGCCCTGTGGTGCCTGCCGGAGAGCAAGTCCGAACAGGCGTCGCGACTGGACGTCCCCGGCGTCGCCCTGATCACCGTCGCCGCGCTCGGCCTGATGTTCCCGCTGGTGCAGGGACGCGAACAGGGCTGGCCCGCATGGATGTTCGTGATGATGGGCGCCGCGCTCCTGCTGCTGGTCCCGTTCGCCCTCTACCAGCGCCGGCGCCACGAGAAGGACGGTTCGGCGCTGATTCCTCCGACGCTCTTCAAGCACCGCTCGTTCACCGCCGGGGTGTTCGTCGTGATGCTCGCCTTCTCCGGCATCACCTCGTTCTTCCTGGTGCTGACCTACCAGATGCAGCTGGGTCTCGGCTGGTCCGCGATCCGTACGGCACTGGTCACCGTCGCCTTCCCGATCGGGATCACGGCCACCTTCCAGATCGCCTGGCGCAAGGGCACCGCCAACGGGCGGGCGTTCGTCGCGCTCGGCACCTCGATCATGGCCGTCGGAACGCTCCTCATGATCCTGCTGACGCACACGCAGGGCCAGGACCTGACCTGGTACCAGGTCGCCGGGGCGGAACTCGTCGTGGGCCTCGGAATGGGCCTGTGCTCGCCCATTCTCACCAACGTCGTCCTCGGTGACGTCCCGCCGCAGGACGCCGGTGCCGGATCGGGCGTCGTCAACGCGCTCATCCAGTTCGGCACGGCCACCGGCATCGCCGTCGTCGGTGTGATCTTCTTCAGCCTCTCCGGCTCCGGCGGCGGCAGCCGCGCCGAACGGTTCAGCGACGCCACCGCCGTGACGCTCTGGTACAACGTCGGCGTCTTCGCACTGGTCGCACTGCTCAGCCCGCTCCTGCCGGGCCGCAAGACGGAGGCGGCGGAGAAGAGCGGGGCCGAGGCCGGCGCCGACGCACCCGCCGGAGCGGCGGCCGACCGTCTCGTGCCGGACCCGGCATAGGCCGACCGTCTCGTACCGGGCCCGGCACAGGCCGACCGTCTCGTGCCGGACCCGGCACAGGCCGAATTCAATTTCCTCTGACCGAAAGTAAATCTGGCCCGCTCTGATTTCCTGTGTCAGGCTGGCCGAGCTGTCAATTGCGTCCAGGAGGTTCGCATGACCGACAAGCCGCTCGTCGATTTCGAAGAGAACGACCCCCGGCAGAAATTCCGCGAGGCACTCGAGCGGAAGAGCAACGCGACGAAGTCCAGGCAGGCCCACGAGGAAGGACGACTGAAGGTCAAGAACATGAGCGGGGCCGCCGGGAAGAAGCGGTACTTCCGCCGCAAGACCGGGTGAGACCGAACGGCTGAAGAGGCTGCCGCCGTCCCGCGGGGGGATGGTGGCAGCCTTTTTCGTTTCCCCGTGGGAATTGACGCCGCCCGCATCCTGCTCGAATTCCGGTGGACTCCGGACGGAATCCCGGTCCAACTCCACTCGATTTCCGATCGAATTTCACTTGAATTTCGCTCGAATCGGATTCCGGTCCGGTTCGAGAAACGAACGGGATCCGGTCCCGAGCGGCTCGGCGGCCGTTCGAGGAATCGCGGACGATGCGTCGAGCTTCGCTCCAGCGCGGCGCGAGCCGCTGCCGTCAGGGTCGTGCGTACGGGCGCGATACCTGGCGCGCATCCTGCGACGACGGAGCTGACACCCGCTGCCATGACCATCACTGCCGAGACCATCGAGACCACGGATGCCGACCGCAGTCGGTGGGAGGCCGACGCGCGCACGCGCGCGACCCGGCTGGAGACGCTGCTCGGCGATCCCTACGACCCCACCAACCCGCACGGGCTGCGCGCGCTGTTCGCCGCCGACGCCCGGCACACCCCGCCCGCCGGCACGGAGGACCTGCTCGCCGGTACGGGACTGGGCGCCGAGTTCGTACCCGTCGAGCACGGCGGCCGGCTCACCCGGGCCGACCTGCTCGCACGCGTCCTGCGCCCGGTCTTCCGCCGCGACGTCGCCCTCGGCTTCGGCTTCGGGATCACCTCGCTGTTCGCCTCCGGAGCCGTCTGGGCGGCCGGCACCCCCGAACAGCGGCGCCGCGTCGCCGACCTGCTGCTCGGCGGCGGCCGGGCCACGATCCTCCACCACGAACTGGCCCACTCCAACGCGATCCTGCGACACGAGTTCACCGCCCGCACCACCCCCGGCGGATACCGGCTGGACGGCCGCAAGGACGTGATCATCAACGCCGAGCGGGCCGATGCCCAGGTCGTCTACGCCCGCACCGACCCGGCCCGCGGACCGCACAGCCACTCCGTGCTGCTCCTGGACCGCGGCCTGCACGAGGGCACCGCCGTACGGCACCTGCCGCGCGTCCCCACCTCCGGCATGCGCGGGGCACTCTTCTCCGGACTGGAGTTCGCCGGGCACACCGTCCCCGACGACGCCCGCGTCGGCGACACCGGAGACGGCGTCCCCCTCGCCCTGCGCACCTTCCAGGTCAACCGCAGCCTCATCTGCGGCGTCGTCACCGCTGCCGCGGACACCGTCCTGCACTCCGCCGTACGGGCCGCGACCACCGGACGCAGCACCATCGCACGCCGCTGGCACAAACCACTGACCGGGGTCTTCGCCGACCTGCTGGCCTGCGACAGCATGGCCACCGTCGTCCTGCGCGCACTGAGCCTGCTGCCCGACCGGGCGCATGTCTTCGCCGCGGCCGTCAAGTACGTGGTGCCCGACCTGCTGCGCGAGAACCTGGAGGAACTCTCCACCGTCCTGGGCGCACGCGGCTACGAGCACGACAACCCGGAGTACGGCGCACTCGACAAGCTCGTACGGGACCTGCCGGTCGCCGGGCTCGGCCACGCCGGAACCGCCTCCTGCCAGGCCGTCATCGTCCCGCAACTGCGCGGTCTCGCCGAACGCTCCTGGTTCGCGGAGGAGGAACCGCCGCCCGAACTGTTCCGCCGGGGCGCAGAGTTGCCCGCCCTGGACTACCGGGCGCTGGGCATCGCGGGCGGCGGCGACTTCATGGCCGCCTCCCTCGTGGGCTCCGCCGCCCGACTCGCCGCGTCCCGCGGCCTCGGCGGCCAGATCGCCGCCCTCGCCGAGCTGGCCGAGGGCTTCGTCACCGAACTGCGGGCGCTGCGCGAGGAATGCCGCCGGCTCCCCGCGTACGGCACCACGGCACTCGCCGACCCCGCCGTCTGCGTGCTCAGCGACCGCTACAGCCTGATCGTCGCCGCCGCCGCGGTGCTCGGCGTGTGGGAGGGCCAGGACGGCCTGGACCCGTTCCTCGCCGACCCGGCCTGGGCGGTGCTCGCCCTGTCCCGCCTCGGCGAACGCCTCGGCATGCACGTGCCCGACCTGCCCGACGGCTGTCCGGCACAGGTACTGGACGAACTGGTCCGCCGATACCGGACGGGCCGCAGCTGCGACCTGGACGCCATCGCCCTGGCCCAGTGAACGGGCAGGCACCGACGGAGCAACGAGCAGGGAAGGAAAGACCGTTGACGCGGAGAGAGCCGATGACAGGGATACCGGGCGCGGGCGACGTGATGGACATCGAACAGCCGCTGCCCCCGGCACCGACCGAGGAACGCATCACCGAGCCGATCCACGTCAGCGGCCCCGACGGGCCGTGGGACCTGGTGCGGGAGGGAATGGACCTGCGCGGCAACGCCGTGGTGCACACCACCTGGGGGGAGTGGCTCACCGGAGCCCTCGCCGACCCCTCGCTGCGCCCGCTGCTGGGCCGGGACTGGCAGCGCTACCGGCGCACCACCGACCCCACGATCCGTTTCCGCTTCGTCGCCTCCCGGCTGGCCACCAAGTTCACGGCCGCTGCCGCACTGGGCACCGGACCCGCCGAACTCGACCTCGCGTACAAGATCGGCGGACGGCCCTATCTGCGGGGCCTCGACCAGATCGACGTGAGCCTCACCCACACCGACGACCTGATCGCCGTCGGCATCAGCCGCAGCGGCCGGATCGGGGTCGACGCCGAACCGGCCGACCGGCACATGTCGTTCGAACTCCTCCAGAGCCATGTGTGCACCCCCACCGAGCGCACGGCCCTCGCCGAACTGTCCGAGACGGAACGCACGGCGGAGCTGCTGCGGCTGTGGACCCTGAAGGAGGCGTACACCAAGGCACTCGGCCAGGGGCTGCGGCTCGGCTTCACCGAGTTCGGCTTCGGCGTCGGCGAGGGCGGGCTGCTCGCCCCCGACGGCACACCGGCCGCGCGCGGCGAATGGGCGTTCACGACCCGTCGCGTGCTGGGCCGTTACCTGGTCAGCGTGGCCTGCCACGACTCCGGCCTGGACACCTCGCGCGACACGGCGGCCCGCACCATGCTCGACGAGGGTTTCATGGGGGCCGTCGCGGGACTCCTCGACCCCGACTGACGCCGCGGGACCGGTCACCGGATCCTCCGCCGATCCGGTGACCGGGCCGTTCCCGGACCCTCCGCCGCGGGCGGGCCCACAGGGCCGTTCGCGGATCCGTCCAGGGCGGCTGGAGAAATCCGGCCCCGCCCCCGTACCCGGCTAGCGTGCCGGGGGACGGTTGCGGATACGGAGAACGAGGAGGCTGGCCGTGGGAGAACGGGATCTCTCGGCGTTCGCGGCCCGCCGCGCCACCCTGCGCGTACTGCCCGGCGGTGCACCACCCGCCGCGCCGGACGCGGCCGGAGCGACCGCGACGGTACGGGTGTACGTGCTGGGCACCGACGCCCTGGCCCGCGGCGGCATCAGGGCACTGCTCGACGGCAGGCCCGCCATCCACGTCGTGGGAGACGGGGAGCCGGGGCCGGCCTGCCCCGACGACATCGCCACCGCCGGCCCGGACGTCGTGCTCGCGCACGGCACCCCGGACCCCGGAACGCTTCCGCCGGACTGCCGGCTGCTCACCATCGGCGGGCCGGAACCGGAAACTGGCCCCGGACAGGCGCACAGCCGGCTGCCCGGCACCGTCACCGCCGCCCAGCTCGCCTCCGCCGTCGTGCTGACCGCCGCCGGGTACACCGTCGCGGCCCGGCCCGACGGACCGGCACCCACGACCGCTCCCGGAACGGGACCCGCCGCCCCGGTCATCTCCGACGTCGGCCCCGAACAGCTCACCGACCGCGAGCGGCAGGTGCTGGGCCTGCTCGCCCACGGCCTGACCAACACGGAGATCGCCGGCTCGCTGACGCTCTCCGAGCACACGGTCAAGACGCACGTGCAGAACCTGCTCGGAAAGTTGCGCCTGCGCAACCGGGTCCAGGCGGTGGTCTACGCGTTCGAGGCCGGACTGCGCCGACCACTCAGCCCGTCACCCTGACCGGATCGACCCGCATCACCGAAGCACCGAAGCACCGAGCCCGCACCACCGAAGTACCGCAACACCGCAGAACCGCACCACCGAAGTACCGCAACACCGCAGAACCGCACCACCGCAGAACCGCAACACCACAGAACCGCAACACCGCACCATCACAGCACCACAGCACCGAATCCGCTTCACCGAAGACTTGAGTCCGCTCCACCGAACACCGTGCCGATGGCCGGAGATCCCGGCCCACCGCCGTGTCAGCGCCGTATCAGGTCCGTATGGGCGGGCCTCGCATACTCGTTCCGTGCTCGTAGAGAGGGGAGGGAGGGGGTGCGCGCCCCGAACACATCATGACCGCCAACCATTTCTCACCGATGTCGCAGGTCTCTCCGGATGGACCGATGACCGTTGTCGTCGACCCCGGGGAACCCCCCTATGACGCTCCGCCGTTCCTGGAACTCAGAGGTCCCCTGGACACCCGGCGCCTGGAAGCCGCGCTGGACCGGCTCGCCGCCCGTCGCCCGGACGGCCCGGCCTGGCAGCACCGGCTCCGGCCCCACGGTCCCGGCCTGCACACACTGAGACTCACCATGGGCGCCCCCGGGGAGTTCCCGGCCGGGCTGCTGGCCGACCTGCTCACGGACCCGCCCCTGACGGGCCGCTGCGTGCGCACGGCCGAGGCGAGCCCGCTCCAGCTCGAACTGCTCGCCGACGCCGACGCCCACCCGGGCACCGGGCGCCACGTCGAGCAGCTCGCCTGGAACTGGCACGGCCCGCTCGACCCGGAACGCTTCACCGCCGCCTGGCAGTCCCTCTTCGACCGGGAGAGCGTGCTGCGCTCCGCCTTCGACGACGGCCCCGAACCGCGGATCGTGGTGCACGACCGGGTCCGGGCCGAGGTGGTACGGCTGCCGCACAGCACCGAGGACTGGGCGTCGGTGGTCGAGTACGAGCGGCGACGCGGCGTCGACCCGCGCCGTCCCGGACCACTGCGCGTGACCGTGCTGGGCGGCGGCCCCGTCGTGTCGGTCACCGCCCCGCCCACCCGGGTGCTGCTCACCTACCACCACGCGCTGCTCGACGACTGGAGCGCACGCCTGCTGCTGCGGGAGTTCTACCGCGCCTACCTGGCCGACGGCGTCCTGCCCGGCGGTGAACGCCGCCCCGACATGGGCGACTACACGCAGTGGCTCGCCCGCCGGGACGTCGGCCCCGCACGGGAGTTCTGGACGGACGCGGCACCTCCGCCCGACGCCGCGCACTCCCCGCTCCCCAACACCTCCGACACCCCTGTCGCCCCTGACACTTCTGCTTCCGCCTCGGCCCTCCACGGGACGGGCGCCGGAACCGGTCGCACCCGGCTGCGCCTGCCCGCCGGCCGGACGGCACGGCTCGGCGCCTGGGCGGCCGGTTGGGGCAGCACCGAGAGCGGCGCGCTCCAGGCCGTGTGGGCGCTGCTGCTGTACCGGGCCACCGGTTCGGCCGACCCGCGGCCGGTCCGTTTCAGCGTGACCGTGTCCGGCCGCGGCATCCCGTTCGACTCGGCGGAACGCCTGCCGGGCTCGCTGCGCAACCCGCTGCCGATGTCCGTCGTCGTCGACCCGCGATCGAGCGTGCCCGCACTGCTCGCCCTGCTGCGCGACCGGGCGCTGGACATGGCGGCGTACGAGTGGGTCACGGCGGGCCGCATCCGCGGCTGGACCGAGAACCCGGACCGCCCGGCCGGACCGGAGGGCAGCCTCGTCGCCTTCGACGGCCGGCCCCGGAACACGGACGGCCTCGCCCCCGAACTCGCCGCCCGGGGAATCCGGGTGGACCCCCCGGAGACGCTCGGTGCCCGTACGGCCTTCCCCCTCACGCTCGCCGCCCACCACGACGAAGCGGGTGGACTCGTCATGACCGTCACCTACGACCGCGCCCAACTCGCCGGTATCGGCGGTGTACTGGCGCACGCCGTGTACCTGCTGGACGAACTCCCCCGGATCGCGGGAGAGTTCACCACCGTCGCCGAGGTACTGGAACTCCTGCCCGCCGTGGACCTGGACGCGAGCACGGGCGCGGGTACGGGTACGGGTGCGGGTGCGGAAGCGCTCCCGGCCACGGACGACGGAACCGAAGCCGAGGCCGAAGCGGGAGACGGCGCCGAAGCCGGGACCGGGATCGAGGCCGGGACCGGGGCCGGTGGGGCGTCCACGATCATCACCCTGCGGCCGTCCCGGAAACCCGGCGCCGGCACCATCTGCCTCGTCCCGACACACAGCACCCCGCGCTTCCGCCACGACCTGCTCGCCCGCTCCTACCGGGGCCCCGAGGCCCTCGTGCTGCTGGGCACCCCGCCGGACGACGCGCGGGCCGGGTACGACGCGCTGCGACCGCTGATCGACGCGGGCGGACCCCTGGTGCTCGGTGGCTTCACCGGCTGCGGAGTCGCCGCGTACGGGATCACCCGGCTGATCGCGGAGAACGGCGGCCGACCGCCGCTGATCGTGCTCACCGGCACCGCGACCTCCGCCGCCGACCTCGCCCGACTGCTCGAATCCGCCGCCGAACGCGCCGGATGACGAATCCGCCGGACGGCCGCCGGGCGACCGCCGGACGGTCCCCGGGCCGTCCGGCCACGCCGACGACCGACCGTTCGACGGATCTCGAACCGTTCAACGGACCTCACACCTCTGGAGAGCCATGTCCCGCCGCCTGTTCACCTCGGAGTCCGTCACCGAGGGCCACCCCGACAAGATCGCCGACCAGATCAGCGACACCATCCTCGACGCGCTGCTGCGCCAGGACCCGACCTCCCGGGTCGCCGTCGAGACCCTGATCACCACCGGTCAGGTGCACATCGCGGGTGAGGTCACGACCAAGGCGTACGCCGACATCCCGGCCCTCGTGCGCGACAAGGTCCTGGAGATCGGCTACGACTCCTCCGGCAAGGGCTTCGACGGCGCCTCCTGCGGCGTCTCGGTGTCCATCGGCGCGCAGTCGCCCGACATCGCGCAGGGCGTCGACACCGCCTACGAGCAGCGCGTCGAGGGCTCCGCCGCAGGTGGGGAGGGGGACGAGCTGGACAAGCAGGGCGCCGGTGACCAGGGCCTGATGTTCGGCTACGCCACGGACGAGACGCCGTCCCTGATGCCGCTGCCGATCGACCTGGCCCACCGCCTCTCGCGCCGGCTGACCGAGGTCCGCAAGGACGGGACCGTCCCGTACCTGCGCCCCGACGGCAAGACCCAGGTCACCATCGAGTACGTGGGCAGCCGCCCCGTCCGTCTCGACACCGTCGTCGTCTCCTCGCAGCACGCCTCCGACATCGACCTCGACACCCTGCTGACCCCGGACGTCCGCCACCACGTCGTCGAGCACGTGCTGTCCGAACTCGCCGACAGCGGCATCAAGCTGGACACCGAGGGTTACCGCCTGCTGGTGAACCCGACCGGGCGTTTCGAGATCGGCGGCCCGATGGGCGACGCGGGTCTGACCGGCCGGAAGATCATCATCGACACCTACGGCGGCATGGCCCGGCACGGCGGCGGCGCCTTCTCGGGCAAGGACCCGTCGAAGGTGGACCGCTCGGCCGCGTACGCGATGCGCTGGGTCGCCAAGAACGTCGTCGCGGCCGGTCTCGCCGCCCGCTGCGAGGTCCAGGTCGCGTACGCGATCGGCAAGGCCGAGCCGGTCGGCCTGTTCGTCGAGACCTTCGGCACCGGAACCGTGGCCCAGGAACGCATCGAGCAGGCCATCGGCGAGGTCTTCGACCTGCGCCCGGCCGCGATCATCCGCGACCTCGACCTGCTGCGCCCGATCTACTCCCGGACCGCGGCGTACGGCCACTTCGGCCGCGAGCTGCCCGACTTCACCTGGGAGCGGACCGACCGTGCCCAGCGGCTGAAGGCCGCGGCCGGTCTCTGACCGGTCGGGCCACTTCGTCCCTCGCATCCCAGGGAGTACATCCATGGCCTCGTTGCCGACCCCTTCCGCCGACAGCAGGATCCGAGCCGGAGCGTTGCGTGAGGCGCTCGCCACCC
>NZ_JBEXPY010000087.1:0-14171 GCF_040612315.1 Streptomyces sp. NPDC006435
ACCGAGATATACTTTTTTTTATTTTCTTCTTTACATTTCTTCGCTCTTCCGATGTTGTTCATTCGCCCGGCGTAGACTTGGGGGGGGGGGGCACCCCCCCCGCGGACGCCCGGGCCGCGAGCGGGTTCCCGCCCCCTCCCGAACGCCCCCGCCGCGGCGCCCGCAGCACCCGCGGCGCCCGGCCTGGCCGCGCCGCCGCCCCCACCGAAGCCGGTGACCGGTCCGCCGCAGCCGAGCGGCGCCGAACTCGACTACGCCGCCCTCGTCCTGTGCGGCCCCGACGGGCGGAGCGGTCGCAGGGGACGGCTGTTCCCCGGCGAACCCTTCGACCCGGTGGCGGTCGAGTACCGCCGCCGCGCCGAGGCGGTGGCCGCGCTGCCGCTGCCCGGACAGGCCGTGCGCCCCCGCGAGTCGGCGGGGTCCTTCGACCACCGCTTCGACGCCGCCGCCCGCGCGGACATCCCGTCGGACGGCACCTGGCACACCGTCACCGTCGGCGAGATCCCGGTCGGCCTGCGCACCGAGTACCTCTGCGTACCGTCCGTGGAGCAGACCGTGTACGCGACGCTGGTGCTCTCCAACGCCACCGACCAGGCGCTGCTGGCCGGTCCGGTGGAGGTCGTCGTCGACGACGACTTCCTGCTGACCGCCGCGCTGCCCACGCTCGCCCCCGGCGGTGTCCGCCGGGTGGGGCTCGGACCGGCCGAGGGCATCCGGGTCACCCGCCGCACGAACCTGCGCGAGTCGACCGCGGGCCTGCGCAACAACACCACCGTGCTCGACCACCGCGTCCACGTGGAGCTGGCCAACCGGCTCGCGCGGCCCGTCACCGTGGAAGTCCGCGAACGGGTGCCGGTCTCCTCCGAGCCCGACGTCCGGATCGAGGAACGGGCCGACTGGACGGCGCCCGAGGAGGACACCGGGTCCGACCGGCACGCGCCCGGCACCCGCGTCTGGCGACTTGACCTGTCCGCAGGCGCCACCGCCGCCCTCGACGGCGGCTACGAGATCCGCATCCCGGCAGGCAAGGCCCTGGCCGACGGCAACCGCAGGAGCTGACACCCGCCATGTCCACGGCCCCGAAGCCGATCGCCCTTCCCGTCACCGCCGTCACGTGCCTGGAGGACCGCGCCCACGTCGAGCGCGCCGTCGTGCTCGACCTGGAGGCCGGGGTCCAGCGGCTGCGTCTCGGGCCTGTCAGCGCGCTGGCCGTCGACCGGACCCTCCACGCCGAACTGACCGGTGATCACCCCGCGACCGTGCTGGACGTACGGATCGTCCGCGACTGGACACCGCGCGGGCCGCGGCCGTCCGCCGACGACGACTCCGCCCTGCGCCACCGCGTGCACGCCCTCGAGGAGGAACGGCTGTCCCTGGAGCAGCGCCGCGACCGGCTGCGCACCCGGCTCGACCTGCTCGATTACCTCGCCACCGACCTGCTGCGGGAGATCGGCGAGGGCACCGGTTCCGGGGAGACCGACCGGTCCCGCTGGGCCGGTGAGCTGGACCGGGTGGACGGCGAACGCGACACGCACGCCGAGGAACTGCGTGCCGTGGAGGCCCGGTTGGGCGCCCTCGCCACCGAACTCACGGAGACGCGGCAGGCCGTGCACCTCTCCGAGGAGGAACCCGCCGAGCTGGTCGGCCACATCGAGTTGACCGTCGAGGCCGGGGCCGCCGGACCGGTCGGGCTGCGCCTGAGCCACCTCACCCCGTGCGCGCTGTGGCGGCCCGCCTACCGGGCCGTGCTCGACGGGGACTCCCTGACGCTGGAGACCGACGCGATGGTCTGGCAGCGCACCGGGGAGGACTGGTCGGACGTGCGGCTGACCCTGTCGACGGCCCGTTCGGCGCTGGCCACCGACCCGCCGCGACTGGACGAGGACCGGCTGACGCTCCGGGACCGCTCCGCGGCGGAGCGCCGCACGGTGGACGTCGAGCTGCGCGAGGAGGAGATCGGGACCCTCGGACCGGCCCCGGTGCTCGGCCTGCCGGGGGTGGACGACGGCGGCGAGGCACGGGTGCTGAGGTCCCCCGTGCCGGTCTCGGTGCCCTGCGACGGCCGTGCCCACCGGGTGCCGCTCTCCTCGTTCACCACGGTCGCACCCGGTGAACACGTCTGCGCACCGGAGCTGTCACCCCTGGTCACCCAGGTCGTGCGGTTCGACAACCTGTCCGGCCACGCGCTGCTCGCCGGTCCCGTGGACCTGGTCCGCGACAGCGGATTCAGCGGGCGCGGCACCCTGGACTTCACCGCCCCCGGCGCCCCCGCCCGGCTGGCCTTCGGCAGCCGCGACGACTACCGGGTGGTGCGGCGGACCGAGGAGTCCCGTGACACCACCGGCATCACCCAGCGGACCGTGGTGACCCGCACGGTCCAGTTGCACCTGTCCCGGTTCTCCGCCCCCGGGGAGCACGGCGAGCAGCGGGTGGTCCTGCGGGAACGGATCCCGGTCTCCGAGGTCTCGGCGGTGGAGGTGCGCCTGCGCGAGGAAGCCTGCTCCCCGGCCCCCGACGCGGTCGACGCCGAGGGCGTCGTCCACTGGAACGTCCCCCTCCCGCCCGGTGGCCGCCGCACGGTCACCCTGGTCTACGAGCTGTCGGCGAGCTCCAGGGTCACCGGCCTCTGAGCCCGTGCCGGCCGCCGTCCCGGCCGAACCGGGCGGCGGCATCCGGCCGTTCCCGTACCGCCGCGCGCGCCGGCCGGGGTCGGGCGGTCCGGCTCATCCCGCCTCCGGCAGTCGGGCCACGGTGGCGGGGCCGTCGTGGAACATCGAGGCCAGGTACTCGTCCTGCACACGCGCGCCGCGCCGTTCCAGCCGTTCCCGGCCGCCGGGCAGCACGCCGAGGATCCGGTACCGGACCGTGTTCGTGACCAGTGAGAGCGCCGGTCCCCACGGGAGGCTGGGGCGCAGCCCCAGTTCGCGCATTCCGGTCGGGCCCACGAAGGCGGTGAGCAGGCTCGTCTGCCGGGCGCGCTCGTAGCGCCGGTGGAGCCGTTCGACGACGGGTCTGTCGTGGCCGAAGCAGCGCTCGGTCTGGGCGTCCATGGTCAGGCGGGCGAGGTCCCGGCCTGCCTGGGTCTGTCCGGCGGCGGACAGCAGGATGTGGTAGTTCCACCGGTGCCGGACGTCCTCGACGTCCGTCAGCCACTCCGGCGCGACGCCCATCAGCAGGCCGACGTACCGCCACAGGTGCATGAGGTCGTCACGCTGCCGGCGGGTCAGACGCACCCCGAGCCCGAGGCAGCCGACGATCACGGTCGCGTCGAAGAGTCCGAGGGTGGCCGCCTGGTCGGCCTGGTTGATCGGCAGGCCCCAGCGCCCGGAGTCCCAGCGTGGTTCGAAGTGCGCGTTCACCAGGGCGTGCATGGCGCGCACATGGACGGTGAGGCGCCAGCCCTCGGCCCCCGGGCGCAGGCCGCCGGGGCGGGTGACGGCGTGGGACCACTTGGCCGTCTCGCCCAGGCGCCGCAGCGTCCCGTCCCCGCCCAGGCCGCCGGTGAGCACCAGCAGGTCGGCCGGTCCGCCGAAGCGGTAACCGCCGACGAGGGAGAGGAGGGTGAGGACGTCGCCGCTGTTGCGGCCCAGGGAGCGGTAGGCCGCCGCGCCGCGTTCGATCCGGTCCCAGTCGACCCAGTCGGGGACGGTCGTCGCGTGGTCCAGGAACTCCCGCAGCGCGGACGGCAGGTCCCGGGGCACGTCGGGGGCCGCGTGCAGCGCCCTGCCGAGCAGGGAGTGCGTGACCCGGGCCGGGTCACCGGCCGGCAGGCGCATCGCCCCGGTGAGGGCGGCACCCAGTTCGTCGCGCTGGAGGAGAGCGGCACCCAGCCGCTCCATGAGGGCCTCGTCGACGCCCTTGTCGATGTCGGTGAGGAGGAAGAGCGGACGGGCGATCCTGCGGCCGCGTCGCTCGGCCTCCCGGAAGCGGCTCGGAAACGGACCGATGGCACGGACCTCGCTGCTCTGCGTCATACGACCGTTGTAATGCGAATAAATATTCGCATACAATTCGCTTATGCGTAAGACGCCCCGTCAGGAGCGGTCGCGGGAGATGGTCGAGCGGATCATCGACGCAGGGCGCGCGGTCCTGGCACGCGATGGCTACGCACGGTTCGCGACGACCCGGGTCGCCGACGCGGCCGGCATCAGCCCCGGTTCCCTCTACCAGTACTTCCGGAACAAGGAAGAGCTCCTCACCGTGCTCATGGAGCGGTACTGGGCGGAGGCGGGCGACCGGGTGGCGGCTTCGCTCGCCGACCATCTCGCCGATCCGCCCGAGCGGCTGATCCCCAATGTGATCGAGGCACTGCTGTCCGCCCTGGAGCAGGACTCGCAACTTCTTCGCGTCGTGATCGAGGAGGTGCCGCCGAGCTATCACGAGGATCATCTGCATCACATCCGGCGCCGCATCCAGGACCTGGGTTCGGCGTACCTCGCGGGGCGCGCGCCCGAGGAGCGCAACGGGGCCACCCGCGCCTGGGTGCTCGTCGCCGCGATGGAGGCGCTCAGCGTGCGTTGGATCCTCGACCGGCCCGCCATCCGGCGTGACGAGCTGATCGAGGAACTCACCGCGCTCGTGACCAACTACATGTTCCGCGCGGACCCGGCCTGACGGCAAGGCGTCCGGCCCCCGGCCCCGGTCTCCGGGTCCCCGGGCGTAGCGGGACGCCCGGGGCTCGGTGCGGGCGGGCTCAGTAGCGCAGCACCGCGGCGATCCGCCCCTCGTCGGCAAGGGTGTCGGCGGGGACGAACCTGACGTCGGCCCCGGTGTCCAGGGCGCGTTCGACGATCTCATCGACCATGTCGTCGCGGGCGCCCGGTTCGCCGGAACCGGCCGGTTCCAGGTGGCCGCCCTCCTCGCGCACGACCGTCCGGTAGTCGTCCTCGACCGCGACCACACGGGCCCGGCCCTCCTTCGCGGCCAGCCACACCTCGTCGATGCCGCCCGCGAACTCCCGCCTGCCGCGCGCGGCGTCCAGTTCCGTGACGACGGCGGAGACGGCGGCCGTCTCCCGTGCGGTGCGCGAGGGTTCGACGGCCCGGTGCACCTCGGCGGCCGGACCGTCGGCCAGCCCGCCGTGCTCCACCGCGACCGTCTCCGGGGCCGGCGGGCCGAGTTCCTCCAGCAGGGCCAGGGCCTCGGCGGAGCCGAGAACGTACAGCGGGCGGGGCTCGGCGGCCAGGACGGCACGCAGCTTCTCGTGCGCCTCACGCAGGAACTGCCGGGTCGCCTCGTCCCGGAAGGTACTGGGCAGGTCGCCGATGCGTTCCTTCCGCTCGGCGTCCGGGTCCTCCAGACTGCGGGTCAGCGGAAAGCCGTCACGTTCGGTCTCGACCACGCGTTCGGGATCGCCGCTCCACAGCGAGACCCGGTCGGCGGCCACGGCCAGCACCCAGTACGGCCGCTCCGCCGCGGCGGCCGCGACCAGGTTGCGGGTGAGGAAGGTGTCCGAGAGAACCACCCGTTCCGGAACGGCCCGGGGCAGCGACCACACCTGATGCTCGCCCTGCGCCACATGGATCACCAGGCCGTCCTCCGCGTGCACGAGGTCGACCTCGGCGGCCGCGCGGCCCAGCTCGTCCAGGATGTCGGCCCGGCGCTCGCGCGGCACGTCGGGGTCCTGGGTGAGCGCCTTCTCCGCCTCGGTGAGGAGGTTGCGCAGCCGCACCTGGTCCTGGGCGTTGTCGGGTTCACGGCGGTGCGTCGGCATCACGAGCGAGACGGCCGGGTACGGGCGGGGCCGGCGGAGTTCCGCGAGTACCTCGCCGCTGAGCACGGGGTTCATGGAAAAGCCTTCCTGCTGGTTCGGTGGGAACCGTCGGTACGGGCCCGAGGTCCTGCTCCGCGCCGTTCCGTCCCGGGCCCGCTCCGGGGTGCCGCTCGGATGCGGAGCCGTCGCCGCTTCCCTCCGTGGCCCCGGCCTCCGCCCGGAACCGACCGGGTGCGGTCGTCGACGGTGTCGCGGACGACCGGGCGGGTCGTGCGGCGGCCGTCTCCCGGCCACTGCCGGACCCGCCGTCGGCGGCGGGGATCCCGACGTCCGCACCGCCGCGGCGGTGCGTCGGCGGTGGTCTCGCGGCCGTACGTGACGACGACGCCGGTTCCGGGGACGGCGGTGTCGTTGCCGCTGCCCCGCTGCTGACGTCAGGTGGTACCGACGTTACCCCCCGGCTCCGGGGCGTGCACTCGCAGGACGGCCGCCGTCATCCCCCGGGTCCGTGAGCGCGTCGCCCACGGGCCCGGTGCACGGCCCCTGCCCGGAGCGGTCTCAGGGGACGGCCGGGGCCGAGCACCCACGGGCCTTCGCCGGACGCCCGGCGAAAGCCTTCAGCACGGTGTGTTCGTACGCGAGGTCCGCCTCACCGGCCGGGGGCCCGACGGGCTTCCCGAGCTCGGCCCCGCAGCACCGGGCCTTCGCTGGAAGTCGCCGTGCACCAGGAGATGACCGGCGACGGCGACGGCCGCCACGAGCGGCACCCCTATGGACAACGGCTTGCGCGACCACAACGGCACCCGGTCCGCGGAGCCCCCTCACCGATGGATCAAGACCTGGAACGTATCAGGGCCCCGGTTCCCCGCCCGTGGGCGCCCCGGGTCCGGCCGGGCGCTCCCGGCGGGCCTCCGGACACGGCTGGTTCCTCCTCCGGTACGGCTCTACCGGTCGTCCGCCATGGCGGCGAGCTCGTCGAGCATGGCGGCGACGGCGGCATCGGTCATCCGGTAACCGTCGGCGGTCTCGGCGATGTGCCCCGAGGCGACACGGGAGTTCCACCAGTCCTCGACGAAGCCGGGGGCGTACCCGCCGGTCCTGAACCCGTAGGGCTCGGCCACGAGGCCGAAGACGATCATGAGTTCGTAGTCCGGTACCGCGTAGGAACGCTCCTGCCCCGCGGGCGCCTTCAGGTACCGGTCGAAGGATTCGACCCGATCAGAACCCGTGAACAGCCAGAACAGGTAGTCGTACATCAGCGTGGATCGCGCGTCGGCGTGCAGCGCGAAGAACCCCTTGTCGTGCACGATGGCCTCCGCCAGGGCCCGTATCCTCCGGTCCGCGTCGGGCAGGACGTCGGCGACCTCGTGGAAGGCCCGTACCAGCACCGGGGAGAAACTGCCGTCGCGCACCGTTTCCAGTGCGTCGATCAGGTCCTGTTCCGAGGTGTCGTAGACGGACGCGTCGACCAGGCCCCTGACGAAGGCCTCGAAGCTCTCCGCGACCGGGGTGATCGCGAAGTCGTCCTCCTGGTCGACGTGCACCACGGCCGGTTCGCCGTGTCTGCCGCACGCGCGGTAGTCGAGGGCGAGCATGTCGTGGCCGGCCGACGGCGTGTCGGCGAAGTAGACACCGATGTCCGGGTACTCCCACATCTCGATCCAGAACCGGCTGCCGAACTCACCGGCGAGCGACTGCGGCCTGGCCCGCCCCACGCCCCTGATGCCGTTGATCACGATGTGGTCGTCGGCCCAGGAGGTCGGCTCGGTCATGGGGAAGTGGTCCCGGTCCGGAACGCCGCCGTTGTGCGCGGTCATCAGCGCGATGTAGGAGTCGGGCAGCCGGTACCCGCCGAGCTCCTCCTCCACCGACGCGATCAGCTCCCGCGTGGGCGGGGTCTCCTCCACGTACTCCTTCAGCGCGTACGCCGAGTCGTCCCAGAACCCTGCCGTGTCGAAGCCCTCGAAATGTTCCACTGCGCCCTCCCTGGCCGCTCGCCCGGCGAGCGTGCGTTCCGCGACCGGAAACGGCCGGCCGTGCCGCCCTCCCCCGGTCACCGTGATGAGACACCGCCGGACCCCGTCGGGTTCCGCCGGACTCCGACGGTGGCCGGGCCCGGACCGGTCATGCCCCCATGATGACGGCCACCGCTGACAACGGGGTGCCGGGTGCTTCCCGAGCGGACACGGAATCCACCCATCCGGCAAAAGCCCGGACCGTGCCGTGCCCGGACCCGGTGGAACACCGGTGGCCGGACCGCGGCCACGAGAACGCGCGGTCCCGGGCAGCGAGCCGCCCGGAACCGCGCGGGTGGGACCGTCAGCGGGCCATCAGTGCGAAGACCCCCCAACCGAGGTATTCGCGCTGGTACCGCGTGTAGCGGGCGGGCCCGGTGGTGAGCTCGGCCCGTACCTCGGCGGCCAGTTCGTCATCGGGATTCCCGTCGAGCCAGCGGCGGAGGTTGAGCCACTGCGCCGCCTGGTACCGGTCCCAGCTGTCCTGGTCGGCCAGCACCATTTCCACGACGTCGTGGCCGAGGCCGCCGAACAGCTCGATCAGCTCCGGCAGCATCAGGAAGTCGTCCTTGCCCCCGGCGAGACAGGCCTCGGCGGTTTCCCGGTCCGGCACTTCCCGACGCCAGTACGGCTCGCCGATCAGCATCAGACCGCCGGGGCGGAGACTGCGGCCCAGCAGTTCGACGGTGCCGGCCACGCCGTTCCCGATCCAGGTGGCTCCGACGCACGCGGCGAGGTCGACCGGTTCGTCCGAGACATGACCGGAGGCGTCGCCGTGCACGAAGGAGACCCGGTCGGCGACACCGAGTTCGGCGGCGCGGGCGCGGGCCTTCTCGGTGAACACCGTGCTGATGTCCACCCCGGTCCCGGTGATGTGGTGGTCACGGGCCCAGGTGCACAGCATTTCGCCCGATCCGCTGGCGAGGTCGAGCACGCGGGTCCCGGGCTCCAGATGCAGCGCCCGCCCCAGGTCGGCGAGCTTGCCCGGGGTGAACGGGTTGTGGAGGCGGTGGCTACTTTCGCGAATGGTGAAGATGCGAGGAAGATCCACGAGAGGTGTTCCTTGGGTTCGATGAGGTCATGGCGTTCGCGGAAGACGGCCGACCGGAGTCGGCAGCCGTTGCTCGGACCGTCATCAAAAACACCTCTTCTGAACGCATGGATCTTGGACGCGGCAAATATAGGCCGCCCGCATCGACGTCTCCAGCGATTTCACCGGCCCTTCGAGCGGGCGCCCGGAGGCGACCGCGGGCCCGCCGCAGGATCACCCGGCACAGCCGTGGCCGTGGCACAGCCGCCGTCGGCCTTCCCGGTGCCGACGCCGGGAAGGCCGACGGCCGGCACCAGGACCAACAGCCCGAACCAGCCCCGGACCCGGCCCCGACCGGGAACGTCCCGGATCCGGAGGGGACGGGGCTCGCCGGTGACGGCGCGAGACCTCCCACCGGATTCGCCGGGGCCGTACGGGGGGGGCGGCGCGGGCCGCTGCCCGGCTCTTCCCGTCCTTCCGGACCTTCGGGTCCTGGTGGGACGGGGCCGGGCAGCGCCGGGGCCCGCCCCGATCAGCTCGGCTTCGGCGGTTCCTGCGCGTCGAAGGAGAAAAGCGTGTTGTTGGCCGCGGCCACGATCACCGCACCCCCCATGACGGTCACACGCGGGCTCGCGCCGGACTCGCCCGTCAGACCGTCGGCCCGCGGGTCCGTCGTCCACAGGGTCTTGCCGTCGCGTGACGACAGCGCGACCACCCGGCCGGTGGCCGAGCTGAAGTACAGCGCGTCGCCGCCCGCGGCGGGACCCGACGCACCCTCCACACTGGTCTGCCGCGACCACTTCTCCCGGCCGGTCGCCGGGTCGAGCGCCGTGACGAGACCGGTCTGCCCGCTCATGTAGAGGGTGCCGTTCACCATGCCGGGCGTTCCCTCGTACGTCTTGGCCAGTCGGGAGTACGTGACCTTCCGCGAGGCCGGGTCGACCCGCACCACCCCGTCGTAACCGGTCAGCGCCGCTCCCTCCATGTGCACCTGGAGGAGTACGAGCCCGCCGTCAGCGACACCCATCGGCGCGGCGAAGCCGTCGATCGCGATGGGCCTGCCCAGCTTCCCCGAGGCACGGTCGACCAGGTACAGGGTGGAGTGGCTCACCTCACCGGCCTGCACCTCCGCGTTCGACGCGCACATCGCGAGGAGCCGCGGGCCCGCCGGGACCGGGGCGCACTGCGTGTCCGCGGGGAACGGCGTCCTCCAGGTGATCTCACCGCTGTGCGCGTCCCGGGATTCCAGGTGGGAGTTGAAGGCGTCGACCGTCACGACGGCGGAGCCGAGCACCAGGGCGTCCCGGGTCCGGCCGGTGACGGCCTGCGACTGCGCACCGGACGGTGCGGACCACAGTTCCCGGCCGCTGGCCGCGTCGATGGCCACCACCTCGCTGGGAGGGTCCTGCGGGAAGTTCTCGGCGGCGAAGCGGTAGCCGAGCACCGTGTCGTCGGTGGCGCCCACCAGGTGCATGCCCCGGACGGGGACGCCCGGGCTCTTCACCGTCCACTCCGACGAGCCGTCCGCGGCCTTGATACGGGTCGCGACGACGCTGCCGCCCCCGCAGAACAGCGCGTCGCCCCGGGCGACGCAGCGCAGCTCGTCGGGGATCTCCGGACGGCCGCCCTGCACGACCGTGTTCCACGGCTCGAAACCGGCCGGAAGCGCGGCGCCCGGCGTCGCGACGCTCTCACCGCCCTCACCGCCGTTGCCGCCGCTCCCCCCGGGGCCGGTCACCTTCAGCACGGCCACGCCCCCGCCGATCGCCGCCACCGCGACCGCGGCCGCGAGCACGGGCCGCCACCGGCGCCCCGGACGGCGGCCGGCGGAGGTGTCGGTGGTTCCCGTGCCGGTGCTTCCCGTTTCGGGAGCGGCCGGGGCGACGACCGGGACGGTCGGTGCAGGGGTGGTCCGCGCCGCGAAGTCGGGCTCGGTGGCCACGTCGCGGGTGCGGCCCGCGTCGGCCCCGCCCTCGTCGGTCCCCCCGAGGTCGATCGGCAGGTCCCGCAGCAGCACGAGGAGCTCGTCCGCCGAGGGACGCTTGTCGGGCTCCTTGTCCAGGCACAGTTCGACGACCGCGCGCAGTGCCACCGGTACGGCGTCCAGCGACGGCTCCTCGTGCAGCACCTGATACGCCGTCAGGTAGGGGCTGTCCGCGTCGAAGGGGCCGTGGCCCGTCCCCGAGTACACCAGCAGTGTCCCCAGCGAGAAGACGTCGGACCGCGGACCCACGCCGCGCGGCGCCTGCAACTGCTCCGGCGACATGAAGGGCGGCGTGCCGATGACCCGCCCGGTCATCGTCAGCGTCTCCTGGTCCGCGGCGCGCGAAATGCCGAAGTCGATGACGCGCGGGCCCTCGGGCGAGAGCACGACGTTCGAGGGCTTCAGGTCGCGGTGGACGACCCCCACCCGGTGGATGTCGCGCAGCGCCTCGGCCAGGCCGATGGCGAGCCTCCTCAGCTCCGCTCCGTCCAGCGGGCCCTTCATGGCGATGTGCTGGGTGAGCGTGTGCCCCTCGATGTAGGCCGTCGCCATCCACGGCTGCTCGGCCTCGGGGTCGGCGTCGACCACGGCAGCGGTGAACGCGCCGCTCACCCGCCGTGCCGCCGCCACCTCCTGCCGGAAACGGATGCGGAACTCGTCGTCCCCCGCGAACTGCTGGTGGATCAGCTTGATCGCGACGGGTCGCCCCGAACTCGTACGGGCCAGGAAGACCGTGCCCATGCCACCCGAGCCGAGCCGAGCCTCAAGCGGGTAACCGCCGATCTCGGTCGGATCACCTCCGCGCAGCGACACTCTTCCCGACCTCCAGTCCCCCGTGGCATCTCTGTCGCCACGGGCCTGCCTATCTTTCCTGCACACAAACTAGCCGCAGGGCAGTGGGGCCGAGCAAAGAGGGTGAGCCGATGCCGGGTCCGTCCCCGCCGGTGTCCGGGCCCGCCCGGCGGGCAGCAGCGGATTCCCGTCCACGGATCTCAACAGGTGGACAGTCCCGTCGGCGTCCGACGCACCCGAAAGGGGCACGAGCGAGCGCCGAACCGCCCGTCACGACGGCATGCCCCGTGCTCTTCGCGGCCGCTGTCAGTGGCCTCTGCCAGGATGCCCCGGTCACCAACGACCCCTGCCCGGAAGGCCACCATGAGCTGGGACGTGTTCCTCCTCCGCCTGCCCGACGACATCACGTCGGTGCAGGAGATCCCCGCCGACCACACCCCGGCTCCGCTCGGCCGGCGGGACGACGTGCTCGCGGCTGTCGCCCGGGCCGTTCCCGAGGCCGACCTCTCGGACCCCGGCTGGGGCACTCTTTCCGGCCCCACGTGGTCGATCGAGCTCAACATCGGCTCGAATGACCCGGTGGAATCGATCATGCTCCACATCCGGGGCTCCGGCGACGACGTGCTGACCCCCGTCTTCCGGCTGGCCGAGTCCCTGCGGTGCGGAGTGATCGACTGCACCGACGGCGAGCTGATCGCTCCGGGGCAGTCGTCGGGCTGGCACTCCTTCCAGCAGTTCCGCGACCAGGTCGTCGGACCGTCCCAGTGACGCCCATGCAGCAGCACTCGCCCCCGGGCCCCGACGGCACTCGTACGTGAGCGCAGGTGACGCCCGTGCGTGGGGGCCCGGCGGCGTCGGCCGACCCGGGCCCCTGCCCGCTCAGATGGCCAGAATGCCGCCGTCCACCGCCACATGGCTGCCGGTGGCGAACGAGGAACGGTCGCTCAGCAGCCACAGGGCCGCTTCCGCCACCTCTCGCGGCCCGGCCATCCGCTTCTGGATCTGGCGTGCGACGAACGCCTCCTCCAGAGCCGGTTCGGCCGCCACCGCCGCATTGATCATTTCCGTCCGGGTGGTGCCCACGACCAAGGAGTTGACGCGGATGCCCGACGCCCCGTACTCGGCGGCCGCGGCCTTCGTCAGGCCAAGGACGGCGTGCTTCGCCGCGATGTAGGGGGATGGTGCGCCGGTGGCGATGAGCCCCGCCGAACTGGCGGTGTTGACGATCGCCCCGTGGCCGGCGTCCAGCATGACGGGGATCTGACGGCGCAGGCAGTTCCACGTCCCGCGTACGTTGACATCCATGACACGGTCGAAATCCTCTTCCGGCAGCTCGTGCGACCGGCCGAAGGTGGAGCCGGCGTAACCGGCGTTGTTGAAGGCGCCGTCGAGACTGCCGAAGCGTTCGACGGCCGTCGCGACGGCGCGCTCGACGTCGTCGGCCAGCGTCACGTCGCCGACGCTGCAGGCCGCCCGTCCACCGGATGCCTCGATCTCATGGACGAGGTCCTTGAGCCGGTCCTCGCGGCGGGCCATGAGGACGACAGCCGCGCCCTCGGAGGCGAAGAGCCGTGCCGCGGCCTCGCCTATGCCACTCGACGCTCCGGTGATCATCACGGTCTTACCGGTCAGCAGGCCGGTGCTGTGCGCTGGGGTCATTCGATCGTTCATGACGTGAGTAAACCCGAAGCGGCGTTCCGTCACACGGCTTTTGCCGGACGGGTGTTCACCTCTCGGGACCATGGCCATGGCCATGGCAGCCGCCGTCGGACGTTCCTTGGCCTCGGACCGCTCCAACCTGCCTGCGGCTTCATCCACTTGGTACGACGGCGAACCGCACGACGCGGGCTTTGTCCCCCGGCCCCGGCAACCGATGTCCGCACATCCGTCCCTCACTGAGCCTTTTCCAACCTCACGCTGACGCGTGGTGAAGGACGGGAACGGTCTGGACGAACGCGGTGATGCGGTTGGTGCTGCAGTGAAGCTTCCGCAGAAGGCGCCGGCCCTTCGGAGTGGCCATGGACTGCTCGCCGAGGCAGCGGATCTTGGCGTGTGTGCTGTTGTGCCGACGCTGCCACCGCTTGAGGCGACGGCCTCGGAACGGGACGCGGACGGGGTGGCCGGCTCCCTGGTACGCCCTGTCCGCCCAGCGCTTCAGCCCGGCCGCGGCGAGTGCGTCGATGATCCCATGGGTCCGTGCGGCGGTCAGGTCGTGGGCGGAGGCCGACGACGACACCAAGCCCGAACCAGTCACTACAAACGACGCGGACACAGCCCATAGAACTGACCACCCATCAGCACAAACACCGCTGCGGTACTGGGGCCGTCCCACGTTGGTGGAGATCGTTTCCCACCTTCCTGGCGTACCGCGTGGTGTTTACGGCATCGCTTCGGGGCAGTCGGCTGGGACCCATGTGGCGGTGGAGGCCACGGATCGAGGGCGGCATGACCGCACACCTGCACCCGGCCAGGCCCGAGACCTCGGCACCGGATGGCTTACCGCTGCCGCGCAAGGATGTACCGCTCACCCGAATCCGGCTCGCCGATCCAGGTGAAGACCGTCGGGTGTTCCTCCGTACCGCCGATGTCCCAGCCGAAGGACAGGCCCTCGCAGTCCGCGATGCTGAGCTCGACCGG
>NZ_JBEXPY010000088.1:0-14018 GCF_040612315.1 Streptomyces sp. NPDC006435
TTCTATCCCTTGTTCCCCCTCTCGCCTACCTTCAGTTTACCCCGCCGCGGGGCGTGGTGGCGCGTGTTGCGGGGGGGGGGGCGGCGGGCGCCCCGCCCCCCCCCCGCCTCCGGCAGTGCTCAGCGGGCGTAGGGGCCGACGTCGGCCGGGGTCAGCGGCTTGTTCCTGGGGGCCCTGTCCGAGTACTCGTCGGAGCCCACGTCCCGGAGCCGGCCGCGCGGGTGCCCGTCGATGTCATGGGTGACCGGCGGCTTCCTGAGAGTGCCGGCGCCGATCGCCGGGCTGCCCGCCGACAGCCGGGCGACGCCGTCCGGGCCCGTCACCAGCTTCGGGTCGACGCGGGTGAAGCCGTCGGCCGGAATGTTGCCGTCGGTGGCCGCACCCCACAGGATGTTGCCGGACCAGGCGAAACGTACGGTGTTCGCCATCTCGACCAGTTCACCCGTGTCCGCGACGAACAGGTTGTCGGCGACGGTGACATCCCGCGGCTCGTGCGGGCGGTGACTCTCCCCGGAGAGCGTTCCGTTGTTGTTCACAAGGGTGTTGTACGCGATGAGGACCCGGTCCGGCGCGTCATTGCCCCGGCGCGCTTCGGGTGTCTCGCCGGGCAGGTGGTCGCGCTCCGAACCGCTGCCGATCACCAGGGCCCGGCCCGACAGTCCGTTGAGGTGGTTGTTGACGATCACATGGTCGTTGCCGTAGACCCGCATTCCTTCCGTGCCGCCGAGCAGGTGGTTGCCCTCCACCCGGGTGCGGTTGCCGTGGCGCAGGACAATGCCGCCGAAGCTGTCGCGGATGGTGTTGTACCGGATGGTGTTGTCGGAGCTCTTGACGGAGATGGCCTCGGGGTCGCCGTCGGCGCGCTCGAACAGGTTGTACTCCACGACCGCGTGGGCGCTGGACAGGGCGCGGGGGCTGACACCGAGCCGGATCGGCTCGCCGCCGTTGGACCCGGCGAAGCTGTGGTCGGAGAAGTGGTTCCGGAAGATGTGGACGCGCTGGGCCATCTCCTCGGTGCCCGCGCCCTCGATGCCGAGGTAGATGCCGAGGGTGCTCTTGTTGTGGAAGTGGTTGTGGTCGACCGTGCTGTCGTCCGCGCGCACCATCACCCAGTGCAGGCCCTCGATGTCGGCGAGCTGGAAGTCGTTGCGGGTGAGCCTGATGTGGGAGCAGGTCTCGGGGATCTCCAGAGTGGTGCTCTGGCGGAAGGAGAAGCCGCTGAGGGTGATGTGGCTGGACCCGTCGAGGACGAAGCTGTGGGGTCCGTCGAGGATGACGCCGCCCGGGGTCCGGGCCGCGATGGTGATGGGCGCGCGCCCGGTGCCCTGCTTGTCCCGGATGGTGAGGGGCCGGTCCGACGGGACGGTGTACCGGCCGTCGGCGACGACGATCCGGTCGCCGGGCCGTGCCCGGTCGATCGCGGCCCGGAGCTCGTCCAGCGAGCCGATCGCGGCCGGGGCGGCGGTCGCGCTCGCGGTGAGGAGTCCGCCGGTGGGGGCGGCGGCCAGCGCCGCCCCTGCCGCGGTACCCATGAGGAACGTGCGGCGTTGCATGATGCCTCCGTGAGTGTGGTGATGGACCGACCGGGACTGGAGCCGGCTCAGCCGTCGGCCCGGTCGTCCGGGGTGTCGAGGTACAGCTCGATGACGGGTACGGGGGTGTCGGGGCGCTGGACGGGGATCTTCAGGGTGAGCGTGCCTGCGGGCTGCCCTCCCATCTCCGTGTTGAGCGCGGGCCGGTCGGGGTCGATCCGGACCCGGATGATCTCGGACGCGTCGTTCAGCAGTTGGGCGTACCGGACCCGGCCGGCGAGTCCGGGCAGGTGCAGATGGCCCAGCGGCCAGGCGAACAGGTGGACGTAGAGCCGGTTGCCGCGCTGGGTGTACCGGCAGTCGGCGGGTGCGGTGTACGGGGACGGGCCGCAGCCGCGGATGGACCGCTCGTGCAGGTCCATCCACCGGCCGATCCCGTCGAGGACGGTGACCGCGTGCGGGTCGAGGTCGCCGCGGCCGTTGGGTCCTACGTTGAGCAGCAGGTTGCCGCCCTTGGAGACGCCGTCGACGAGCATCCGGATCAGCAGGTCGGCGCTCTTGTGGTCGAGGTTGTCGCGGTCGTAGCCCCAGCTCCCGTTGAGCGTCTGGCACGCCTCCCACAGCACGGGCCGGCCGTTCTCGGTCATGGGGCCGGAGGGCTGGTACTGCTCGGGGGTGACGAAGTCGCCGGGAAGGCCGGTCCGGTCGTTGACCAGGATGTGCGGCTGGAGTTCGCGGACCGTCTCCAGGAGCTTCGGGGAGTCCCAGTCGTCGGGGCCCTTGCCTCCCCACCAGATCCGGCCCGCGTAGGAGAAGTCGAAGAACAGGTAGTCGATGCGTCCGAAGGACGTCAGCAGTTCCCGGACCTGGCCGTGCAGGTAGCGCCGGTAGTCGCGGATGTCGCGGTCGGCGTGGGCGGCCTTGAACTCCTCGTCGTCGCGCTGCGGGTGGGTGCCGTCCACGGGGAAGGAGGGGTGGTGCCAGTCGATCAGCGAGTAGTAGAAGCCGACCTTGAGCCCCTCGGCGCGGCACGCCTCGACGAACGGGCCGAGGAGGTCGCGGCCGTGCGGGGTGTTGGTGACCTTGTATTCGGTGAGGGCGCTGTCCCACAGGCAGAAGCCGTCGTGGTGCTTGGTGGTCAGGACGACGTAGCGCATGCCCGCCGCCCTGGCCGCCCTGGCCCACCGGACCGGGTCGTAGCGGTCGGGGTCGAAGTGGTCGAAGTAGACCTGGTACTGCTCGTCGGTCAGCTCCTCCCGGTTCTTGACCCACTCGTGCCGGGCGGCCAGGGAGTACAGGCCCCAGTGGACGAACATGCCGAACCGGTCGGTGGTGAACCAGGTCGTCTCCGGGCTCCCGGCGGGGGTCGGGGCGGCGGGCGCGGGCGGGGCCACCGAGGGGGTGTCGGCGCTCGGGGTCATGGGGCATCGCTCCTTGTCGTCGATGTCCGCCGGGCACTGCCGGCGCGTGGGCCGGTGTGACCGGAAGGCGGTGTCGTGCGGGGTGGTTCGGGGCGCGGCGGCGGGCCGGCCGTCGGTTCTTCGGTGGCCGGCCCGCGCGGCGAGGGGCGCCGAGGGTGCTGCCCGGTCAGCCCTTCAGTGCGCCGGAGGACAGGCCGTGGACGAAGGAACGCTGGAAGAACAGGAAGACGATCACGGAGGGGAGCAGGGCCAGCAGGGACGCGGCCATCACCACCCCGGGCGTGACGGCGGGGTCGATCCGCAGGGTTCGCAGCGCCAGCGGGAGCGTGTAGGAGGAGGAGTCGGTGGAGACCAGGAGGGGCAGCAGGTACTGGTCCCAGATCATGGTGAAGCCGAAGACTCCGATGACCCCGAGCGCCGGCTTGCACATCGGCATGATGATCTGCGCGAAGATGCGCAGGTCCCCGGCGCCGTCGATCCGTGCGGCCTCCTCAAGTTCCTTGGGCACGTCCTTCATGAACTCGGTCATCACCAGGATGGAGAATCCCCACGCGCCCAGCGGGACGATCATTCCGGCCAGGGTGCCGATGAGGTTGAAGTGGACCACCGGCAGGTCCGCGAGGATCACGGACAGCGGGAGGGCCAGGATCTCCTCGGGCAGCATGAGCGTGGCCAGGATGGCGACGAGCACCAGTGTCATCCCGGGGAAGATCTTCCTGGCCAGCGCGTAGCCGGCGAGGACGGAGACGGCCACCTGGAGCAGCAGTCCGAAGCCGACCACGAAGAACGAGTTCAGCAGGTACGCGAGCACGCCCTGGTCGAAGGCGATCCTGAAGTTGTCCAGGGTCGCGCCCGAGGGGATGATGCTCAGCTGCGTGGGGTCCTTGACGTGGCCGAAGGCGCTGACCAGCAGGGCCAGCAGGGGGCCCGCGAAGACGATCAGTACCAGCAGGTAGGTGACGGCCTTCAGGATCCGTCCGCCCGGGCTCCTGCTCTCGGTCAGGCCCAGGGCCGTCTCGGTCGGCGCGTTCATTTGCTCTCCCTCCGTCGCAACAGGTGGACGGCGATGGTCAGGATCAGCGTCGCGACGAAGAGCAGGACGGCTCCCGCCGCGCCGACGCCGAGCCGGTTCTGCTCCAGTCCCAGCTTGTAGATCAGGGTCATCACGACTTCGGTGGAGCCGTCGGGTCCGCCGTTGGTGAGGAGGAACACCTCGGTGAAGACGCGCAGTCCGCGGATCGCGGCGAGGATGAACAGGATCGAGAACACCGATCGCAGTCCGGGCACCGTCACGTGCCACACCCGCTGGAACCTGGAGGCGCCGTCGACCTTCGCGGCCTCGTACAGGCCGCGGTCCACGCTCGTGAGTCCGGCGAGGAAGATCATCATGTCGTAGGGGGCGCCGCGCCAGATGCCGGTGACCATGATGGAGGCCATCGACGAGTCGGGGTCGTTGATGAACCCCGAGGGGCCGAATCCCACCAGGCCGAGGATGGAGTTGAGCATGCCGTCCCCGGTCGGGTGGTACATGATCCGCCACAGCTCGGCGACGACCGCGATCGGTACCACCACCGGCAGGAACGCCGCGGAGCGCACGAATCCGAGGCGGCGGCCCTGCCCTTCCATCAACAGGGCGAGCACGAGGCCGAGGAGCATCGAGCCGGCGGTCTGTCCGGCGGCGAGGACGACGGTGTGCCACGCCGCCTCGCGGAAGCCGTCGGACTGGAGCACCGTGGAGTAGTTCTCGGTGCCGACCCACTTGTTGCCGAGGTAGGGCTGTACTTCCTGGAAGGACATGGTCAGCGCGCTGGCCATGGGGATGAACTTGAAGTACAGGAAGAGCAGCAGTGCGGGGGCCAGGAACAGCCAGGGCGTCCACCACCGGCCGCTGCGGCCGCTGCGCCCGCGGCGGCCGGTGGCGGTCTTGCCGGCCGGGCCGCCCGTGGTCCGGGCGGCGGGGCCGGCCGCCGGGAGGGCGGCCGGATCCGCCTGGTCAAGACTCATGACGCGGCGATTCCCTGTTCCTTGAGAATGTCGGCGAGCTGCTTGTCGAGCTCGCCGAGCTTGGTGTCGACGTCCAGCCCGCAGTCGGCCATCAGGGCGTTGACGGTCTCGGCCGTCGTCTGCCGCACGGGGGTCCAGTTCGGGATGGACGGGGCGTACCGGCCGGAGTTCTGGTACACCTCGGCGTAGGTCGTCCAGCGGGGGTCGGGGCGGACCTCGGAGATCTTCACCGTCTTGTTGACGGGCAGCTGGACGGTGAAGCCGGTCTCGCCCTGCATGCCGGTCTTCTGGCCCTCGGCGGAGATCGCGAAGTCGGCGAAGGCGTCCTGGCCCGCCATGTTCTCGGAGCCGGCCATGAGGTAGACGGAGCCGCCCTCGGCGAGGACGGTGGCGTCCTTCGGGCCCTTGGGCATCGGCACGACCTCGTACTTGTCCTTGCCGAGCGTCTCGTCGAAGCGGGGCAGCAGGTACGGGCCGACGACGAACATCCCGGTCCGGCCCGCCTCGAACGTCTCGTTCGTGGGCGGGGTCTCCATGGTCACGGCGCCGGGCTGGATGACCTTGTCCTTGCAGCCGAGGTCGCGGAACCACTTCACCGCCTCGGCCGACTCCTTCGTGGCCATCGCGGGCTTGTACTTGCCGTCCCCGGCCCCGGTGATGAAGTCACCGCCCGCGGCCCAGAGGAAGTTGGAGAAGTACCAGGAGGCGTATCCGCGCTTGGTGGACAGGGGCGCGGCGAGGCCGTAGGTGTTCTTCTTGCCGTCGCCGTCGGGGTCCTTCTCGGTGAAGGCCTTGGCCATCGCGGCGAAGTCGTCCCAGCTCCCGGGGACCTGGAGCTTCAGCTTCTCCCGCCAGTCCTTGCGGATGAGCAGTGCGGACGCCTGGGCCGAGTACGGCAGGCCGTACTGCTTGCCGTCCACACTCTTGCCGGAGTCCAGCCCCTGGCCGACGACCTGTCCGCTGTTCTTGAGCTTGCCCAGGTCGATCTCCCGCAGCAGGCCCTGGCTGTGCATGGCGCCGAGCTGCGTCACGTCGTTCATGACGATGTCGGGAAGCTTCTTCTGCGCGGCCCGCTGCTGCAGCTTGGTCTCGAAGTCGTCGAAGATCGCCGTGACTTTCACCTTGTAGCCGGTGGCCTTCTCGAAGGCCGCGGCGAGCCTGAGCGCCCCCTGCTCCCCCGGTCCGCCCGGTGTCGTCCTGGTCCACAGTTCGAGGGGGGCCTTGGGATCCTGTTCGGCGTCCACTCCCGCAGGCCCTGATGTACAGCTGGTGAGGACCAGTGCCGAAGCGAGAACACCCGCACCGATCCACCGCGATCTCTGCATGACAACTCCTGTTTCGACGCATCACAGCTGGCCTGGAAAGCGCTTGCTCGGGACGCTAACGGGGTCCGAATCCACGGTCAATAGTCCGATGAATACAAAAATTTAGCCGAAGCCCGCAAGACCTCCGGCATGAACCTCCCCCCACACCTCACCTACGGCCCGGCACCCCCGCGAAGAGGCCGGACACCCCGAGGTATTGCCTGATGGGGCGGTAGTACGGCCCCTTGAGGAACCAGCCATTCCGTTTTGCGGCGATCACGCGCACCCATGGCGACCCATGGGACCCTGAACGGAAGGCGACTAAGCTTCACTTGAGGGGCTTTGCAGTCATCCGATGTATCGTGCTGCAAGCGCGTCGGCCAAGGTACCGAACAAGCCACGCCAATCCTCGACATCCAGTCAGACATTTCCCCACACGCCCGACCGGGTTCGTGGGTCGATTCGCTGACGTTCCGTCAGCGGAAGAGCTGAGGAGCGTACGACATGAACGAGCCGACCACCGGACCGACGGCACTGCTGGTCATGGAGGAGGAGCGCAGGGCGGACGTCTACCCCGACGAGGTGCTGGCCGGGATCGGCCGGATCGCCCGCTGGCAGGGCCCGCCCCTGACCCGGGAGCAGCTCGACGCGGACCCCGGGGTGCTGCGGGAGGTCGACGTCCTGTTCACCGGCTGGGGCGCGCCCGTCCTCGACGCCGCACTCCTGTCGCACGCCCCCCGGCTCAAGGCGGTGCTCGTCGCGGCGGGTTCCGTGCGGCACCTGACCACACCGGAGTTCTGGGCACGCGACATCCCGATCGTCTCGGCGGCGGCGGCCAACGCCATCCCGGTGGCGGAGTTCTCCCTCGCCCAGATCCTCCTGGGCCTGAAGCAGGTCCACCGCATCAGCCGGGAGGTGTCGAGCAGCCGCAGCTTCCCCCACAACCCGAAGGTCCCCGGCGGCTACCGGTCGCGCGTGGGGCTGCTGGGGCTCGGGCACATCGGCTGCCTCGTCGCGTCCCACCTCGCCCGCTTCGACGTGGAGGTCCTCGCCACGGACCCCGTCGCCCCGGCGGACACCGCCCGGCGGGCGGGCGTACGGCTCGTCGGCATCGAGGAGCTCTTCGCCACCTGCCAGGTGGTGAGCCTCCACGCCCCGCTCCTGCCCGAGACCCGCGGCACGATCGGGGCCCGGCTGCTGAGCTCCATGGAGCACGGCGCGACGCTGATCAACACCGCGCGCGGCGCGCTCGTCGACGAGCCGGCCGCGGCGGAGGTGCTGCGGGCCAGGCCCGACCTCACCGCCGTCCTCGACGTCACGCACCCGGAGCCCCCTTCCCCCGACTCGCCGCTGTTCGCCCTGCCCAACGTCATCCTGACGCCCCACCTGGGCGGTGCCGTCGGGGCCGAACGCAACCGCCTCGGGCAGCTCGTCCTCGACGAGCTGGGCCGTCTCGTGCGGGAGGAGCCCCTCCAGCACGCCATCGACCCCGCCCGTGCAGCGTCCCTGGCCTGACCCGGACGGGAGACCCGAGGGCGCCGCACCGGAGCGATCCGGTGCGGCGCCCTCGCCGTTGCCGGTGCGGGATCGGCCGGTGCACACGCGTCGGGAAAGGCGCGCGAGCCGGGAGAAGGGGCCGACCGCCGTCGCCCGGGGCGGCCCGGCCGGCCTCAGTCCGCCCCGGGGTCGAGCTTCCGCAACTCCGAGAGGGCCCCGGCCGCCCTCATGTACCAGAGGGCCGCGGTGAGCTGCAGCCGGTCCGCGCGTTCGTCCTCGGGCACGCAGACGAGCCGGTTGCCCTCGGCGAACGAGGTCAGCAGAGCGCGTCGGTTCTTCTCGCCGTACGGATCGGGGTACGGGGGCAGTTCCAGGCTGTCCGCCAGGGTCCTCCGCATCTCCTCGCAACGGCGCGGGAGTCCGTTCCCCGCCCCCTCGTACATGTCCTTCACCGGGTTCCCGGAGAGCTGGACCTCCTGGCGCCGGAGGTTCTCCCGGCCGCCGTCGTCGTACCAGGCCGCCACCCGGGCACGGGTGCCGGGGTCCGATCGCGGCGACTGGAACAGCGGAGGGGACCAGGACGAGGCGAGGACCTCGTCCATGGTGTCGGTGGGTTCCGCGAGGTCGGACAGGGGTTCGTAGACGTAGAGCACGGGAAGCACGCAGAGCCCCAGCCAGAAGGCGCGGACGGTTCGCGATCCCCGGCGTATCCCGGGTCCGGGAGGATTCGCGGGCACCGTCGGGGCCGGGCCGATCAGGGGCGCCCGGCCGGCACAGGGGGCGACGGGCGCGGCGGCTCCGGCGGGGGCGACGGGTCCGACGAACCCGGCGGGTCCGCCCGGCGGCGGGCCGGTGGGGCGCGTCGCCTTCCGCGGCCTCACCGCGCTGCCCGTGGCCACGATCAGGGGAACGGTCAGATAGGCCAGGGAGAGGACCGTTCTCGCGGGCACCGCGTCGAGCCGCAGCCAGGACACCACGCAGTAGACAAGCGTGACGTGCGCGCCGAGGAACAGCGCGAACTGCGTCTTCGTGCCCCCGCGGTCCACGGCCGGGGGCCGGATGAGCGACTCGTACCGCTGCGACCAGGAGGGGTGGGTGCGCAGCGGCCGTACCGTCCGGCGTGCAGCGGCCACCATCCACCCGCTCCCGCGGACCGGCGGGCGCTGGGCCGACCAGACCTCGGGGTCGGCACCGCACGCCACGGCGTCGTGGTCGGCGACGAGTTCCCGGTGCCGGAGGATGTCGGCCCGCACCAGATGGGTCTGCGCCACCAGCGCGACGCCGAGCACCAGCTCGCCGAGGCCGGGCGCGGCCCCCTCCCAGTAGAGGCGCCCCGACCCGAGCATCCGGTCCTGGACGATGAGCAGGCCGTGGATGCCGAGGCAGGGGATCAGCACCACGGCCAGGAAGGTCCGCCAGAGCGCCACGGTGAGGTAGGCCAGGTCCACGTCGCGATTGCGGATGTGGGCCAGTTCATGCAGAACCACGGCCTCGAACCTGCGCGGATCCGTCGTCCGGCGCGCCAGCAGTCCCGCGTGCAGGCAGACGGTGTACCGGCGGGCGCGGCCGAAGGCGACGGCACCGGCGGAGAGCGCCCCGGGGCGGATGACGAAGTCCGGGGCGCGGGAGAGACCGGCCCGGCGCACCAGCAGGGCCAGATGCATCGGGAGGGAGTCCGGGACGCCGTCGTCGGCCCCTGTCCCCGTCCGGTCCGCCGTGCCGTCGCGGGCCCCCGTCCGGTCCGCCATGTCCTCCCGGCCCGGTGCGTCCGGGGAGGCCACCCGGTCCGGCCGGTCCGGCCAACCCTCCTGCCGGTGGGCCTCGTTCAGCATCCGGCGGCGCACCGCCGTCCCGTCCGCGCCGGGCACCTCGGGGAGCCGGCCGCCCCGCCGCTTCCAGCGGGGCAGCCACCAGTACAGCGTCAGGGCGGTCGCGACGACGGCCGCGGTGTACAGCAGCGCGATGTACACCGCGCCCTCGGCCGCGTCGGACCGGCAGCCGACGACGTCCTGGTGGAAGCGGACGGCGAGCCCGATCTGCCAGGCCGGTGAGTCCGGGGCGACGCCGCTGCCGCGCACGCACCGCGGGAGTGCGACGGTGGCGTCGACGGTCAGCACCGTCCGGCTGATCAGGGCCGTGCAGGAGGCCAGCAGGACCAGGACCAGCAGCAGAAAACGCCGCGTCGCCGCGCGCCCGGCCAGATCGCGGGTCTCGACGGAAGTCATCCCGGCGTCTCCTCCCGTCACTCCGGGTCCGGCTGCTCCCCGGTGTCGTCCCCCTGCGGTCCGGCGGGTTCCTCCCTGGCAAGCCTGGAGACCACGGCGTCGGCCAGCCCCTCGGCCGCCGTGCCGTCGAGCCCTTCGGCCATCGCCCGCTCCCGTACGCGCCCGTGGACGGCGCGGAGCTGGCCGGGGGTCAGGGCGGGCATCTCGTGCTCCGGGGCGGCATCCGGACGGTGCAGGACCCTGCGCAGCCCCGCCCGCGTCCGGGCCAGCAGGCTGTCCGCCGCGACGCCGGCCCCCCTGGTGGCGAACTCGTTCAGCACCAGCCACACCACCGGTGTGATCAGGGCGGCGACCTCGGTGAGGCCGAAGCCGAGCGTGTCCTCCCGGGCCGTCCGGCCGGCGAACACTGCGGTGACCCGCTCGTCGTCGGCGGACTCCAGGGAGTCGAGCAGCACCAGTTCCTGCGGGGCCTTCTCCGTCACCACATCGCGCACGACCGCGCGTAATCTCTCCCCCATGCGGCCAGGCTATCGAGCCGCCTCTGTCGTGTACACACGGTTCATGGGCCGCTGCTTCGCGACCGGGACCGCCACCCCTCTGTCCGTGTTCCCGGTCGCCACTGCGGATTCGGGGACGCTCCGCCGCCGTCCGGGCCGGGAGGCCGGATCACCATGGGCAACAGACCGGATCGGAAACGGTCAACTCCAGCAATTCTCCCCTGTGTCACCGTGACAGCTCGGTCACAGGGATGTCCCGGCCGCGTCCTGGCCTCCTACTGGCCGAAATTCGACGGTTAACCTGATCCGACTCCGAGGGCATGCCCGCAAAGTCCCATACGCAAAGCGGACGGGACTCCTCGGACGCACCGGGACGCCCTCCGCGTCCGGTGCGCCGGGCATCGACATCGCAGGAAGACGGGGACGGAACCATGATCCGGGACAACGCGTCACGCCGACAGGTGATGAAGCTGGCAGGCAAGGGCCTGGGGCTGGCACTGCTCGGTGCGGGTGTGTGGGGGTGCACGCCGGAGGAGGAACCCGGTGGCGCCACGCGGAAGCCGGGCGGCGGCAAGGGCGGGGGCTCCTTCACCACCCCGCCGCCGAACACCGCGCCCGAGGCACTGTGGCAGGGGACGACGACGAACACCTCCCTGTCCGGCAACCACGCCCTCACCGTGGTCGGCGGCATCGTCCTCGTGTCCGGCGACCCCCTGGTCGGCCGCGACATCGCCACCGGCAAGGAGGTGTGGTCCCGCAAGGGCGTCACCACTCCCGGCGCCAACATGCTCATCGGCGGCGGCACCCTCTACCTGGCCAGCGCCGAGTACGACGGGAACGTCGTCGGGCTGGACCCGGCCACCGGCAAGGAGACCTGGCGCAGCCACCTGGGCACCGAGTACTCCCAGCCCCGTCCGATCGCCGCGGACGACAACCACGTGTACGTCCTCGCGGGCATCCTCGACAAGGACTTCCGGACACCGGACAACGTGATCGCCGCGATCGACACCACCAGCGGCAAGGTCGTCTGGCGCGAGCAGCGCGACCACGGCACGGAGGAGAGCGGCGTCACCGCGAAGGCCGTCGGCCGCCACCTCGTCTACACCGATTTCCGCGAGAACCTCACCGTCCGCGACACCTCGACCGGGCAGCAGACGTGGACGAAGAAGATCGGCCGGTCCAACAACCTCGACTTCGTCGTCCACGACGATCTGGTCGTCATCGCCAACGGCCGCCGTCTGCGCGCCTTCGGCCTGGCCGACGGGAAGGAGCGCTGGTCGCTGGCCACCGAGGAGTTCAGCCGGTTCAACGACCCGGCGCTCCTGGACGGGGTCCTCTACGCGTCCGACACCGTGCACGGACTGTGGGCGGTCGAGCCCGCGACCGGGAAGAAGGTCTGGCACAACAAGGGTTCGCTGGACGTCGCCTACCCGTGGCAGTTCGCCAAGGTGGGCGACACCCTCTACGGGGCGACGGAGTTCGACGACAACGGCGGCATCCTCGCCTTCGACGCCGCCGACGGGAAACTGCGCTGGACCTACAACGACGGCACCAAGGACATCCAGAAGTGGTACCTGGCGTCCGAGGGCAACCGGCTGGCGGCCCTGCACGCGAAGCGGCTGACCGGCCTGCCGGCCGTGTGACCCCCGGCCCGCCTACGTCCTGAGGAAATCACGCACCTGCTGGGAGACTCCGTCGTCCCCCAGCAGGTCGTTGTGCTTGACGCAGCCCGCGTCGTGGTTCACCGCGCCGTCCAGCAGGACGCTGCCGTCCGGGTCGATGATCTCGTCGCATCCGGACCACCAGGTGGCGTACCGGACGGCGCCCGGTGTCTCGTCGCCCTCGGCCAGCCGCTCCTGGACGTACGAGCCCGGGGTCATGTCACGGCACGCCTGGTCCCACAGGGCGCACGCCCAGGCCAGGGACGTGCCGTGGTTGGGCCCGGCCAGGGAGATCCAGTGGGCGACGGTCCCGGTGCCGCCGCCGTGCTTGACGTACCAACGGGTGACGAGGCTGCCGAAGGAGTGCGCGACGACGTCGACCCGGGCCGCGCCGGTCCGCCGGCGGACCTCCTCGACGTACTCGGCGAAGCGGCCGGCGAGCGTCTCGTTGACGGACCGGTGGGTGTCGTAGCCCCAGGAGAAGAGTTCGGCGTCGGTGTATCCCCCGACCTTGAGATCGGCCCGGAGCGCGCCCCAGACGCCGGGGTCGGCGTTGTAGCCGTGGACGAGGATCACGGGGACCCGGGCCGCGGCACGCGGCCCGGCGTGCGCCGAGGCGGC
Source organism: Streptomyces sp. NPDC006435 (assembly GCF_040612315.1). Classification (NCBI taxonomy): domain Bacteria; kingdom Bacillati; phylum Actinomycetota; class Actinomycetes; order Kitasatosporales; family Streptomycetaceae; genus Streptomyces; species Streptomyces sp. NPDC006435. The sequence goes on from NZ_JBEXPY010000088.1 coordinate 12,763, forward strand.
CGGGACCAGCAGGGCCACGAGGGCGGCCAGCAGCGGGAGCAGTCTTCTGCGCACAGCGGGCACGGCTTCTCCGTCCGACGGGTCACACGCGGGCGATGGGCGGTGGGAAGCATGATGGGGCCCGTACGCCCCGATGAACAGGCCCGTGCGCCGGGCGGAACCCCGGGGCTCCTCGCCAACATCGCCTACCTCGCGGTAACTTGAGGGCGGAAAAGACGGCGGAGGGAGGGCCGACCCGTGGCCGACCACGATCTCGACGGCTTCACCCGGGGCACGTTCACCCATGACGGCGCCACCCGCCGGGTGCTGCGCCGGGGCACGGGACCTGCCGTGATCATCATGGCGGAGATCCCCGGCATCACCCCCAAGGTCCTGGAGTTCGCCGAGCGCGTCGCCGCGTCGAACTGCACGGCCGTGCTCCCGGTGCTCTTCGGCACCCCCGGACGCGACGCGGACCCCGCCGCCCACGGCTGGACGGGTACCGTCCGCTACACGGCCTCGTCGATGTGGCAGGTGTGCGTGAGCCGGGAGTTCACGGTCCTGGCCACGGGGCGCAGTTCCCGGGTCGTGCGGTGGTTGCGCGCCCTGGCGGCGGCCGAGCACGAGCGCTGCGGCGGCCCCGGCGTCGGTGCCGTCGGCATGTGCGTGACCGGTGGTTTCGCCCTGGCCATGGCAGCGGACGAGCGGCTCGTCGCCCCGGTGCTCTCCCAGCCGTCGCTGCCGCTCGCCGTCCTCCCGGGCCGTGCGGGCACCATCGACATCGGCGCCGAGGAGCTCGCCGTCGTCCGGCGGCGGTGCGAGCGCGAGGGGCTCCAGGTCCTGGGGCTGCGTTTCCGGGGCGACCGGCTGGTGCCCGGGGACCGGTTCGCACACCTCCGGCGCGAACTGGGCGACGCCTTCGTCGCCGTCGAGCTGGACGACGCCGCCGCGAACCCCGAGGCCGTCCTGCCGCCGCACTCGGTGCTGACGGAGCATCTCGTCGACGAGCCCGGCCAACCCACCCGGCAGGCGCTGGACACGGTCCTGGACCTGTTCCGCACCCGGCTGCTCGGGGAGCGGCCCGGCGGAACCGGCTGACGGCGCCCCGCCCCGTCCCCGGTCCACAACTCCCGGCACCGGCACCGGCACCGGCGGACGCTCCAGCGGGTCCGGTGTCGGGGGGGGGGGGGGTTGGCAACAACACAACCGGGGGGCGGGGGCGGGGGGGGGGGGGGGGCGGGTTGTTTTTGTGGCGCGGGTTTGGGGGGGTGCGGGAG
>NZ_JBEXPY010000089.1:0-13910 GCF_040612315.1 Streptomyces sp. NPDC006435
TCGTGCGTGCTCGGCCGGTCCGGCGGTTTCCGCGATGACAGCCATGGTTAGCGGCGGCCCCGGCAGGGGTCAATGATGTGACGTACTACCCGAATGCGGAGTAATGTCCGAAATGCGAGCTTTGGCGGCGATCTGGAGCCGCCGAAGAGGACCCGTCACTACTAAGCGCCTTGGTATGTGACGTGGCTCCTATGGGTGGCATCACACCCGGGAGGCCGTTTCGGGCCCTTCATGAGGGGTGGCCGACGGGTGTACGGGGCACCGGGAGCAGCTGTTGCCGGTGCTAGCGCAAGCGCGCTAGCGTTGTCTCGTGCCCAAGACTCAGCTGAACGTGAGAGTGGACGAGGCCACCGCCGAGGCCGCGCGGCAACGCGCGCTGCAAAGGGGGATGAGCGTGAACCGCTACATAGAGGAGCTCGTGCGGCAGGACGCGGGCGAGGTCGGACACACCTTCGTCGAAGCAGCGGCCGACTTCATGAAGCAGTACGAGTCGGTGTTCGCCGAGGAGTTCGGCCCGGAGCGCAAAGGCACGCGTTGAACCTCCAGATCGACCTGTCCTGGCTGCTCATGGTGGCCGAGCACAAGACCCCCGGCGATCCGCAGGTCGTCGACTGGGGCGCGCTCGTGGCCGCGGTGGCCCGTCATGAGGCCGAGATCTTCGGCAGTCCCGTCTACAGCGACCCGCACACCAGGGCCGCCGCACTCCTGCAGCTGTTGCTCCACGTCCCTGCGCTCGAACACTCCAACGCGATGTTCTCCTCCGCCGTCGCGTACGGCTACCTCGTGGCCTCCGGGCTCAAGGTCATCACCTCGCCCGAGCAGGTACGCGATCTGGCCAGGCTGGTCAAGGAGGGCAAGGCCGACGTCCGGGCCATCGCCGACGAGCTGCGCCAGTGGAGCCTGTGACCGCACCGCACAGCGGTGGCACGGCACGGCGGGTGAAGCACCCGCCCCGGTCCGTGACGGCGCGACGGCCGGGCGGCCCGGACCAGGAGGCGGCCCGGGAGGTCAGTCCGGCGCGTCCGTTCGCCGCGCCGTGCCCAGTACACACGACGAGGTGGGCAGCTGGACGCCCCGCTCCGGCATCCTGACCCTGCGGTAGGACTCCACCACGAACCCGGCCCCCTCGATGGCCGCCAGGGTGTCGCGCGCCGTATGGCACCCGCCCGTCAGCAGCGGCCAGACCGTACGGTCCAGTGCCCGCTGCGTCAGCGCCATGGCCCGGCCCTCGGCCCGCACGTGCTCGAAGAAGCGCAGCTCACCACCGGGCCGCAGCACCCGCCCGATCTCCGCGAGCGAGCGCTCCACATCCCGTACGGTGCACAGCACCAGCGACGCGACGGCTCCGTCGAACGCCTCGCTCCTGACCGGCAGCGCCTCCGCCGTGCCCGGGACCACGTCCACCGGAATGCCGGCGCGCAGCGCCGACCGCACCGCCAACTGCCGCAGACCGCGCTCGGGTTCGACGGCCACCACCTCCGCCACCCCGGGCGGGTAGTGCGCGAAGTTCAGCCCGTTGCCCGCGCCCACCTCGATGATCCGGCCGGACAGCCCGGCCAGCAGCTCCGCACGTACCGCGCCCAGCCCCGCCCTGGTCTCCGCGATCACGCTCACCCGGGCGTAGAACCGGGCGAAGACGGGGTGGTGCACCGCGTCCTGCGGGATTCTCGTGCTGCGCAGACGCATGACGGACCTCCTCGGCCAGGCGCACGAGCGAAGAGTGCGGCTCTCCTTGGATTCTTCCCGCTCCGCACGGCGAATTCTCCCCGCCCGGCCCGCTCCGTTCCGTACGGTACGACCGCTCAGCCGGGCGGCCGGGTTCCGCCCAGTTCCGCGGTGAGCCAACTCCCGGACCGCGCACGGAAGTCGGCGGGCGCCAGCGCGCCCGCACCGGCCGGTACCGAGCCCAGGAGCGGCGCGCCCGTCACCACCGGCAGATCCACCAGATTGCAGCGCGCCGCCAGGTCCGGCTCGGCGGGCATGCTGCCCACCACCAGGCCGCGGCATTCGAGCCCCCGGGCCCGCAGCGCCTCCGAGGTCAGTGCCGCGGTGTTGAGCGTGCCCAGCCCGGCGGGCGTCACGACCAGCACCGGGGCGGCCAGCAGCCGGGCCGCGTCGGCGAGGGTCGCGCCCTCGTCGTCGAACCGCACCAGCAGACCGCCCGCGCCCTCGATCAGCACGAGATCGTGCTCGGTCGCCAGTTTCTCCGCCGCGTCGGCGATCTCGTGCGGCCGCACCGGAGGCAGCCCCGCCCTGCGGGCGGCCGTGGCGGGCGCCAACGGCTCGGGGAAACGCGCCAGTTCGACCGCGGTGACATGACCACCGGCCAGCCGCGCCACCTCGGCCGCGTCCCCCGGCTCACCCGGCGCGAGCCCTGTCTGCGCGGGTTTGAGCACCGCGACGGAACGGTCCGGGCGCACCGCAGCCACGGCCGCCGTCACGATCGTCTTGCCGATCTCCGTGCCCGTGCCCGTCACCACCAGAACGGTCATCTCAGCCCTCCCGCGCAGCCGCGCGCACGGCACGGCAGATCCGCGCCACGTCCTCGTCGTCGGTCACGTACGGCGGCATCGTGTAGACGAGGTCGCGGAACGGCCGCAGCCACACGCCCTCCCGCACCGCCGCCCGGGTCGCGGCCGCCATGTCCACCTCGTGGTCCAGCTGCACGACGCCGATCGCGCCCAGCACCCGTACGTCCCGCACCCCCGGCAGTTCCGCCGCCGGGGCGAGGCCGTCCCGCAGCCCCGTGCCGATCCGCTCCACCTCCCGCCGCCAGTCCCCGCCGAGCAACAGGTCGACGGAGGCGCAGGCCACGGCGGAGGCGAGCGGGTTGCCCATGAACGTCGGGCCGTGCGCGAGCACCGGCACATCGCCGCGCGAGATGCCCTCCGCCACCCGGGAGGTGCACAGCGTCGCCGCCATCGTCAGATAGCCGCCGGTCAGAGCCTTGCCCACGCACATGACGTCGGGCGAAACCCCCGCGTGCCCGGCGGCGAACAGCTCGCCCGTGCGGCCGAAACCCGTGGCGATCTCGTCGAACACCAGCAGGACGTCATGGGCGTCGCACGCCTCGCGGAGCACCCGCAGGTACGCGGGGGAGTGGAACTGCATTCCGCCCGCGCCCTGCACCACCGGCTCCACGATCACCGCGGCCAGCCGGTCGGCGTGCTCGGCGATCAGCTCCCGCAGGTGCCGCGCGTACGCGGCGTCCGGTTCCGCGTCGAAACCGGCCGGGGGCGCGTCGGCGAAGACCTGCCGGGGCAGGACGCCCGACCACAGCTCGTGCATCCCGCCCTCCGGGTCGCACACCGACATCGGCTGCCAGGTGTCCCCGTGGTAGCCGCCCCGCCAGGTCAGCAGCCGCTGCTTGGCCGGTCGCCCGGCCGAGCGCCAGTACTGCAGGCACATCTTCACCGCGACCTCGACGGAGACCGACCCGGAGTCGGCCAGGAACACGTGCCGCAGCGGCTCCGGGGTGATCTCGACCAGCCGGGTGGCCAGTCGCACGGCGGGCTCGTGGGTCAGCCCGCCGAACATCACATGGCTCATCCGGTCCAGCTGGCCGCGGGCCGCCTCGTTGAGCACCGGGTGGTTGTATCCGTGCACGGCCGACCACCAGGACGACATGCCGTCCACCAATTCGCGCTGCCCGTGGACCTGTTCGGCCAGCCGCAGCCGCACCCCGGACGCGGACTCCACGACCAGCGGCTCCTGCCGGCCCGGCATCGGGCCGTACGGATGCCAGACGTGGGCCCGGTCCAGGGCGCGCAGCTCGGCCGGGGAGAGGGCCTCACGCATTGGGGGCGAGATCCGTCCCCGCACCGCGGCGGCGGACCGCCACCAGGTCCGTGCGCGCGGCCGACGCCTCCTGGGGAGCAGCCGCGGTCTCCTCGGGCGCGTCGCCGCACGGCGCGCAGCCGCCCCCGTGCGAACCGCAGCCGCCGCCGGACTCCGCGCGGTGCGCGGGCAGCGTCGTGGTGTCCGCGCCCTCCACCTCGAAACCGGCGTCCGCGATCATGTCCAGGTCCGCCTGACCCGCCTGCCCCTCGCTGGTGAGGTAGTCGCCCAGGAAGATCGAGTTGACCAGGTGCAGGGCGAGCGGCTGCATCGAGCGCAGATGCACCTCGCGCCCGCCCGCGAGCCGTACCTCCACGTCCGGGCAGACGAACCGGACCATCGCCAGGATGCGCAGGCAGCGCTGCGGGGTGAGGTTCCACTCCTTGGCCAGTGGAGTCCCCTCGAACGGGATCAGGAAGTTCACCGGCACCGAGTCCGGGTCCAGCTCGCGCAGCGAGAAGACGACATCGACCAGATCGGCGTCGCTCTCGCCCATCCCGGCGATCAGCCCGGAACACGCCGACAGCCCGGCGGCCTGCGCCTGCTGCACGGTCTCCACCCGGTCGGCATAGGTGTGGGTGGTGGTGATCTCCCCGTACGTCCCCTCGGACGTGTTGAGGTTGTGGTTGTACGCGTCGGCGCCCGCCGAGCGCAGCCGTTCGGCCTGCCCGTCGGAGAGCAGACCGAGGCAGGCGCACACCTCGACGCCCTCGTTCTGTTCCTTGATCGCCTCGATGGTCTCCGACACCCGGTCGACGTCACGGTCCGTCGGACCGCGACCGCTCGCCACCAGGCACACCCGCTTGGCACCGCCGGCCACGCCCGCGGCGGCGACCTTGGACGCCTCGTCGGGTTTCAGCCAGGTGTACTTGAGGATGCCGGCCTTCGAACCGAGCCGCTGCGAGCAGTACGAGCAGTCCTCGGGGCACAGGCCGGACTTGAGGTTGACCAGATAGTTCAGCTTCACGCGCCGCCCGAACCACTGACGGCGCACCTTTCCGGCCGCGGCCACCACTTCGAGCAGATCGTCGTCCGACGTCGCCAGTACGGCGAGTGCTTCTTCGCGGGTCGGCAGCTCGCGCCGCAGCCCCTTGTCCACCAGCGTGTTCAGGAGGTCCATGGCGATGATCCTGGCCTACCGCACGGCCCGCAGCCAAGGAGGAACCGGACAACAGAGCCTGTCGAGGGTGTGTGTATTGCCACACCATGACCTGTGGCGCCCGCGGTTAGGGTCTGTGAGCTGCCTACAAAAGGGATTGCTCATGCCCCTCGACCCGTTCGGCTGGATCGACGACGAGGCGCGCCGCCGCGCGGACGCCGGGCTCGTCCGCACGCTCCGCCCCCGGTCCGCCGGGTCCGACGTCCTGGACCTCGCGAGCAACGACTATCTGGGGCTGACGCGGCACCCCGAGGTCACCGCCGCCGCGGCCGAGGCCGCACACCGGTGGGGCGCGGGTGCGACCGGGTCCAGACTCGTCACCGGTTCCACCGCACTGCACGCCGAACTGGAGCGTGAGCTGGCCGATTTCTGCGGTTTCGAAGCGGCCCTGGTGCTGTCGTCGGGCTACGCGGCCAACCTCGCGGCCGTCACGGCGCTCACCGGACGCGGCTCGTTGATCGTCTCCGACGCGGGCAACCACGCCTCGATCGTGGACGGCTGCCGGCTCTCCCGCGCCGAGACCGCCGTGGTCGCGCACGCCGACCCCGACGCCGTGCGCAAGGAACTGCGGGCGCACGGCGGCCGGGCGCTGGCCGTCACCGACTCGGTCTTCTCCGTCGACGGCGACGCGGCACCACTGCCCCGCCTGGCCGAGGTCTGCCGCGCGGAGGGCGCCGCGCTGCTCGTCGACGACGCGCACGGACTGGGCGTACTGGGGGAAGGCGGTCGCGGCGCACTCGCCGCCGCCGGTCTCGCGGGCGGCACGGGGACCGTCGCCACGCTCACCCTCTCCAAGTCCCTCGGCAGCCAGGGAGGAGCCGTCCTCGGCCCCGCCCGGGTCATCGAGCACCTGGTCAACACGGCCCGTACGTTCATCTTCGACACCGGGCTCGCACCGGCCGCGGCGGGCGCCGCACTGGGCGGCCTGCGGCTGCTGCGCCGGGAACCGGAACGCGCCGGCCGGGCCCGTGAGGTCGCCACCGCCCTGTACGAGCGGCTGACGGCGGCCGGCCTGACCGCCGTGCGCCCCGACGCGGCGGTGGTGTCGGTGCGCGCCCCGTCGGCGGAGGCCGCCGTGCGCTGGGCCGCCGACTGCCGTGCCGCCGGGGTCTTCGTGGGCTGCTTCCGGCCGCCGTCGGTGCCGGACGGGGTGTCCCGGCTGCGACTGACCGCGCGCGCCGACCTGACCGAGGAGCAGATCGACGCGGCAGTGACGACCGTGCGGCGGACCGCCCCCATCAGCTGAACGGATCCCGGCACAGACCGGAGACGAAGGAGGTCCAGGCCACCGCGGAGAACCGCAGCGGTGGCCTGGACACGTCCTTGGAGTCCCGTACGGCCAGCCGTCCGTCCATGGACGGAGCGGCTTCCACACAGTTGTTCATACCCGTGCTGCGGCTGCTGCGCCGCCACCGTAAGTCGTGTTGTGCGAGGCAATCCGACATCATGACGTCCTCTCGGGCGGTCCGAAGTCACCGGTCGCCGCGGTCGATCGCGGCGATGAGGTCCAACGAGTGCTCGGGCGACAGCGCGTGTGCCTGCATGGTGCGGAAGGCCGAGCTGTACGCCTCAAGGTCTTCTTTCCGCTCCAGGTAGAGGCTACTCGTCAAGTGGTCAAGAACAATCACGTCGAGATCAGAAGTGTTCGGAAATGAGAAAATAACGAAAGGGCCGGTGAGCCCGGCGTAGCCGCCGACCGAGAACGGCAGCAACTGGAGTTGCACATGGGGGAGTTGGGCCACCCGGGCCAGATGACGCAACTGATCCCTCATCACCCGTCGCCCGCCGACCTCCCGCCGCAGGACCGCCTCGTCGAGCACCGCGCTCAGCCGCAGCGGCGGATCGTTGCGCAGCACTCCCTGCCGGGCCAGGCGCACCTCCACCAGTGAGTCCAGCCGGGCGGCGGGCAGTCCGTCCAGCGAGGCCCGGGTCACCGCACGCGCGTAGTCGGCCGTCTGGAGGAGCCCCGGCACCACCGAGGTCTCCAGGGTGCGCGCGGTCCGAGCCTGGGACTCCAGGCTGATGAAGTCGCGGTACTGGGGCGGGATCAGGCCGCGATAGGCGTGCCACCATCCGGTGCCGCCCCCGCCCGCCGAACCCGCCAGCGTCGTCAGGAGATCCCGCAACTGGGTGTCGTCCACGCCGTAGGCGTCCAGCAGCCGGGTCACATCGGCCGGCCGCACCCCGCTGACACCGGTCTCGATCCGACTGATCTTCGACTGGTGCCAGCCGAGTATCCGCGCGACGTCCCGGCTGGTCAGCCCCGATGTGTGGCGCAGGCTCCGGAGTTCCTCCCCGAGCTTGCGACGCCGTACCGCAGGACCGTGCCGCATCCGCGGCCTCCCTCCCTCGCCCGCCGAACGGACAGTCTGTCGCCCTCCTGCGGTTTCGCGTGACAGGGTTCACCGCATCGAGCGACAGATATATGCATATCTTGGTGGATCACCGTTGCAGAGGGCAGCATCGGTGGCAATCTGGCGCGAAGCACGACCCGGACCGACAGCCGGTCGGTCCGGGTGGGAAAGGGGCGGCTTGCCATGGCGGATCATCAGGAAGCAAGCGTCACTCTGCCGAGCGAGCCGGTATCGGTCGCGGCGGCCCGGAAGTACGTGGCCAGGGTGCTCACCGAATGGGGCCTGGCCGACGGCACCGAATTCGCCGACGGAATCCGGCTCATCGTCTCGGAACTCGCGACCAACGCCGTCCAGCACACCTTCGGGCAGTCGCCCACCTTCACGGTGGACCTCCGGCTGGACCGGGAGGAGCAACTGTCGTTGGGGGTGACGGACAGTCATCCGCGCTGGCCCCGGCGACTGCCCGCGGCCGTCCAGCAGGACAACGGGCGCGGCATGGTCATCATCAGGACCCTGGCCAAGGAATGCGGGGGACGGCTCACGGTCACCCCCACCGCCGACGGTGGCAAGACGGTGTGGATCGTGCTCCCGTGGCCCGGTGCCGTGCGCGGCTGAGGACGGGCCGGACGGGCGGTGGGCGCCGCCGTCGCCCGTCCGGGGCGCGGCCCGGGGAAGTGCCCCCGGGCCGCCGGGCGTGGCTCAGCGGACCCGCCCGTAGTAGACGCTCCTGGTCCAGATCTTCTCCAGCCGGACCACCGCGCCGGTCCTCGGCGAGTGCCAGATCTTTCCCTTCCCGGCGTAGATCCCCACGTGGTAGATGCTGCGGCCGGAGTGGAAGAAGACCAGGTCGCCGCGTTGCCGGTTCGAGGCCGAGACATGACGGGTCTTGTTGTACTGCTGCTGGGCCGTGCGGGGCAGCTTCTTGCCCGCCTTCTTGAACGAGTAGAGCGTCAGGCCGGAGCAGTCGAAACGGTTGGGGCCGGTGGCCCCCCAGCGGTAGGGCGAACCCTTCTTCGACGCGGCGATGCTGAGTGCCTTCATCGACCGGGTCGCGGCCTGGGCCTCCGTCGTGGCACCCGGGGCGAGCATGGTGCCGCCGACGGCGGCGAGCGTCAGAACCGAGGCCGTACCGGCCCGGGCGAGCAGAGACGGGACATGAACCTGCGCAGTCATGCGCAACCCTTCGTCAGCCGCCTGTGAAGGATGACCTGTCGGGTTCGGGCTGGCGAAGTTGCCCGGCCGCTTTCGGCGGCTTCACCCCGAGGGACGACCGATGTTCCGGCCGACCCGTTGTGCTCGGGTCCTCCACTCCTGCCGATCCACTTCCGTCGACCAGGCATCCGGGCGGCGGCAGGACTCGGCGTCCGCCCGGACCGCCCCGCCGCGGTGGCGGGGGCTTGTCGTCCAGGGGATCTTGACGCACTCACTGTCGGATTTCCGAGCCGAAACGGGGATTTGTGAGGCTCCTCACGACTGACCCGTTCGAGTGGACATGGCGATTCCGACGGCTGTTCGGGACATTCGACCCGGTCTCGTACCAGGGACGGAACGGCTGATTCCGTCCACTGGTCACGCAGAAAACGCAAGTTGGCAAGTCCCTCGCACGAGGGACTCCCTACGCCGAACGAGCGAGGAATTTCGCCGTGCGCTCCGGGCGTGTCGAGTACGGGAGTTGAGTGACGCGCACCGTGCCCCGGAACGGGAGGGGCGGCGCGCCCTCCGGCGGACGCGAAGGGCCGGGCGCCGGTCAACTCGCCGGAGCGGGCGGTACGGTGACGCGCCCGGCCCGCCGCTCCCCGTCCAGCACGCGCAGCGCCCGGGCCAGGGTGGCGGCATGGATCCGGGCCTCCCCGCGCTCGTGCATCAGCGCCAGTGCGTCCCGCAGGTCGCCGGCCCGTGAGACCAGTGCCTGCGCGGCGCGCAACGCGCCGTAGGTGTCGCTGCCCCGGGCCGGGTTGATCCGGCCCAGCTGGTCGAGGACTTCGAGGTAGTGGTCGATGAACTCCCCCTCGGCGCGGGTCAGTGCGGGCAGCGGCGGGAAGTCGGGCGGCTGCATCGGGCGTTCACCGCGCGCCGTGCGGAGGGAGCGACGCCTTGCGGCTCGTCACGATGTGGTCGACCAGGCCGTACGCCTTGGCCCCCGCCGCGTCGAGGACCAGGTCGCGTTCGATGTCGGTGGCGATGCGTTCGGCGTCGCGGCCGGTGTGACGGGCCAACAGGTCGATGAGCACGCCCCGGACCCGTTCCAGCTCCCGCGCCTCGATCTCCAGGTCGGACGGCTGGCCCCGCAGGGGCTCGGGGAGCGCGGGCTGTTGCACCACCACCCGGGCCCCGGGCAGTGCGTGGCGGCGGCCGGGGGCGCCCGCGGCGAGCAGTGTTGCCGCGCAGGAGCCGGCCTGGCCGAGGCAGTAGGTCTCCACCTCGCAGCTGAGGTACTGCATCGTGTCGTGGATCGCAGACATGGCCCCGAACGAGCCCCCGGGGGAGTTGATGTAGAGCGAGACGGGCCGGTCCGGGGCGTCGTGCTCCAGGTACATGAACTGGGCGATCAGGTCGGAGGCGGCGGCGTCGTCGACCGGGGTGCCGAGGAAGACGATCCGCTCGGAGAGCAGCTTGGAGTACGGGTCGAGGGTGCGGGTCCCGCTGCTGGTGCGCTCGGTGAACTCGGGCAGCACGTGGCGGGCGGTGGGGCGGAACAGCATGGCGATGCCTCTCCTCCGGGTCTGCACGGCAGCCTGCACATGCTTCTGTAAAAAATGTACAGGACGTACAGAAGGTTATGATGGGGAGCATGGCCTATGAGATTCCGGTGACGCAAGCACGGGCTGAGCTCGCCGAACTGATCAACCGTGTCGTCTACGGCGGCGAACGCGTGGTCGTGACCCGGCACGGCAAGCCGTTGGTGGCGCTGGTCTCGGCCGCTGACCTGGAACGACTCGAGAACGAGGAGGCGGCGGCCGAGGAGCGGGCGATCAGTTCGGTCTCCTCGATCGGCTCCCCGCCGTCCGCTCCCGGCGAACGGCAGCGCTTCGGCATCGCGGCGGAACACTCCCGGCACCGGGAGCCGGGCAGCTGAGGGGTGCGGCGGGGCCGCCCCGCCGGCTCCCCGGTCCACGGCCCCCTCGGGCCGGCCCGTGCGCCGGTCCCCTTGCGTCGGCCTGCATGCGAGCCGTACGTCCATGGATCGGCAAAGGGTCGGTTAACGTGCCGGAAAAACTTCGGCCCTAACGTGCAATACCTCGCCGCGGGACACCCGTACGGCGTTCAACAGTCTGTTGAGCGCGGCTAGTGTCCCGCTGTGCCCGGGGCCGGGCACGGGACTGTGAGGTGGAAGCGTGCGACTGACCCCGCACGAGCAGGAACGCCTGCTCGTCCATGTGGCCGCCGACGTGGCCCGAAAACGCCGGGAACGCGGGCTGCGGCTCAATCATCCCGAAGCGGTCGCGCTGATCACGGTGCACCTGCTGGAGGGCGCCCGCGACGGCCGTACCGTCTCCGAACTGATGGTGTCGGGCCGTGCGGTGCTCGGCCGCGACGACGTCATGGACGGGGTGCCCGAGATGATCCACGACGTCCAGGTCGAGGCCACCTTCCCGGACGGCACCAAGCTCGTCACCGTCCACGAGCCGATCGTCTGACGGGGGCCGCCGATGATTCCCGGAGAGATCCTGTACGCGGACGGGCCCGTGCCGTTCAACGAGGGCCGCCCCGTCACCCGCCTCACCGTGCTCAACACCGCCGACCGGCCCGTCCAGGTCGGCTCGCACTACCACTTCGCGGAGGCCAACCCCGGTCTGGGCTTCGACCGTTCGGCCGCCCACGGCCTGCGGCTGAACATCCCCGCCGGGACCGCGGTGCGCTTCGAGCCCGGTGTGCCCGTCGACGTCGAACTCGTGCCCCTCGCCGGACGTCGCGTCGTCCCCGGCCTGCGCGGCGTGACCGGAGGTGCCCTCGATGGCTGAGCTCGACCGCGCCGGATACGCCGACCTGTTCGGGCCGACGACCGGCGACCGGATCCGGCTCGCCGACACCGATCTGTTCGTGGAGATCGAGGAGGATCGCTCGGGCGGACCCGGAATCGCCGGGGACGAGGCGGTGTTCGGCGGCGGCAAGGTGATCCGCGAATCGATGGGCCAGGCCCGTACCACCCGTGCCGAGGGCGCCCCGGACACCGTCGTCACCGGTGCCGTGATCATCGACCACTGGGGCGTGGTCAAGGCGGACGTCGGCATCCGCGACGGCCGGATCACCGGTATGGGCAAGGCCGGCAACCCGGACACCATGGACGGTGTCCACCCCGACCTGGTCATCGGCCCCGAGACCGAGATCATCGCGGGCAACGGCAGGATCCTCACCGCGGGCGCCATCGACGCCCACGTCCACTTCATCTCGCCGACCCTGGTCGACCAGGCGCTCTCCGCCGGGATCACCACCCTGGTCGGCGGCGGCACCGGACCGGCCGAGGGCACCAGGGCCACCACCGTCACACCGGGACCGTGGCACCTCGCCCGGATGTTCGAGGCGCTGGACGCGTACCCCGTCAACATAGGTCTGCTCGGCAAGGGCAACACCATGTCGCGCGAGGCCATGCACTCCCAACTGCGGGCCGGGGCACTCGGATTCAAGATCCACGAGGACTGGGGTGCCACCCCCGCCGTCATCGACGCCTGCCTGGGCGTCTGCGAGGAGACGGGCGCCCAGCTCGCCATCCACACCGACACCCTCAACGAGGCCGGGTTCGTCGCCGACACCCTCGCCGCCGTCGCCGGGCGCACCATCCACGCGTACCACACCGAGGGCGCCGGCGGCGGGCACGCCCCGGACATCATCGGGGTCGTCTCGGAGCCGTACGTCCTGCCCAGCTCCACCAACCCGACCCGGCCGCACACCGTCAACACCATCGAGGAACACCTCGACATGCTGATGGTCTGCCACCACCTCAACCCGGCCGTGCCGGAGGACCTGGCCTTCGCCGAATCACGGATCCGGCCCTCGACGATCGCGGCCGAGGACATCCTCCACGACCTCGGCGCCATCTCGATCATCTCCTCGGACTCCCAGGCCATGGGGCGCATCGGCGAGGTCGTCCTGCGCACCTGGCAGACCGCCCACGTGATGAAGAAGCGCCGCGGCGCACTGCCCGGCGACGGGAGGGCCGACAACCACCGGGTGCGTCGCTACGTCGCCAAATACACCATCAACCCGGCCGTCGCCCAAGGGCTCGACCGGGAGACCGGCTCGGTGGAGACGGGCAAGCTCGCCGACCTGGTGCTGTGGGAGCCGGCGTTCTTCGGCGTCAAGCCGCACCTGGTCATCAAGGGCGGCCAGATCGCGTACGCGCAGATGGGCGACGCCAACGCCTCCATCCCGACGCCGCAACCGATGCTGCCCCGGCCGATGTTCGGCGCGGTGGGCCGTTCCCCCGCGGCCAACTCCCTCAACTTCGTGGCGGGCGCGGCCGTCGAGGACGGACTGCCCGAACGCCTCGGACTCGGGAAGCGGTTCGTGCCCATCACCGGCACGCGCGGCGTCACCAAGGCCGACATGCGGGAGAACGACGCGCTGCCACGGGTCCACGTCGACCCCGACAGCTTCGCCGTGACGATCGACGGCGAGCCGGTCGAACCGGCCCCGGCCGCCGAACTGCCCATGGCCCAGCGCTACTTCCTCTTCTGATGCGGAACGTGCGACCGATGGGACGAACCACGCGACCGATGGAACGGGCCACGCGCCGGACGGCGCGGTCCGCCCGTCCACGACCGACGACACGGACCGGGCGATGAGCCGGGCGGCCCTGCTCGTCCTCGCCGACGGCCGCTTCCCCGCCGGGGGCCACGCCCACTCCGGTGGTGCCGAAGCGGCCGTGGAACAGGGACGGGTCCGCGACGCCGGGGACCTCGCCGCGTTCTGCCGGGGCCGGCTGCACACCGCCGGGCTCACGGCCGCCGCACTCGCCGCGGCGGCCGCCCACGGCCACGACCCGCTCGCCCTCGACGAGGCCGCCGACGCCCGCACCCCCTCGCCCGCACTGCGCGCCGTCGCCCGCAGACTCGGCCGGCAACTGATGCGGGCGGCCCGCGCCACCTGGCCCGGCCCCGAACTCGACGCGCTCGCCGCGGCCCGGCCGCGCGGCGCCCACCAACCGGTGGTGCTGGGCCTGACCGCCCGGTCGGCCGGTCTCGCACCGCTGGACGCCGCGTACGCGGCGGCGTACGAATCCGTCGGCGGCCCCGCCACCGCCGTCGTCCGGCTGCTCTCCCTCGACCCCTTCGAGGCCACCGCCGCCCTCGCCCGGCTCGCCCCCGACCTCGACCGGATCGCCGAACGGGCCGCCGCCGCGGCGCACGGAACCGTCGACGAACTGCCCGCTGCCTCCGCCCCCCTCCTCGACATCACCGCCGAGGCGCACGCGGCCCGCCGGGTCCGCCTGTTCGCCTCGTGACCCCGCCCCGCACGGACCAGGAGCCGCACCCATGCACCTCGACCACGCATCCCACGGCCCCGCCGCCGTGAGCGCCGACGCCACCCGTCCCGACGGCACCCGCCGGGCGCTCAGGATC
>NZ_JBEXPY010000090.1:0-13463 GCF_040612315.1 Streptomyces sp. NPDC006435
TGCTTCGGTCTCGGCCCCGCCGCCGCCCGGCGGGGGGGGGGCGCGGCCGTCGGGCGCGCCCCCGCGCCGCGCCCCCCGCTTCGGCGAGCGCCCGACCGCGGCCGGGCGGTGCGCGACCGCCGGACAGCCGGCGCCCCGCGACCGGTAACGGACGGGCGGGCGGGCGTCCGACGACCGGTGATCGGTGACGGAGCCGGGTGACGAGCGACACGCGGCAACGGCCCCGGCCCGCCGCCCGGCGAACCGCCCGGTGTGCCGCACGCCTCACCGTCGCACCATGACCGACCTCACAACAGCCGCTCCCCGGCGGCCACATGCGGCGCCCGGGACACGTTCCGGGCGCCTGAGCGTGCCTGTGACGACCACGCAGCGTGAGATCGACGGCCCCGAATTCCCCGCAGCCGAGTGATGTGCGTCACCCTCTCCACGACTGCCGACGTGCGTCTCCTAATGTGGGCCTGAGTGACTTCCTTCGACTCCTCCCCCACGCTCACCGCCTGGCGCGCGCTGCTCGCCGTCGCGGTCGTATTCGTGATGCTGGCGACCACCGGCTGGACCGCCGTACGTCATCAACGCTCCGACGAGCCGCGCGAGATCGCGCTCGCCTCCTGGGCGCGGGGCACGGTGGCGGGTCGCGCGCTGCCGGGCGTCGACACCCCGTCGTACCGGCTGGCCCACTTCTTCGCCTCGCTCACGGCCGCGCAACGCACCGGACTGGCCGACAGGTACCCCCTGGTCGTGGGAAACCTGAACGGCGCCCCGGTCACTCTGCGCTACCGGGCCAACCGGCTGGCGCTGGTGCAGGCGCGGAAGGTCGAGCAGCGGCGCACGCACGACGTGCGGCTCTCCCCCGAGGGGCGCGCGGAGGCGTTCCGCCGGGCGCACCGCTTCGCCTCGATGCTCTCCCGGGGCCGGCACTTCCTCGCCTTCGACCCGTCCGGAAGGGGCCGTGCCGCCGAGGTGTTCGGCGATCTCGACCGGGCCGAACGGGTCTCCGTGATCGTCCCCGGCGTCGACACCGGCCTGCTCACGCTGGAGCGGTCCGCGCCGAAGACGAACGCCGCGCCGGTCGGCATGGCGAAGTCGTTGTACGCGGCCGAGCGCGCCGCGCGGCCCGGCGTCCGTACCGCCGTGATCGCCTGGGCCGACTACACCACGCCCGCCGGCATCGGTGTGGACGCGGCCCTGGGCAACCTCGCCGCGCGCGGGGCGGTGCGGTTGAACGCGCTGATGGACGCCCTGCCCGGCAGCGCCCCGGTCTCGCTGTTCTGCCACAGCTACGGCTCGGTGGTCTGCGGGGTCGCCGCGCGCGAACTGCCCCCCAGGGTCGGCGACATAGCGGTCGCGGGCAGCCCCGGCATGCGGGTGGAGAACGCCCGTGAGCTGCGCACCGGCGCCCGGGTGTGGGCGATGCGGGACCGCGGCGACTGGATCGAGGACGTGCCGAACCTGCGGCTCGGCATCCTGGGACACGGCGCCGACCCGGTCGACCCCGGCTTCGGCTCGCGCGTCGTCTCGGCGGGCGACGCGATCGGGCACAGCGGCTATTTCGAGCCGGGGACCGAGAGCCTCGGCAACTTCGCCGCGATCGGTGTGGGGGCCTACGAATCGGTGAGCTGTGCGGAGTCCGACGACGGCTGCCGGGAACGAATCGCCGGATCCCAGGACATCTGACGGTCGCGGTGTACCGCAACCGTCCTGCACATCATGGTCTGCTCCGAAAGGGGACGAGTGAGCAAGTGCCGCATACGATGAGGCGCATGGGTGATGTGCTGGCCGGAATTCAGGCCACCTGGGAGTTCGACACCGACTCCGTGCTCATCCGCTTCGAACGGGGGATCCGCACGCCGAAGCTCTTCCAGAGCCTGCGTGAGCGTCGTGTTCCGCACGCGGCGCTGTCATCGGTGACGCTGACCCCCGGCAAGCGGGGCACGGTGGTCCTGCACGCCGTGCCGAGACCCGGTGCCGATCCGCTGATGGAGGCTGCCGCCGGGCAGCTGAAGGACAGCTGCGATCCGTACCGGCTGGTGCTCCCCGCCGAGCGCGAGACGCCGGCGGAGTACTACGCGGACGCGCTGCGCGCCGTGCTCGGCGCGGACGCGGCGGAGCCCGCCGAACGGTTCCTGGTCGCGGCCCCCGAGGCGCCGATGCAGTTCAAGGCGTACGACGGACGGGCCGGCTTCGACGGGCAGCGGGTCTCCTTCCGCTGGTTCTGGACGGGTGCCTCCACGGCGAAGTGGAAGGCCGGCGACCAGACGTTCGGGGTGACGGAGCTGAGCGGTGTCGAGTGGCGCTCGCCGGAGGGGCTGGAGGGCTATCTGCGCCTGGTCCGGAGGGGTTCGGAGTGCCTGACGCCGGATGGCTGCGCCGGTACCGGCATGGGCATGGAAGCGGGCGGGGCCGGTACGGGGCCGGGCACGGACGGCACGGGGCCGGGGCTGCGGAGCCCGCAGTCGCTGTCGCCCCGCCCCACGCGGGCGGACCAGGACCCGGCCGCGGTGGTGTTCGGCCTCGGCTACGGCCCGGTGCACGAGTCGCTGCCGTTCGCCGCGGCCGTGCTGGAATCCGTGCGCAGAAACCATTCGGCCGCCGCCCCGGCCACCGTCCTGGCAGGCGCGGGACGGCGCGACCCCTCGGACATCGCGGACCGCATCCGGCACCTCGGGGAGCTGCACCGGGCCGGTCTGGTGACGGACGACGAGTTCAGCGCCAAGAAGGCCCAGCTGCTCGCCGAGCTGTAGGACACCGGGGACTTCCGGGGACGGGGCGCCACGGGCCCCGGCCCCGGAGCGCCACGGGCCTCCCGCCGCCGGGTCCTCGCGGTCCTTCCGGTCCGCCCCGCCGGTAGTACCCCCGTACGAGAGACCCGGCGGTGAACCGGAACCCGGGTATGACGCCATCGGGTCGGTCCGCTGCCTAGGCTGCTGCGGCCATGACCACATCCCCTTCCCGCACCCCGGCCGAGGCGCCGCCGCGTCCGCAGCCCGCAGCCGACGGCCTGGTGAGCGCCGCCCGCCGCAATCTGCGCGAGATCGCCCACGGCCTGCGCCACCCCTCCCATCCCCCGGTCCCACCGCTCGCGAACGCGTCCAAGCGGTGGCGGAGGCTGCTGCCGTACGTGGTGGTCGTCGCCCTCACGGCGCTCTTCCTCCCGGTCACGCTCAACATGCTGACCAACGAGTACGGGGTGGACGAAGCGGCGGCGGGCCTGCTGGCCGTCGCCCAGGCGGCGCCGCTGCTGATGCTGGCGCACCGCCCGTTGCAGGCGTGGTGGATCATCCTCCCCGCCGATGTCGTGGGGGCGCTGGTGCTGCTCGGGTACCCGGACCCGTTGCAGGGCATCTGGCCGTGGCCCCCGCCCACGCTGATCTCCTACCTCTTCGTGATGCTGGCGGTGGCCCTGCGCGAGACCCGGCGGACCGTGATCTCCGTCTGGGCGCTGACCGCCGTGGCGAGCCTGGTCCTGCACCTGGCCGCCACGGACCGCAGCAACGGCACCTCGGCGCTGCTCCCGGTGATCGGCGCGCTGCTCATGGTGGTCGGCGCGGTGATTCGGGAGCGGGGCGACGCCCAGCGCCGGCTCGCCGAGCAGGAGACCATCAGCGAGGCCGAGCGGGCGCAGCGCACACTGTTGGAGGAGCGCGCCCGGATCGCCCGCGAGCTGCACGACGTGGTCGCGCACCACATGTCCGTGATCACGGTCCAGGCCGATTCCGCGCCCTACCGGATCAGCGGGCTGCCCGAGGAGGCGCGCGAGGAGTTCGAGGCGATCGCAGCGAGCGCGCGGGAGTCGCTCACGGAGATGCGGCGGCTGCTGACGGTGCTGCGCAACGACGGCACGGAGGGCGAGCGGGCGCCGCAGCCGGGGCTCGACCGGCTCCAGCAACTGGTGGAGGCGACGGTACGGGCCGGGCTGCCGGCCGAGCTGTCGGTGCCCGCCCGGCTCCCGGACGTACCGCAGGCGGTGGACGTGTCGGCGTACCGGATCGTGCAGGAGGCGCTGGCCAACGTGGTGCGGCACGCACCCGGTGCGCTGACCCGGGTGTCGGTCGCGTCCGACGGCGCGCATCTGACCGTCCTGGTGGTCAACGACCGTGCGGTGCGGCCCGTTTCGCCGCTGGAGACGACCGGGACGGGGCACGGTCTGGTCGGCATGCGGGAACGCGTACGGTTGACGGGCGGCACGCTGGACACCGGACCGCTGCCCGACGGCGGCTTCCGGGTGGCCGCGCGGCTGCCCCTGACCCCTGTGACGTCCAAGGCCCCGGAGGACTCTTGACCATCCGCGTGATCATCGTCGACGACCAGGCCATGGTGCGGGCGGGGTTCGCGGCACTGCTCTCGGCACAGAGCGACATCGACGTGGTCGGTGAGGCGCCGGACGGGCGCCAGGGCGTCGACATCAGCCGGGCCACCCTGCCGGACGTGGTCCTGATGGACGTGCGGATGCCCGAGATGGACGGCCTGGCGGCGGCCCGCGAGCTGCTGAACCCGCCGACGGGAGCGGTGCACCGGCCGAAGGTGCTGATGCTGACCACGTTCGACGTGGACGACTACGTGTACGAGGCGCTGCGCGCCGGGGCGTCCGGCTTCCTGCTGAAGGACGCGCCGCCCGCGGACCTGATCTCGGCGGTGCGGGTGGTCGCGGCGGGCGAGGCGCTGCTCGCCCCGTCCGTGACCCGCCGTCTGATCGCGGACTTCGCCCGGCAGGGGCCCACCGGCGTCACCCGGAGCGGGCACGCGCTGCGGCTGAACGGGCTGACCCCGCGCGAGACGGAGGTGCTGGAGCTGATCGCGCGGGGCCTGTCCAACCAGGAGATCGCGGGGAAGCTGGTGCTGGCCGAGCAGACCGTGAAGACCCACATCGGACGGGTGCTGGCCAAGCTGGACCTGCGGGACCGGGCGCAGGCGGTGATCTTCGCGTACGAGTCCGGAGTGGTGGTGCCGGGCGAGGCATAGGGCCTTTCGTCCGGATCGTTCCGTTCCGGCCCCGGTGGGGCGCGGCCCCGGACGCCCCCCGTTCCGTCTCGGTCCCGTGCCCTGCGGACCGGTCTCGTAACACCCAGGTAGCACTTCGGACCTGGCTCTCCGGTGTGACGCCTTCGACCCCGCCGACCTCCTAGTTTTCTCTCTGTCACGCCAGTTCGGTGTGCGGGAGTCCGGGTCTGCCGGAGGGGGAGAACGGGATGCGCCGCTACGCGAGGACCCTGATAACGATCGCGCTGGCGATCACCACGGTGACGGGTACGGCCGGCTGGGCGTCCGGGAACACTCAGCAGGCCGTGACCGGGCCGCCGCCGGGTACCGCCGCCTGGCGCGCGGACCGGGTG
The DNA here is from genome assembly GCF_040612315.1 of Streptomyces sp. NPDC006435. Lineage (NCBI taxonomy): Bacteria > Bacillati > Actinomycetota > Actinomycetes > Kitasatosporales > Streptomycetaceae > Streptomyces > Streptomyces sp. NPDC006435. The sequence goes on from NZ_JBEXPY010000090.1 coordinate 5,331, forward strand.
CTGGACCGCCGGCTGCCCGACCCGGAGCGGGCCACCCCGGCCGAAGTGAGCCGTTTCTTCCGGAAGTTGACCGCGGATCAGCAGCAGACCCTGGTGACGCGGCATCCGCTCGTCGTGGGCAATCTGGACGGGGTTCCGGTGCGACTGCGCTACCGGGCCAACGCCCTTTCCCTGCGCGCCGATCACGATCCCCGGTACGCGCGGCTCGCCGCGCCGGGCCGGCAGATCCTGGCCTTCGACCCGCGCGGCCGCGGCCAGGTCGCCGAGGTGTTCGGGGACCTGGACACCGCGCGTCACGTCGCGGTCGTGGTGCCGGGCTCGGACATCGACGCCGGGACCTTCGACCGTACGAACGACGTGTACGGCACCCCGGCCGGCATGGCGAAGTCGCTGCGCGCCCGGACCGGTCCCGGCAGCGCCGTCGTCGCCTGGGCCGGGTACACCACCCCGGTGGGCCTCGGGATCGACGCCGCGACGGGCTCGCTCGCCGAGGCGGGGGCCGAGCGGCTGACCCGGTTCACGGACGGCCTCGCGGCCGACGGGGTGCCCGAGCCCGCCGTGTTCTGCCACAGCTACGGCTCCGTCGTGTGCGGGCTCGCCGCCTCCCGGCTGCACGCCAGGGACCTGGTCGTGCTCGGCTCGCCCGGGATGCGCGCGGACGACGTCGCCGATCTGCACACCGGCGCCCGGGTCTGGGCCGCGAAGGACGCCACGGACTGGATCGACGACGTGCCGAACGTCGAGGTGGCGGGGCTCGGTCACGGCCCCGACCCGGCCGCCCCGGAGTTCGGCGCGCGCCGCGTCCCGGCCGACGACGCCCGCGGGCACACCGGCTACTTCGCCCCGGGCACGGACTCGCTCCGCGTCTTCGCCGCGATCACCGAGGAGAAGGCGCGGTGAGCCCCGGGCGGCCCGCCGCCCGCACCCACCGGGCACCGGCGGTACGGACGGCGGACGGCTCGGACGGCAGCGCGCCCGGCCCCGGTCCCCCGGTCACTCGCGCGCGGCGGCCGTCGAGCTCATGTCCGGGTAGCGGGCACCGGCCACCTGTCCCGCGATCGGCTCCAGCAGCGCCAGCTCCTCGTCCGTCAGCACGAGCCGGGTCGCCGCCACGTTCTCCAGCAGCCGGCTGCTCCTGCGGGTGCCCGGGATCGGCACCACGGCCAGGCCGTGCACCCGGGCCCGCTGCTGCACCCAGGCGAGCGCCACCTGCGCGGCCGACGCGCCGTGCGCCGCCGCGATCTCGTGGACGGGCTCCAGCAGGGCGGTGTTCCGCTGCGCGTTGTCGCCGTTGAAGCGCGGCTGGGACGTACGGAAGTCCCCGGCCGACAGCTCCTTGGCCGCGTCCATGAACGCCCCGGTGAGGAAGCCCCGGCCGAGCGGTGAGTACGGCACGAAGGTCACCCCGAGCTCGGCCGCGGCGGACGCGGCGCTGGTCTCGGGGTCCCGGCTGAAGAGCGACCACTCGGACTGGATCGCGGCGATCGGGTGCACGGCGTGCGCCTCGCGCAGCTCCGCCCCGGTGACCTCGCTCAGCCCGAGCTGCTTGACCTTGCCCTGCCGCACCAGCTCGGCCATCGCCCCGACGGACTCGGCCAACGGGACGGCCGGATTGCGGCGGTGCATGTAGTAGAGGTCGATGACGTCGGTGTCCAGCCGGCGCAGGCTGTCCTCGACGGCCCGGCGGATGTACGCGGGGTCGTTGTGCACGCCCTGATACTGCGGGTCGTCGTCCTTGTACTCGATGGCGAACTTCGTGGCGAGGGTGATCTCGTCCCGGTGCGCCTTGACGAACGGGGCGAGGAAGGTCTCGTTGGCGCCGTTGCCGTAGACGTCGGCGGTGTCGAAAAGGGTGACACCCGCCACCAGCGCCGTCTCCAGCGTCTCGCGGGCGGCCCGTTCGTCCGTGGCACCATAGGCATCGCTCATGCCCATGCAGCCGAGCCCTTGCACGCCGACCTGCGGGCCGCCCCTGCCGAGCTCCACCGTGGTGATCTTGTCGTCAGTCATCAGACGCAAGGCCTTTCCGGCGCCCTCCGGGCGCTCGCATAGAAGTCGATCTTGTGGTCGAGCACGGCGAGGGTGTCCTGGAGCTCCGCGATCCGCGTCCGCACGTCGCGGCGGGTCGCCTCCAGCAGCTCCTGCCGTTGCTCGAAGGTGTGCTCCCCCTCGCGCAGCAGTTCCGCGTACCGGACCATGTCGGCGACCGGCATCCCGGTCAGCCGCAGCTTGCCGACGAAGGTCAGCCAGTCCAGATCCCGGTTGGTGAAGCGGCGCTGGCCGGTGTGGGACCGGTCGACGTGCGGCATCAGCCCGATCCGCTCGTACCAGCGCAGGGTGTGCGCGGTGAGCCCGGTGAAGGCGGCGACCTCGCTGATGGTGTAGCGGTCCTGGCCGTCGGGGCGCGGGTGCGCCCTGGGGGCCGATGCGCATGCGTCCGTCCTCGTGGAAGTGCTCTCCATCACCGTCATGCCCTCCACGCTAGAACCTTGGAGTGCACTCGAAGCAAGCGAGAAAGGCAACCGGCCGACCCGGTCCGCCCCCGTCCGCCCGAAGGTTGCCCGCTTCCGCCCGTTACGCTCGTACGCATGCAGAGCCTGGCGATGATCGACAACTGGCCCGTCCCCACCGCGGCGGCTGCCGTCGTACGAGCGGACGGCACCGTCGTCGGTACGCACGGTCCGACCGCGCACCGCTTCCCGCTCGCCTCCGTCACCAAGCCGATCGCGGCCTACGCGGCGCTCGTGGCGTACGAGGAGGGGGCCATCGAGCTGGACGAGCCGGCCGGGCCCGAGGGGTCCACCGTGCGGCATCTGCTCGCGCACACCAGCGGGCTCGCCTTCGACGAGCACCGGACGACGGCCGCGCCGGGCACCCGGCGGCTCTACTCCAACGCGGGCTTCGAGGTGCTCGGCGACCACATCGCCAAGGCCACCGACATCCCGTTCCCGGAGTACGTGCGCCAGGCCGTGCTGGAACCGCTCGGGATGACGGCGACCACGATGGACGGCTCGCCCGCCCGGGACGGCGTCTCGACCGTCGACGACCTCGTGCGGTTCGCGGCGGAGGTGCAGACCCCGCAGCTGCTCGACCCGCGTACGGTGCTGGCCGCGCAGACCGTCGTGCACCCCGGCCTGAAGGGCGTACTGCCCGGCTATGGGCACCAGAACCCCAACGACTGGGGGCTCGGCTTCGAGATCCGGGACTCCAAGTCGCCGCACTGGACCGGCGGTTCGTCGTCGCCCTCGGCCTTCGGGCACTTCGGCCAGTCCGGCACCTTCCTGTGGATCGACCCGGTCGCGGGCGCGGCCTGCGTCGCGCTGACCGACCGGGCCTTCGGCCCGTGGGCGGTGGAGGCGTGGCCGCCGTTCACGGACGCGGTGCTCGCGGAGCTGGGCTCCGCCCGCTGACGTCGGCGGACGCCGTCGGCGTGACGGGGCGGCCCCACGGCGCCTCCGGCCCGTGGAGCGATTGCGTGACTCCCTGCACCGGTGCGCAGCGGTCCGGTTGCTCTCGGCGGCATCATCTTCTGCACCGGCGCTCCCTGACCGGCCGCACCCGCTCCGTACGGCGAAGGGGGCCCGGGGCGACCGCCGTCGCCCCGAACCCCCTTCCGTTTCCCCCGTCCCGCGCGAACCGTCCCTCATGGACCGTTCGCGCGGGCCGTGCTATGCCGAGTAGCCCCTCGACGCGATCCAGTCCGCGAGCCGCTTCGTCGTCATCGTGTAGCGGTGGGTCTTGGAGGAACTGATCGCGATGTCCTCGATGACCGCGTGGTCGCCATTCTTCGCGTAGCCGACCACGGTGAGGTAGTGGCCCTGGTTGTAGGAGTGCTTCCGGTCCGCCGTGTCGGTCGCCGTGCCGTAGACGTTGGCCACGATGGCGCGGCCGTTGTTGACGTCGAACCTGATGTCCTTCTTCAGCAGCGCGACCTGGGCCTTGGTGGCCGTGTTGCCGCCGATCCACTTGTTCTCGTACCAGGAGCCGGGCAGACGCTTGTTGAGGACCTTGGTGACCAGACCGATGTTGTCGGTCTGCTTGCCGTTCTCCTCGACCTTCAGGTCCTTCGCCAGGGTCTTCTGGCCGACCGTCGTGCTCCGCTGGGTCAGTGCGAGGCGGGTGGCGGCCGGACCGCAGTAGTAGTACGTCGACTGCTGCTGGAACTTGTACGTCGACAGCTTCTTGCTGACCGGGTACTCGCCGGGCGGCGGCGGGAGGGCCGCCGAGGCGGTGCCGGCCGGGACGAGGACGCCCGCCGTGGCGAGCGCGGTGATCGTGAGTGCGGCGAACCGTGCGCCGCGGCGCGAGGCGGCCGTGCGCTTCCCGCCGGTGGTGATGGTGTTCATGGACAGGTCTTCCTTCCCCCGAGCCGCGCCGTCGTCGTCAACGGCGGTGCGGCATGTGCGTGTTGTTCCCTTCGTGCGTCGGAAGGCTCTGTTTCGTCCCCTCGTCGCCCCCCGGCTGCCGTATCAGCATCGGGGCACCGGGCACTCGATGGCGACGGCGTTCGGGCAGAACCGAACTCCGCCGGTCAGGCGGCATCCAGCTGTTCCGTGACGCCGTGCAGCAGGGCTTCGCCGAGCGGGGTGAGGCTGTGGATGACACAGCCGCCCACCCGGTTGCCGTGGACGAGCCCGGCCTCCCGCAGCGCGCGGACGTGCTCGCTCGCCGAGGCCGTCGAGATGTGCAGCACCCGCGCCAGTTCGCCGGTGGTCGCCGAGCCCTGGAGGGCCGTCAGCACCCGGGCGCGGGTCCGGCCGATGAGTCCGCCGAGCGGTTTGAGCCGCCGGTCCGCGCCGAGCGGCGCCTCGTCCGGCCCCTCCGTGCGCGCGATCGGATAGACGAGCACCTGCGGCAGCTCCGGATCGGCGAGCGCGACCGGGCCGCCGTGGCAGAAGAAGGACGGGATCAGGCACAGTCCCCGGCCTTCGAGACGGATGTCCCGGTCCTCCGGGTAGCGCACGTACAGCGTCGGCGCCCGCCAGTCCAGCGCCGGACGCAACGAGTCCAGCAGCCCGGCGACGCCCCCGTCGCGCAGGGCACGGGCCCGGACCATCCGGTCGGCCTCCACCGTCGCAGCGGCCCGCGTCCAGTCGGGGCGGATGACGGCCTCGTACACGCACCGGACCGCGTCGGCCAGCTCGTCCAGATGGCCCCGTTCGCCCGCGGCGAGACCGGCGAACCAGCGGGGCAGCCGGCGGACGTTCGCCGTCAGCGCCAGCTCCCGGCCCAGCCGGTCCGGCGGGGTGGCCCGCAACGCCTCCAGGCCGGCCTCAAGACCGTGGCAGCCCTCGGGCGGGGTCAGGAAGTCCGGGAAGTAGCTCGCCGGCGGTGCCGCCGCGCCCACCAGCCGGGCCGGGCCCTCGACGCCCTTGCGCCGCAGTTCCGTACGGGCCCGGCGGCGCCATTCCCCGAAGGACCTCGGACTGTTCCGGGACATCAGTTGTATCCCGAGGACCGTCTCCCAGAGCGGGTCCGGACCCGGTGCGACCCAGACCTTCGCCAGGTCCGCATCCGTGAAGTGCAGCCTTAACATGTTGCCCCCCGATGTTCCGTGCGATCACACGGGGAACGTCACCAAGTGGCCCTCCGCTCCCCGTGGTTGAGGATCTTCGGGCCGCCTCCCGTGGTTCCCGGGACAGGCGTGGAAGCTCTCACCGGCAGGTCGGACGCGTGCTCCGCATCGCCTCCGGCTCCCAGGGCCACCGGACCCGTTTCCCGCCCGGCCCCGCCACCTGCGGCCCTTTCCTCCGGAAAACCCGGAATCCCCACAAAAGTCCACCCTTCACAATATTATGTAGCTCCTCTTCACCCGCCCGCCGAATCGGACATGGAACACCGGGCATAATTTCCTCGGATGCCACGGCCGACATGATCCCGACTTTCCCTTCGACCGACATTTTTGCGCCACCGCCGACCGAAATCACGGCGACACACGAACCGCAGAGAGAAGGGCGCATGACACAGTCACAGAGGCTGCGGAACAAAACGGCGCTCGTCACGGGTGCCAGCAGAGGGATCGGGCGGGGCATCGCCCTGAGACTGGCCCGGGACGGGGCATTGGTCGTCGTGCATTACGCGACGAACGAGGCCGCGGCCGCGGAAACCGTGGCACTGATCGAAAAGAGCGGCGGCCGGGCCTTCCCCGTACGTGCGCAACTCGGCCGATCCGGGGCGGAGGAATCACTTTTCGCCACCATGGAGGCAGAACTCGAGGAGCGCTGCGGCGACCCGGCGCTGAACATCCTGGTCAACAACGCGGCCCGAACCGGATTCGACGGGGCCGGGCCCGACGAGGTGACCGAGGAAACACTGGACCAGTGCTACCTGGTGAACGCCAGGTCCCCCTTCCTCCTGGCACGACGCGCCCTGGCACGGATGCCCGCGGGCGGCAGGATCATCAACATGTCCTCGGGCATGACCCGTTCCGCCTTCCCTTCGCAGATCGGCTATGCCATGAGCAAGGGCGCCATGGAGCAGATCACACTGCATCTGGCGGCTCATGCCGCTCCCCGCGAAATCACCGTGAACACCGTCGCACCAGGGGTGACGAACAACGGCGACCCCGTGTTCGACGACCCGGAATCGCTGGCGGCCATGTCGAACCTTTCGGCGTTCAAACGTGTCGGCGAACCCTCCGACATCGCCGACGTCGTCGCGTTCATCGCCTCCGACGAGTCGCGCTGGATCACCGGATCATTTATCGACGCCTCCGGAGGCACTCTGCTCGGCACAAAGATTTAACCAAGACTTAACAGGCTGAATGCGCGGGACGTTCCGCCGAGCTCCAGAGGAAATTCTGGATAACTCAACGACATCTCGCGGGCAAGGGCGCCCGCACCATGCCGATTCTCCTCAAGGCATTCTTGAACCGTCAAGGATTCCTTGATCAGAACCCATTCCATGCATGCGTTGGCTATCATTCCTCTCGGTTCGGACGTCCGCGTCGCCCGAGGGGAAATTTCCATGAATGCACGTTGCAGAACAAAACCGCCATGGTCCACGCCTCGTCCGATCAGGGCGCACATCGGACTTGCCGCGCGCTGCCGTCCCGAATCGGGATCCGGTTCGCTTTCGCTCCGCCCGAAATCAGGCCCGTCGCCCGTACGGCCCTGCACCGCGGAGTGGGCTCATTCGTCCGCCACCGAGGGGGACATGGGGGAATTATGCCTCGCGTGACCGTTCTCGTCGCGGGTGAAACCACGCTGCTGCGCGAATCGTTGACCGAACTGCTCCGTGCCCAGCCCGATATGCGCGTTCTCGGACAGGCTGCCGGTGAACACGTGCTCCTGCGCCGTGCGGCGGACCTGAACCCGCACGTGATCCTGTTCGAGCCCTGGGCGACGAAGAGCGCGGCGGTGCGTACGCTCCGCGCGCTGCGCTCCGTGGCTCCCGGGGCAGCCGTCCTCGCGCTCTCCTCACGAAACACGGCGAGCGATCGGCGCGCCCTGGAGGCAGCCGGGCTTCGGGCGTACCTCCCCCGGAACGCGGGCTGGAACGCCCTGCTCGCCGCAGTGCGCGAACTGGCCCCCGCGGAGGTGCAGGACTCCGCCAACCGGCCGGTTCCCGCCCTCTCGCAACGGGAGACCGAGGTGCTGCGCGGTGTGGCGACCGCCATGACCAACCAGCAGATCGGCCGTTCCCTGGGCATCACCACCGGCACCGTCAAGCGCCATCTGTACGCCGCCTTCCGGAAGTTGGATGCGGTTTCCCGCCTGGACGCGGTGGCCAAGGCGTTGGCGGCCGGAGTGCTGGCCATGCCCGCGTCCGGTTACCTCTACGCCAAGGTGGCGATGCCGGACGGGAACAGAGACGAGTGCGAGCAGGAATTGGCACAGCGCATGACTGCGTGAGGAAACCCGGATGTCGCATCGCCGATGCCCCGGACGGTCCCTGTAGGTGTCTGACATACCTTTGGCGTTTCGCGCATTGCACATGCCGGCCTCCGCCGCACATGCTGAAGGTGATATTCCGACGCGGTACTCGGCTCACGCTCCGGGCCTCGACGGGCTGCGGAGTCATGAGGGAAGGACCCATTGTGCGCAAGGTGCTCATCGCCAACCGTGGCGAAATTGCTGTCCGTGTTGCTCGGGCGTGCCGGGATGCCGGGATCGGGAGTGTGGCCGTTTACGC
>NZ_JBEXPY010000091.1:0-13301 GCF_040612315.1 Streptomyces sp. NPDC006435
AGGTGGAGTCCGTGCTCGCGGCTCATCCCGGGGTCCTCCAGGCGGCTGCCGTGGTCCGTGAGGACCAGCCCGGCGACCAACGCCTCACCGCCTACATCGTCCCCAGGGGCACGAGCGTCGAAGGCGATGAACTGCGTCGGCAGGTCGACCGGTGGAGCGCGCTGTGGAGCGAGGTCTACGAGGCCGCGCCCGTCGACTGCGACCGGCCTCCCTTCGGAGAGGACTTCTCCGGATGGACCAGCAGCTACGACGACGCGCCGATCCCTCTGGAGGAGATGCGCGAATGGCGTGACACGACGGTCGAGCGCATTCTCGGCCTGCGCCCCCGCCGGGTCCTGGAGATCGGCGTCGGTACCGGACTCGTCCTGGCCGAGGTGGCGCCGCACGTGGACGCCTACTGGGGTGTGGACGCCTCGTCCGCCGCAGTCGAAGGGTTGCGTTCCCGGCTCGCCGACCGGCCCGAACGGACCGGCGAGGTGGTCCTGCGGGCCCTGGCCGCGCATGACATCGGCGGTCTCCTTGCCGACCCGTCGATGCCTGAAGGATCGTCAAGGCTCTTCGACACCATTGTGATCAACTCCGTGGCGCAGTACTTCCCCAACGCCGCGTACCTGGCCGATGTCGTCGACCAGGCGCTCACGCTGCTGGCGCCGGGAGGAACGCTCTTCCTCGGCGACATACGCAACCGCGCGCTGCACAACTGCTTCAGCACCGCGATCCAGCTCGCGCGCGCCGACGACAGCGCCGACTCTGCCGTGCTCCGCAGGACCGCCGACCAGGCGGTGCTCCACGAGAGGGAGCTCCTGCTCGACCCGGAGTTCTTCCTCGGCCTGCGCGACAGCCGGGAGGACATCGGCTCGGCCGACGTCTTCCTCCGACGCGGCCTGCACCACAACGAGCTGTCCAGGTACCGGTACGACGCCGTGCTGCGCAAGTCCCCGGTCGACCCGCCGGTCGCCGGAGCCGTTCCGCAGCTGCGCTGGGGAGCGGACTTCACCTCCGCCGAGGAGCTCACGAAGCTCCTGGCCGCCCGGGAGCCCGCCGCGCTGCGCGTGTCCGCGGTGCCCAACGCCCGGCTGGTGGAGGAGATCGCCGCCGCCAGGGCACTCGCGTCCGGCGCCCCCGTCCGCAGGGCCCTCGCCGCAGGGGCCTCGCGGACCACGGGCGCACTGGACCCCGAGGTCCTGCACCGGATCGGAACCGCGCACGGCTACCAGGTGGCGCTGACATGGTCGGCCGGGTCGGCGGACCTGTTCGACGCGGTGCTCGTGCCGACCGACGACACCCGTTCGACGGCGGTGAAGATCCAGGCGTACGCACCCGACCGACCGGTCGACGCCGAGCTCGACCGATACGCCACGAATCCCGCGGCGGCCGAACGGATCGGTGAACTTGCCCAGGAAGTACGAGAGTTCATCGCCGGACGCATCCCGGAATACATGATGCCGTCCGCCCTGGTGCTGGTCGGGTCGATGCCGTTGACGCCCAACGGCAAGCTCGACCGCAAGGCGCTGCCGTCCGTCACGGTGCCGACCGGCTCCGGACGGCCGCCGAGGTCGCCCAGGGAGGAAGTGCTCTGCGACCTGTACGCCGAGGTGCTCGGCGTCCCCAGGGTCGGCCCGGAGGATTCGTTCTTCGAGCTCGGCGGGCACTCCCTGCTCGCCATCCGGCTCCTCGGCCGTGTCCGCGACGTACTGGGCACCGAGCTGCCGTTGCTCAGCCTCTTCCGGACGCCCACCCCGGCCGGGCTCGCGGACGAGCTGGACGGCGGGTCGGCCGAAGGAGCACTGGAGGTGCTGCTGCCGCTGCGTCCCGGGGGCGAACGTCCGCCGCTGTTCTGCATCCACCCCGGCGGAGGCATCAGCTGGGGGTACGCGGGGCTGCTCAAGCACATCGGTCCCGAGGTCCCGGTCTACGGCGTGCAGGCCCGCAGCCTGGCCCGCGCGGAACAGAGGCCGGCGACCATGGCGGAGATGGTCGACGACTACGTCGCGCGGATCCGCGAGGTCAGCCCCGAGGGGCCGTACCAGCTCCTGGGATGGTCGTTCGGCGGCGTGGTGGCGCACGCCGTGGCCACCCGCCTCCAGGAGGACGGCGCCCAGGTGCCGCTGCTGGTGGTGATGGACGGCTACCCCGACCCCGCCGCCCGTACCGCCGACGCCGGTACGCGGGTCGACGCGGAACAGATCATCGGGCATCGGGAAGTGCTGGACGGGCTGCTCGAGTTCCTCGGAGTGCCGCTGCGCCCCGAGGGCGAGGAACCGCTGGACTTCCAGCGCGCGATCGAGCTGGCGCGCGCCGAGGGCAGCGCCATGGCGAACCTCGGTGAGGAGAACATCCAGTCCATCGCGGACGTGCTCACCAACAACGTGAACATCGGCCGCGGCTTCGTCCCCGGCACCTACCGGGGCGACCTGCTGCTGTTCACCTCGACCGAGGACGAGCCGGGCGGCAGGCCCACGCCCGCCGCCTGGAACCCTTATGTGACCGGCGCGCTCGACGTGCACGAACTGCAGTGCACGCACAGCCGGATGACCCAGCCGGTGCCGTTGGCCGAGGTCGGCCGCGTGGTGTCCGCACGGCTGGCCCGGTCCGGCGAGGAGGGGCAGGGTCCCGCAGGCCCGGACCGGCACTGACACCCGCCGGAGGCGGACGGCACCAGCCGCCGTCCGCCTCCGGCTGGTGCTTCCACAGGACCGGGGCCCCGGCACCGGTACGGCACTTCCCGTGATTCGGCACGACCGGATCCGCACGATGGAGAAACGGACATGACGCATTCCACACCCCTTGGCGCGCACATATCCGCACGGGCGGCGAAGCTGTCGGGCAACACGCTCACCGACCTGTTCGTGCTGGCCCGCTCCCGCGGTGCCATCGACATGGCGGTCGGCACCCCGGGATACCCCGAGATCTCGGGCGACCTGATCGAAGAGGCGGCCGCCGCCATGCGGGCCGGACACAACCAGTACGAGCACCCCGCGGGAGAAGCCCTGCTGCGGCAGCGGATCACCGGGATGCTGACCACCCCCACCGACCCCGACACCGAGATCACCGTCACGGCAGGGGCCACCGAGGCCCTCTTCGTCGCGCTCCTGGCGACCCTCGACCCCGGCGACGAGGTCGTCCTGCTCACCCCCGGATACGAGCAGTTCACGGCCGCCGCCGAACTCGTCGGCGCCGTACCCCGCTTCGTGCCCCTGTACGCGCCCGACTGGCGTTACGACCCGGCCGAACTCGCCGCCGCCTTCACGCCCAGGACCAGGGCGGTCGTCCTGAACACTCCCAGCAACCCCACGGGGAAGATCCTCGACCGCGACGAACTCACGGAGATCGCCGCACTGTGCGAGCGGTGGAACGTCACCGTGATCTCCGACGAGGTGTACAGCAACTTCGTCTTCGACGGCCGCCGCCACCTCTCGGTCACCGAGATCCCGGGACTGGCCGAGCGCAGCGTCGTCATCGGATCGCTCTCCAAGAGTCACGCGGTGAGCGGCTGGCGGCTGGGCTTCCTTCGCGCCGCACGGGAGCGCACGGAGGCCCTTCGCCGGGTGCACGAGCTGACCACCAACGGCACCGCGGCGCCGCTCCAGGTGGCCGCGGGACGGGTGGCCGAAACCGGGGAACTGAGTGCGGTCAACCGGGAGATGGAACGCCGGCGGGATCTGGCTCAGGAGATCTTCTCCCGGGCGGGCATGAAGTTCGCCCCGGCGGAAGGAGGTTGCTTCCTCTTCGCCGACATCGGCCCGCTCACCGGCGGGCGGCAGGACTGCACGGAGTACGTGCGCGACCTGCTGGACCGGGCGGGCGTGCTGCTCGTTCCCGGTGCGCCCTTCTTCGCCGACCCCGAACGCGGTCGCAACCACGTGCGCATCGCCTTCAACCGGAGCACCGAGACGCTGCGCGAGGTCGAGCGCCGGATCCTGGGCGACTGATGGCCGACCACACGAGCGGGAGCACCCGCATGCGCATGTCCGACACCGGCGGCCTCGGGCCGCTGCCGGCCTTTCTGCGCGGCGGCCGGGAGGGCGTCGTCCCGATCGTCGCACCCACCGGCGACAAGATGTGGCTGGTCTGCGACTACGCGCTGGGCCGCCTGGTCCTCATCGACAAGAGGTTCAGCCGGGCCGAGGCCGTCGCGGACCACGCGCCGAAGTTCAACGACGCCCAGCCCGTGCGCGACTCGATGATGAGCATGGACGGCACCGACCACACCCGGTTGCGGCGCATCGTGACCGGCGCCTTCACCACCGGCCGGGTCGCCGCCATGGCGCCGTACGTCGAGCGGCTCACCGACGAACACCTCGACCGGCTCGCCGCGGCAGGACCCGGCAGCGACCTGGTGGAAGGGCTCGCGACGCCGCTGCCGCTGCAGGTCCTGTGCTCGCTGCTCGGCGTGCCGCCCGAGGACAGCCCCCGGTTCCGCAACTGGGTCGAGGTGCTGTTCGACATCTCCGCCAGCAGCCCGCAGGAGAAGTCCCGGCGGCGACTGGAGCTGGTCGACTACATGTCCGACCTCATCGGCCACAAGCGGCAGCGCCAGGACGACGACCTGCTCGGCGACCTCATCCGGGCGCACGACCGGGGCGACCTGTCCATGGGCGAGCTGCTGACCATGGGCCTCACCCTGCTGATGGCCGGGTACGAGACCACGGTCGGCCAGATCAGCCTGTCGGTACTGGCCCTCCTGTCCGACCCCGTCGCGTACGGGCAGCTGCGGGAACGGCCCGACACCGTGCCCGCCGCGGTCGAGGAGCTTCTGCGCCTGACCCCCGCCACACCGATGAGCTTCACCCGCGTCGCGCTGGAGGACGTCGTCCTCGGAGACACCACGGTGCGGATGGGCGAGGCCGTCGTGGTCTCGCTGCTGCACGGCAACCGCGACGGCGCGGCCTTCGCGGACCCGGAGCTGCTGGCACCCGAGGGGCACGACGCCGTCCACCTGACGTTCGGGCACGGCGTGCACCGGTGCCTCGGCGCGCCGCTGGCCCGGCTGCAGGTCCGGACGGTCCTTGAACGCCTGATGAGCAGGTTCCCGACGATGCGCCCGGCCGAGGGCGACGACGCGATCGTCTGGAAGGACGGACTGGCCACCCGAGGGCTGTCCCGGCTGCGGGTGGAGTGGTAGCCGCTCAACCCCGCCGACAGAGCGCCGCGGCCGCGCCGGACGAGCCCCGTAGTAATGCCCCAGCGATCGAGTGAGGAACCACGTGTCTGTCGAGAATGGCCACAACGTCACAGGGCCCGGCGACGAGCCGATCGCCGTCGTGGGACTGTCCTGCCGATTCCCCGGCGCCGGCGACCCGTCGGCCTACTGGAAGATGCTCGTGGAGGGACGCGACGCAGTGACCGGCGCGCCCGCCGGGCGCGGCGAGGCCGGCGGGACCGGGGCCTTCCTCGACCACGTCGACGGGTTCGACGCAGCCTTCTTCGGCATCGCACCCCGTGAGGCCGCGGCCACGGACCCGCAGCAGCGCCTGGTCCTCGAACTGGGCTGGGAGGCCCTGGAGGACGCCGGGATCGTCCCCGAGACGCTGCGGGCGGGCGGAACGGGTGTCTTCATCGGCGCCATGACCGGCGACTACGCCGACCTCGTCCACCGGTCCGGGGCGGGCCACGGGCTCTCCCACCATTCCTTCACCGGCCTGACCCGCAGCCTGATCGCCAACCGCGTCTCCTACGTGCTGGGGCTGCGCGGCCCGAGCCTCACCGTCGACGCGGGACAGGCGTCCTCCCTGGCCGCCGTCCACCTGGCCTGCCAGAGCCTGCGCTCCGGGGAATCGGATCTCGCCGTCGCGGGCGGCGTCGAACTGCTCCTCGCTCCGGAGAGCCGAGCCGTGGCCGAGAGTTTCGGCGGCCTCTCGCCCGACGGGCGGTGCTTCACCTTCGACGCCCGCGCGAACGGCTACGTACGGGGCGAGGGCGGCGCCGTCGTCGTGCTCAAGAGGCTGTCGGCGGCGCTGGCCGACGGCGACCACGTCCACGCCGTGCTGCGCGGCAGCGCGGTCAACAACGACGGTGGCGGCCCCGGACTCACCGTCCCGCACGAGGACGCCCAGCAGGACGTGCTGCGCCGTGCCTGTCTGCGGGCCGGAGTCGACCCCTCGGAGATCCAGTACGTCGAACTGCACGGCACCGGCACGCCGGTCGGCGACCCCGTCGAGGCCGCCGCACTGGGGGCCGTGCTCGGCCGGGGCCGTCCCGCGGACGAGCCCCTGCTGGTCGGTTCGGCCAAGACGAACGTGGGACACCTCGGGGCCGCGGCCGGGATGGCCGGGCTGCTCAAGGTGATCCTCTCCGTCTCCCGCGGCCTGCTGCCGCGGAGCCTGAACCACGCCACCCCCAACCCCCGCATCCCACTGGCCGAGTTGAACCTGCGCGTCCAGTCCGCGCCGGGCGCCTGGCCGCACCCCGGTAGGCCGCTCGCCGGAGTCTCCTCGTTCGGTCTCGGCGGCACGAACTGCCACGTCGTGGTCGAAGGGCCGCCGCCCGGACGCGAGCCGCGCAGGACGGAGGGGGAGCAGCAGGCCGCGTTCCGCGCACCGCTGCCCTGGACGGTGTCCGGGCAGAGCGCCGACGCGGTTCGCGCGCAGGCCGCAGGACTGCTCGCCCACCTCGCCCGCGACACCAACACCGATGCCGATGGCGACGTGCGGCTGAGCGACCTCGGCCACACGCTTGCGGTCTCGCGCACGGCTTTCCGGCACCGCTCGGTCGTCCTGGCCACGACGCGCGCCGAACTCACCGCAGGACTCGCCGCGCTGGCCGAGGGCCGCGAGGCGCCGGAGCAGGTGAGCGGCGTCGCACGGGAGCGGCGTCGTGCGGTGTTCGTCTTCCCCGGACAGGGCTCGGACTGGGCCGGGGCGGCGGCCGGCCTGCTCGACGCCTCGACCGTTTTCCGCGCGGGCGTTCGTGCCTGCGGTGAGGCTCTCGCCCCGCACATCGACTGGTCCCTGGAGGACGTGCTGCGCCGAGTGCCCGGCGCACCGGACCTCGACCGCGTCGACGTCGCGCAGCCCGCGCTGTTCGCCGTGATGGTGGGCCTGGCCGACGTGTGGCGTTCCTTCGGGATCGAGCCGTCCGCCGTGGTCGGCCATTCCCTGGGCGAGGCCGCGGCCGCCTACGTGTCGGGCGCGCTGTCGTTGGACGACGCGGCCCGGGTGGTCGCATCGAGCAGCCGGATCCTGCGGTCCGTCACCGGGCGCGGCGCGGCGGCATCTGTCGGACTGTCCGTCCGGGACGCGGCCGAGCGCATCGCGCACCACGGAGGAGAGCTGAGGATCGCGGCCGTCGACGGACCCCGGTCCGTGGTGGTCGCCGGTGCCTCCGAAGCGGTTTCGGCACTGGTCGACGCATGCGCGGCGGACGGCGTACGGGTCCGGCTGCTTCCGGGGGATCACACCCCGGCCCCGACCCACGTGCCGGGGATCCGTGACGAGCTGGCCGCAGCACTGGCCCCGATCGTGCCGAGGGCCTCCCGGGTCGCCTTCCACTCGTCGGTGACCGGACGGCAGATGGACACCACCGCGCTGGACGCCGACCACTGGTACCGGAACCTGTGCGAGACCGTCGAGTTCGACCGGACCGTGCGCTCGCTCGCCGACCACGATGCCTTCATCGAGGTGAGCCCGCACCCCGTGCTCACCGGTGCCGTCCGGCAGAGTCTGGGTGAAGCGGAGTCGGACGCCGCCGTGGTGGGTTCGCTGCGCCGCGACGAGGAGGGGCCGCGCTGCTTCCTCACCTCCCTCGCCGAACTCCACACCAGCGGCATGACGGTCGACTGGCGCCCGGCCTTCCCCGCCGACGCCCGGCGCGTCGCGCTGCCGACGTACGCCTTCCAGCGCAAGCGGCACTGGCTGGACGACCTGCCCGGCACGCCCGGCCAGGAGACCGTCGGGCCCACCGCGCGGGCCGCCGCGGAGACCGACGCCACGGACACGACCGGCACCGAAGCGACCGGCAGCGACGCACGGGCCGGCCGTCCGCACCTGCACGGGCTGCCCGCGGAAGAGACCACCGACCGTCTCATGGACCTCGTGCTGTCCGAGGCCGCCCTGGTCCTGGGGCACGACGTGGGCGACGACGTCGACCCCGCCGTGTCGTTCAAGGACCTCGGCTTCGACTCCATGAGCGCGGTGGAGTTCTGCGACCGGCTGGCCGAACTCACCGGTCTGGAGCTCCCGGCCACGCTGATCTACGACTATCCCTCGCCCGGGAAACTGGTCGGGCGGCTGGCCGCACGGATGTCGGCCGCGGAGTCCGCCGACGGGACCGGTCCGGATGCGACGGACGATTCCGTGGCAGGTGATGCCGGGGCCGGCGGGCCCGGGACCGACGACGACCCCGTGGCGGTCGTCTCCATGGCGTGCCGCTTCCCCGGCGGAGTGGCGGGCCCCGAGGACCTGTGGCGGCTGCTCGTCGAGGAACGGGATGCCGTCGGCGGGTTCCCGGACAACCGCGGCTGGGACCCGGAGGCCCTCTTCGGCACGGCACCCGGCCGCGCGGGCAAGTCCCGTACGCGGCACGGCGGATTCCTGTACGACGCCGACCGGTTCGACGCGGAGTTCTTCGGCATCAGCCCCCGCGAGGCCACGGGCATGGACCCCCAGCAGCGGCTCCTGCTGGAGACGGTCTGGGAGGCCGTCGAGCGGGCGGGCGTCGACCCGGCCGCACTGCGCGGCAGCACGACCGGCGTGTACGTCGGCGCGACGGCCCAGGACTACGGGCCCCGGCTGCACGAGGCCGGTGAGGACGCGGGCGGCTACGCGCTGACGGGCAACTCCGTCAGCGTCCTGTCGGGTCGCGTCGCCTACACCTTCGGCCTGGAAGGCCCTGCCGTCACGGTCGACACCGCGTGCTCCTCGTCCCTGGTGGCCCTGCACCTGGCCGCGCAGGCACTGCGTCGAGGCGAGTGCGACCTGGCGCTGGCGGGCGGAGTGACCGTGATGTCGAGCCCGGGCATGTTCGTGGAGTTCAGCCGCCAGGAAGGACTGGCGCCCGACGGGCGCTGCAAGGCGTTCGCCGAGGGCGCCGACGGCACCGGCTGGGCCGAGGGCGTGGGCGTGCTGATGCTGGAGAGGCTGTCGGACGCCCGCCGCAACGGCCACGAGGTGCTCGCCGTGCTGCGCGGCTCGGCGGTCAACCAGGACGGCGCGAGCAACGGGCTGACCGCACCGAACGGCCCCTCCCAGGAACGGGTGGTCCGGCAGGCCCTCGCGGCGGCGGGGCTGACCGCCGCCGAGGTGGACGCGGTGGAGGCGCACGGCACCGGGACACGGCTCGGCGACCCGATCGAGGCACAGGCCCTGCTGGCGACGTACGGCCAGGGCCGCGACGTCGAACAGCCGCTCCACCTGGGATCGTTGAAGTCGAACATCGGCCATGCGCAGGCGGCCGCAGGTGTCGGCGGCGTCATCAAGATGGTGCTGGCGATGCGGCACGGCATGCTGCCGCGCACGCTCCACGTCGACGAGCCCACCTCCCACGTCGACTGGGGCACGGGAGCGGTGTCGTTGCTCACCGAGGCGGTGCCGTGGCCCGAGCGGGACCGTCCCCGCCGGGCGGGCGTGTCCTCCTTCGGCATCAGCGGCACCAACGCCCATGTGGTCCTGGAGCAGGCACCGGCCGACGAACCGTCCGACGAACCGGCCGTGTCCGGGGACGTGCCCGCCGCACCGGCCGTACCGCAGGCGCCCTGGGTGCTGTCGGGCCGCACGGAGGACGCGCTGCGCACCCGGGCGGAGCGGCTGCGGGACTTTGTCGAGGACCATCCGGAACAGCGGACCGCAGACATCGCACGCACCTTGGCCGAGGCTCCCTCCCCCTTCGCCGAACGGGCCGCCGTGACGGGCCGGAACCGGGACGAGCTGCTGCGCGGTCTGGCGGCCCTCGCCGCAGGCGAGCCGTCCGCCGACGTGGTGCGAGGAGCGTCCGCGGCACGCGCCAGGACCGCGTTCCTCTTCACCGGACAGGGCAGCCAGCGGCTGGGCATGGGCCGTGAACTCCACGCCTTGTGCCCGCCGTTCGCCGAGGCCTTCGACGCCGTGTGCGCCCATCTCGATCCCCTGCTGCCGCACCCGCTCAAGGACGTGCTCTTCGCGTCCGGCGAGGACGGCGAAGGGGTCCGGCTCGATCGGACGGTCTTCACCCAGGCGGCACTGTTCGCCGTCGAGGTCGCGCTCCACCGACTCCTGGAACACTGCGGGGTCGTGCCCGACTACGTCCTGGGGCACTCGATCGGCGAACTCGCGGCCGTCCACGTCGCGGGCGTGCTCACCCTGGAGGACGCCTGCGCACTGGTGGCCGCCCGCGGCCGCCTCATGCAGGCCGCCCCCGCCGGCGGCGCGATGATCGCCCTCGAAGCGGGCGAGACGGAGATCCTGCAGGCCCTGACCGGGTACGCGGGGAAGCTGTCCGTCGCCTCGGTCAACGGCCCGGCGTCCGTCGTCGTCTCCGGCGACGAGGGCGCAGCGCTCCAACTGGCCGACGTCTGGCGGGCGTCGGGGCGCCGGGTGGCGCGGCTCAAGGTGAGCCACGCCTTCCACTCGGCCCACATGGACCCGGTCCTCGCGGAGTTCCGCGAGGCCGCGGCGGGCCTCACCTACGCGGCACCGCGCATCCCCGTGATCTCCAACGTCACCGGGAAGGCCGCCACCGCCGAGGAACTGGCGTCCCCCGACTACTGGACGCGGCAGCTGCGGCACACCGTGCGGTTCGCCGAGGGCGTCCGCACCCTCCAGGACGAGAACGTCACGGTCTACCTGGAGCTGGGCCCGGACGCGGTCCTGGCCGCCATGGTCCGCGCCTCCCTCGACGAGGACGCCGCCCGCGGCACGGCCACCGCGGCCGTGCTGCGCGGCGACCGGCCCGAGACACACACCGTCGTCCGGGCCCTCGCCGTCGCGGCCGCGCACGGAACGCGCCTCGACGCGGCGCGCCTGTTCCCCGACGGGCGGCGGACCGTCCTGCCCACGTACCCGTTCCAGCGGCGCAGGTACTGGCTCGACACCCCCGCGGGCACGGGAGGCCCCGCGGGCCACGGTCTCAGCACCACCGGTCACCCGCTGCTCGGCGGCATGACGACCCTCGCCGACGGTGAAGGACTGCTCCTCACGGGGTCGATCTCCCGCCGCACCCACCCCTGGCTCGCCGACCACGTCGTCGCCGGTACGGCACTGCTGCCGGGCACCGCGATCGTGGAACTGGTGACGGCCGCCGCGGACCGGGCGGGGTACGGCCGCCCGGGCGAGGTCGTCGTCGAGGCGCCGCTGGCCGTCCCCGCGGAGGGTGGCGTACACCTGCAGGTGACCGTCGGCCGCACCGACGCATCGGGCGAGCGCCCGGTCACCGTCCACTCGCGCGCGGAGACGGGCGCCGAGTGGCTCCCCGAGGACGAGGGGGAGTGGACCCGGCACGCGTCGGGCCGGCTCACCTCCGCTCCCGCCGCTGTTCCCGCGCCCATGACGGCGTGGCCGCCGCCCGGCGCACGGACCGTCCCGGCGACGGACGCCTACGAGCGCTTGGCAGGGCTCGGCTATGCGTACGGTGAAGCCTTCCGGTGCCTCGGCAGGGTCTGGCAGTCGGGCGCGGACCGGTACGCGGAGGTCGCCCTGCCGGAGGGGTACCGGGGCGACGCCGACGGATACGGGCTGCACCCCGCACTGCTCGACGCCGCACTCCACCCGCTGCTGCTGGGTGACGGCGACGTCGACAGCGGCGGAGCGGCCCACGGCCTGAGAATCCCGTTCTCCTTCGACGGCGTCACCCTGCACGCGGCGGGCGCCACCGCACTGCGCGTCCACTGGACGCCCACGGGCCCCGGGAGCGCCGCGCTGACGGCCACGGACCCCGAGGGCGCCCCCGTGATCTCCATCGACTCGGTGACGCTGCGATCCACCCCCGCCGAATGGTCCGCGGGGAACACCGGCCGCCGCGAGGACGCCCTTCACCACGTCGTCTGGAACCCGGACGTGGCGCTCGGCGGTGTCCCCGCACCGGACCCCGGCGTCCGCTGGACCGTCCTCGGCGCCGACGCGCCCGGTCTCGCCGACGCCATGGCCGCCGCCGGAAACCCCGTCGCCCGTCACGCGGACGTCGACGCGCTGGACGCCGCGCTCCGCGACGGCGAAGCGGCCCCCGACGTACTCGCCCTCGTCTGCGTGACGTCCGACGTCGGCCCGCTCGACGTCGCCGCCCGGACCCACGCGGCCGTCCGGTGGGCACTGGCCGCGACGCAGCGCGTCCTCGCCGACGACCGCCTCGCCGCGACTCGGGTCCTGCTGCTGACCCGTGGCGCGGTGGCCACGACCGCGGACGGGGACGTCCACGACCTGCCAGGAGCCGCCGTGCGCGGGCTGCTGCGCAGCGGGCGGAGCGAGCACCCGGGCCGCTTCGTCCTCCTCGACGTCGACGGGGCGGAACGCGTCGACGCGGCCTCGATCGCCGTTGCGGCAGCGGCCGGAACGGAGCGTGAACTCGCTCTGCGGGACGGCGTGCTGCTCACGCCCCAGCTGCGCAGATCACCCGCCCACACCTTCGCGGCCACCGGCTTCGACCCCGCCGGAACCGTCCTCGTGACCGGCGGCACCGGCGGACTCGGCCAACTGGTCGCCCGGCACCTGGTGGCCCGGCACGGCGTCCGCAGACTGCTGCTGACCAGCCGCAGGGGACCTGCCGCCGAGGGCGTCGACGAACTCGTCGCCGACCTCGGGGCGGCGGGCGCCGACGTCACCGTCGCCGCGTGCGACGCCGCCGACCGGAACGCGCTCGCGGCCCTGCTCGCCGCTGTCCCGGCCGCGCACCCGCTGACCGCCGTCGTCCACACCGCCGGTGTACTGGCCGACGCCACGATGGAGAACCTCACCGCGGACGGCGCCGACGCCGTGCTGCGCCCCAAGGTGGACGCGGCCTGGCACCTGCACGAACTCACCGCCGGCGCGCCGCTGAAGGCGTTCGTGCTGTTCTCCTCCGTCGCAGGGCTCATCGGCAGCCCCGGCCAGGCCAACTACGCGGCGGCCAACGTCTTCCTGGACGCGCTGGCACACCACCGGCGCGCCCTCGGGCTCCCGGCGGTCTCGCTGGCATGGGGCCTGTGGGAGGCCTTCGGCGGCATGGCCGCCACGCTGGACGGCGCCGGCGCCGCGCGCTGGGCCCGCGACGGCATCCTGCCGCTCCCCGCCGGCCACGGGCTGCGCCTGTTCGACGCGGCCGTCGCGGCGGACGAGCCGCTGCTGGTACCCGCCGTACTGGATCGGGCCGCACTGGGCGCCCCGCGGAGTTCCCGTCCGCTGCC
Source organism: Streptomyces sp. NPDC006435 (assembly GCF_040612315.1). Lineage (NCBI taxonomy): Bacteria > Bacillati > Actinomycetota > Actinomycetes > Kitasatosporales > Streptomycetaceae > Streptomyces > Streptomyces sp. NPDC006435. The sequence goes on from NZ_JBEXPY010000091.1 coordinate 13,289, forward strand.
GGCACTGCTGCAC
>NZ_JBEXPY010000092.1:0-11803 GCF_040612315.1 Streptomyces sp. NPDC006435
GCCCGCTCCGCCGCGCCCGGCGACCCCGCCGCCCGCGACGGCCGTCCCGCCCGTGGAGACCACGACCCGGCTCCGACCCGTACCCCCGGCCCCCGCTCCGAGCGCGCCCGCACCCCCGGCCCCCGCCCAGGGCGCGCCTCCCGCCCCCGCCCAGGGCGCCCCCGTGCCCCCGGCGGCCGTCGCTCCGCCCCGTCCCGAGCAGCCGCCCGCCGCGACCCGGCGCCGGCCCGTCGGCGCCGTGGACCTCACCCCGCGCCCGGGTACGGGCCCGCCGCCCGTGCCGCGCCCGTACCCGTACCGGCAGCCGCAGTCGTACTACGGCCCGCGCCCCGAGACGCCCGCCGAGACCACCACCCGGCTGCGCCCGATCCGCACCCGCCACCCCGCCCGGACCGCGGCCGCGGCGGTCTGCGTCGTGCTCGGCCTCGGGCTGATCGGTGGTGCGGCCACCGGTACCTGGCTCACCAGCGACTCCTCGGCCGACCCCGCCGCCCGCAACGCCTACGCCGTGGGCCGTTCCGCCTGGCACAACGTCCCCGTGGACACCCTCTTCCCGCGCACCCTGGCCGGTGACGGGGCGGGCCCCGGCGGCGCCGACCGGGTCTGGACCCGGCTCGCCGTCGCCCCGGACGGCGGCTGCACGAAGGCGCTGGACCCGCTGCTGGCCAGGACGCTCGGCCCGGTCGGCTGCGAGCGGATGCTCCGGGCCACCTACACCGACGCCACGACCAGCAGCGTCACCACCGTCGGGGTGATCTTCACCGAGGGCGACGCGGCGGCCATGCGGGCGCTCGGCACCCGCTTCACCGACCAGCGCCTCGACCGGCGCACCGACCTGATGCCCCGCACGTACCCCGTCCGGGGCACCGTCGCCGCCGGGTTCGGCGACCGGCAGCGTGCCAGCTGGACCGTCCACGTGCTGACCGAGGTGCCCGTCGTCGTGTTCGCCGTCTCCGGCTTCGCCGACGGACGCGCCGTCACCGATCCGCAGCCCGCGGCGAAGGCCATGGAGACGAAGGCGACGACCGCGGCGGCGCAGGCCGGACTCGGCCACGAGGCCAAGGGCGTCGCCGACCGGGTCGAGCGCGGTCTGCGCCGGGCCGTCACCGACCTCACGGAGAAACCGGAATGAGCCGCCGCACCCGCCGACACCGTGCTCCGGGCGCGGTCTGCGCCGCCGTCGCGCTGGCGCTCCTGCCCGCCGCACCGGCCGGGGCCGACGCCATACGGGACCAGCAGTGGGGGCTGCAGGCGCTCCACACCGAACAGGCGTGGCGGACCACCAAGGGCAAGGGGATCACCGTCGCCGTCGTCGACACCGGGGTCGACGGCAGCCTCCCCGACCTGGCCGGACAGGTGCTGACCGGCAAGGACATGATCGGTTTCGGGGCCGGCCGCGGCGACCGCGCCTGGGCCCGGCACGGCACGGCGATGGCGGGCATCATCGCGGGGCGCGGCCACGGGACGGGAGGCGACGAGGGGGTGCTCGGCATCGCCCCGGAGGCGAAGATCCTTCCGGTCCGGGTGATCCTCGAAGCCTCCGACCCGGCCCGCTCCAAGGCCCGCAAGTCGCGCGGCACGGCCCTCGCCGACGGCATCCGCTGGGCCGCCGACCAGGGCGCCGACGTCATCAACCTCTCGCTCGGCGACGACAGCAAGTCCGCGCACCCCGAGCCGGGCGAGGACGCGGCCATCCAGTACGCGCTGAAGAAGGGCGCCGTCGTCGTCGCCTCCGCGGGCAACGGCGGCGAGAAGGGCGACCACATCTCGTACCCCGCCGCCTACCCCGGGGTGATAGCGGTCACCGCCGTCGACCGGTACGGCACCCACGCGGCGTTCTCCACCCGCCGCTGGTACGCCACGGTCAGCGCCCCCGGCGTCGACATCGTCGTCGCCTCGCCCGACCGTCAGTACTACGTGGAGTGGGGCACCTCCGCCGCCGCCGCGTTCGTCTCGGGCGCGGTCGCGCTGGTCCGCGCCGCGCATCCGGACCTGACGCCCGCCCAGATCAAGAAGCTCCTCACGGACACCGCCCGCAGCTCCCCGGCGTCCGGCCGGGACGACGCCCGGGGGTACGGCATCGTCGACCCCGTCGCCGCGATCGAGGCCGGGGCGGAGCTCCGCCCCGCCGACCTGCGGGCCGAGGCCCGGACCGGGTACCGCAAGCAGTACTTCGGCCCCGGCCCCAGCCCCGCGCGGCACGAGAACATCCCCGCGGGCTGGCTCGCCGCCGGTGCGGGCGTCCTGGGCGCGCTCCTGCTGGCACTGGCCGTGGTGCTCTGGCGCGGCAGGGGCCGCGGCCCGGCCGCCGCCCGGAACTGACCGCCCCGCCGACCGCCGGGGCTTCCCGGAGCGGCCGGTCCGCCCCGTCGCCGGGACGGGAAGGGCCAGGGACTACGCTCGCCCTGTGGCGCTGAAGAACATTCCGGACCCCGGTTACTCCGACGACGACGGCACGGCCGACCCGGCCCTGACCGCGGCACTCGCCGCGTGGGCCGCGGACCGAAAGGCGGTCGGCCCGGTGCTCGAAGCACTCAGGGGCACCCGGCTGCTGGTCCCGGTCGTCGCCGTGCTGGGGGAGGTGGAGGAGGACGAGAACGGGCTGCGTCGCGAGAAGACCAGCGACATGGCCGTCCCCACCCTCCAGGCGGGGGGCCGCCGGGCCCTGCCCGCCTTCACCTCGACCGAGTCGCTGGCCCGCTGGGACCCGCAGGCCCGCCCCGTCGCCGTCCCCCTCCACCAGGCGCTCCAGGCCGCCGCGCACGAGAAGGCGGACACGGTCGTCCTCGACCTCGCGGGGCCGGTCGTGTTCGAGCTGACCGGTCCCGCGCTGCTCGCCCTCGCCGAGGGCCGCACCAGTGCCGACCCGCTGGACGACCCCGCCGTCACCTCTGCGGTGCGGGCCGCGGTCGCCGCCGAACCCGCGGTGCTCCGCGCCCACCTCGTCCCCGGCTCCGCCGACGGCACCCTCGCCCTCGTCCTCGCGCCCGGCACGGACCCCGCCGACGTCGCCCGCCGGGTCGCGGGGGCCCTGGCCGCCGACGAGGTGCTGCGCGCCCGGCTGGTGCGCGGCCTGGACCTGGCACTGCTGCCGGCCGACGCGGCCGCACCGGGCGAGCCCCTGTTCACCCGCTGACCGCGGAGCGGGCACCGGCCCCGCCCGGTCCTGCCGCACGAAACAGGTGAGCCCCCCGCCCGGGACGGGCGGGGGGCTCACCTGTGTGAAAGGGGCAAGGGGCGCGGGCTCAGCCGAAGACGGGGCCGGTGTACTTCTCGCCGGGGCCCTGGCCGGGCTCGTCCGGGACGAGGGACGCCTCGCGGAACGCGAGCTGCAGCGACTTCAGCCCGTCGCGCAGCGGGGCCGCGTGGAAGGAGCTGATCTCGGTGGCACTCGCGTCCAGCAGACCGGCCAGCGCGTGCACCAGCTTGCGGGCCTCGTCGAGGTCCTTGTGGTCGGCGCCGTCCTCGGTCAGTCCGAGCTTCACGGCGGCGGCACTCATCAGATTGACCGCGACCGTCACGATCACCTCGACCGCGGGCACCTCCGCGATGTCGCGGGCCATGTCGTCGAAGCCGGGGGAATCACTGGTGGGGGTCGCGTCACTCATGCGCCATACGATAGGCCCACGCCGGACCCGTCCCGTCCGCGGGAGCGGGGGCGACGGCCGGTTGGTGTGCGTACCGGGGAGCTGCTAGCCTGGTGTGACGACCGGCTGGGCAGCTATGTGCCCGGCCCACAAGTGGAGGCTCCGATCTCCCACCTGGCCGTCCTCTCGGACGGCGGGTCATCCGGTCAGGCGGTGGCCATCGTTCCGTACGGACGATGGGACCGCCCGATGCGCCCCGCGGCTGACCGCGGCGGTGTTCCGGTTGTTCCAGGAGCCCCGCCTGTGTCCCGTCCGGGGCATTTTTCTTGCCCGTGTGCGGTTGGTCCCAATGAAACAGACGTTACGTGGCTGTCCGCCAGGCGGCCGCGTGGTGCTACCGAGGAGGATCCATCAGCGCCGAGCCCCGCATCAACGACCGGATTCGCGTTCCCGAGGTGCGACTTGTCGGTCCCAGCGGCGAGCAGGTCGGGATTGTTCCGCTTGCCAAGGCCCTGGAACTCGCGCAGGAGTACGACCTCGACCTGGTCGAGGTGGCGGCGACCGCCCGTCCGCCCGTGTGCAAGCTCATGGACTACGGGAAGTTCAAGTACGAGTCGGCCATGAAGGCCCGTGAGGCGCGCAAGAACCAGGCGCACACGGTCATCAAGGAGATGAAGCTCCGGCCGAAGATCGACCCGCACGACTATGACACCAAGAAGGGTCACGTCGTCCGGTTCCTCAAGCAGGGCGACAAGGTCAAGATCACGATCATGTTCCGTGGTCGTGAGCAGTCCCGCCCCGAGCTGGGCTTCCGTCTGCTCCAGCGTCTGGCTTCGGACGTGGAGGAACTCGGCTTCATCGAGTCCAACCCGAAGCAGGACGGCCGGAACATGATCATGGTTCTGGGCCCGCACAAGAAGAAGACCGAGGCGATGGCCGAGGCCCGTGAGGCCCAGGCCGCCCGCAAGGCGGGGCGTCAGGGTTCCACCCCCGACGTCGCAGCGGACGAGGCTGCCGAAGCGCAGCCCGAGACACCTTCCGAGGCGTGACCCGAGGGGTCGCCATCCAGGCGGCCCCGGGTCCCCCCGGGATTCCCATCAAGATCTGACGCCCCTGCTGCCCGGTGCCCGCACCGGGAGGGGCGCCACTGACGAGGAGAGAACGGCGCGATGCCGAAGAACAAGACGCACAGCGGTGCCAGCAAGCGCTTCAAGATCACCGGCTCCGGCAAGGTGCTCCGTGAGCGCGCCGGCAAGCGCCACCTGCTTGAGCACAAGTCGTCCAAGAAGACCCGCTCGCTGACCGGCACGGTCGAGCTGGCCCCGGCCGACGCCAAGAAGGTCAAGAAGCTTCTCGGCAAGTGAGCCGCGGTCCCCGGCGCGTCCGGGGGCGGCGACCTCGACTTCAGACCGGGACCAATTCGTTTCCGGGCCGTGTGAGTCCAACCACGGCCCCGCTACAAGGAGTTAACAAGTGGCACGCGTCAAGCGGGCAGTAAACGCTCACAAGAAGCGTCGGGCGATCCTCGAGCAGGCCAGCGGTTACCGGGGCCAGCGCTCCCGTCTGTACCGCAAGGCGAAGGAGCAGGTCACCCACTCCCTCGTCTACAACTACAACGACCGCAAGAAGCGCAAGGGCGACTTCCGTCAGCTGTGGATCCAGCGCATCAACGCCGCTGCCCGCCAGAACGGCATGACGTACAACCGCCTCATCCAGGGTCTGAAGGCCGCCAACATCGAGGTGGACCGCAAGATCCTGGCCGAGCTCGCGGTCAACGACTCCAACGCGTTCGCCGCCCTCGTCGAGGTTGCCCAGAAGGCCCTCCCGAGCGACGTCAACGCCCCGAAGGCCGCCTGACCCAGGCAGCACTTCCTGCTTTTCCGAGCCGGACCCGCAGGCGCCCGTCGTCTGCGGGTCCGGTGCGTTGCACGGCACGTTCCGCACGTCCGTCCGTCGCTCCCGCACCCGTCAGCCCCGTACGCAGAGAGGCCCGCCGCCGACCATGGGCACCCCCGAACTGATCTCCCCGCGATCGCCGCGCGTCGCCGCCGCCCGACGGCTGGCCAAGCGCAACTTCCGCGGCAAGGAGCGCAGGTTCATCGCCGAGGGGCCGCAGGCCGTGCGGGAGGCCGCCGAGCACCGCGGCGGCGACGGCGAGCCGACCCTGATCGAACTGTTCGCCACCGTCGAGGCGGCCGAGCGGTACGCCGACATCGTCGCCGCCGCCCACGCGGCCGGCGCCCGGGTGCACCTCGCCGACGGAAACGTGCTCGCCGACGTGTCCCAGACCGTCACCCCGCAGGGCCTGATCGGGGTCTGCCACTTCCTCGACTCGCCGTTCGACGAGATCCTCGCCGCGAAGCCCAGGCTGGTCGCCGTGCTGGCCCATGTGCGCGACCCGGGGAACGCGGGCACGGTGCTGCGCTGCGCCGACGCCGCGGGCGCCGACGCCGTCGTGCTCACCGACGCCTCGGTGGACCTCTACAACCCCAAGTCGGTCCGGGCCTCGGTCGGCTCGCTCTTCCACCTGCCGGTCGCCGTCGGCGTCCCGGTCGAGCAGGCCGTGCGGGGGCTGCGGGAGGCGGGCGTACGGATCCTCGCCGCCGACGGCGCGGGCACCGACGACCTCGACGACGAGCTCGACGCGGGGACCATGGGCGGCCCGACCGCCTGGATCTTCGGCAACGAGGCGTGGGGCCTGCCGGAGGAGACCAGGGCGCTGGCCGACGCCGTCGTACGGGTGCCCATCCACGGCAAGGCGGAGAGCCTCAATCTGGCGACCGCCGCGGCCGTCTGCCTGTACGCCTCCGCAAGGGCCCAGCGCCCGCGCCGCTGACGGACCACCGCACGGCCCTCCGGGGCCCGCCGGGCCCACCAGGGCCGGGCGGGCCCCGCTGCCGCTTCCTGCACCGCCCCGCCGCCACTCCGCAAAGGCAAAGAGGGAGACCCGCTTCCGGAACGCCCGAGGGGGGCGTACGCGGGCGGGCACTCGGGATCACGGGCGCACCGGGGGCGCTGTCCGGCGGCGCTCGTGCCGCACCCGCCGGACCGCGGACCGCAGCAGTGCGCCCCCGCAGGGTGTCGCTCCGTCACCGACGACTAGTAGGGTGGCGAACTCGGGGGCCCACTGCACCGGTTCGAGAGGTGGGGTACGGGATATGGCTGTCGGCATGAGCAGGCCGCGCGAGACGCACACCGCAGTCGTGCGCGGATGCGAACGCCCCGGTGGGGCGGACGAGCCGACCGGGGAGTCGGACCTCGTCACCACCGGCATCGGCGTCGACCCCGACGACCTGCCCGACGGTCTCGTCGTCGCCGACGAGAACGGCCGGGTCGTCTGCTTCAACTCCGCCGCGGTCCGGATCACGGCCGTGCCCCGCGACGCCGCCCTCGGCCTCCCCCTGGAGCAGGCACTGCCGCTGGAGGACCTCAAGGGCCGCCGCTGGTGGGCGCTGACCGACCCGTACGGCGGCCTCGCCACCCGGGTCGGCCAGCCCGAGCGCAATCTGCTGCTGCCCGGCGGCCGGGAGGTCCTGGTCTCCGCCCGGTACGTGCGCGAGCACCCCACCGGCCCCGTGCGCCGGCTGATCGTCTCGCTGCGCGGCACCGAGGCCCGCCGCCGCACCGAGCGCAGCCACGCCGAGCTGATCGCGACCGTCGCCCACGAGCTGCGCTCCCCGCTGACCTCGGTCAAGGGCTTCACCGCGACCCTTCTCGCCAAGTGGGAGCGGTTCACCGACGACCAGAAGCGCCTGATGCTGGAGACCGTCGACGCCGACGCCAACCGCGTCACCCGGCTCATCACCGAGCTGCTCGACATCTCCCGGATCGACTCGGGACGGCTGGAGCTGCGACGGCAGCCCGTGGACCTCTCCGCCGCCGTGGAACGCCACGTCCAGGCCCTCACCGCGAACGGCCAGACCCCCGACCGCTTCCTCGTGCGCACCTGCCAGCCGCTGCCCGTGGTCTGGGCCGACCCGGACAAGGTCGACCAGGTGCTCGGCAACCTGCTGGAAAACGCAGTGCGCCACGGCGAGGGAACCGTCACCATCGAAGTCGCACCCGCACCCGCGAAGAGCGACGAGAAGGGAACGTCCGTCACCGTGAGCGACGAAGGCCCCGGCATCCCCGAGGAGTCGATGGGCCGCGTCTTCACCCGCTTCTGGCGGGGGAGCAAGCGCGGCGGCACCGGACTGGGCCTCTACATCGTCAAGGGCATCGTCGAGGCGCACGGCGGCACGATCACGGTCGGCCGCGGTCCCGGCGGCGGGGCCGAGTTCCGATTTATCCTGCCCGTGAGCACGCCGGCCTACCTGGTCTGAGCAGCCCACGGGCCTCTTACACGTTCCACGGCCCTTAGACTCGACTTTTGGCACCTTTGCGTCCGCCTGCCGTCGAGCAGCGGGGCCGCGGGGTCCGGGGCGTACCCGGTTCAGAGCATTAGCCAGCCAATCGGAAGCACGGGAAGAGATGTCGGCACCGAACAAGTCGTACGACCCAGTCGAGGTCGAGGCACTGAAACCGGAAGAGATCGAGCGCATGCGGGACGAGGCGTTCGCCGCCTTCGCCGCCGCCGGTGACCTCGACGCGCTCGCCCAGGCGAAGACCGCGCACACCGGTGGCACCTCGCCCCTCGCGCTCGCCAACCGCGAGATCGGCGCACTGCCGCCGCAGGCCAAGGCCGAGGCGGGCAAGCGCGTGGGCCAGGCCCGCGGCGCCGTGAACAAGGCCCTCGCCGCCCGCCAGGCGGAGCTGGAGGCCGAGCGGGACGCCCGTGTGCTGGTCGAGGAGGCGGTGGACGTCACGCTGCCCTACGACCGCACCCCGGCCGGTGCCCGCCACCCGCTGACGACCTTCATGGAGCGCGTCGCGGACGTCTTCGTGGCCATGGGCTACGAGGTCGCCGAGGGCCCCGAGGTCGAGGCGGAGTGGTTCAACTTCGACGCCCTGAACTTCGTGCCCGACCACCCGGCCCGGCAGATGCAGGACACCTTCTTCGTCCAGGGCGCCGACGGCGCGAAGACCGACGAGTCCGGCGTCGTGCTGCGCACGCACACCTCGCCCGTCCAGGCCCGCACCCTGCTCGACCGGGAACCCCCCGTCTACGTCGTCTGCCCGGGCCGGGTCTACCGGACCGACGAGCTGGACGCCACGCACACCCCGGTCTTCCACCAGATCGAGCTGCTGGCCGTCGACGAGGGCCTCACCATGGCCGACCTCAAGGGCACCCTCGACCACATGGTCAGGGCGCTCTTCGGACCGGACATGAAGACCAGGCTGCGGCCGAACTTCTTCCCGTTCACCGAGCCGTCCGCCGAGATGGACATGGTCTGCTACGTCTGCCGCGGCGCGTCCGTCGGCAACCCCGACCGCCCCTGCCGCACCTGCGGCAGCGAGGGCTGGATCGAGCTCGGCGGCTGCGGCATGGTCAACCCCAAGGTGCTCGTCGCCTGCGGCGTCGACCCCCGGAAGTACAGCGGATTCGCCTTCGGGTTCGGCATCGAACGGATGCTGATGTTCCGCCACAACGTAGAAGACATGCGAGACATGGTCGAGGGTGACGTCCGGTTCACCCGGCCGTTCGGGATGGAGATCTGATGCGGGTCCCGCTTTCCTGGCTGCGGGAGTACGTCGACCTGCCGGCGACGGAGACCGGCCGGGACGTACAGGCCAAGCTCATCGGTGTGGGGCTGGAGGTCGAGACCGTCGAGCAGATCGGCGCCGGCCTCAAGGGCCCGCTGGTCGTCGGGCAGGTACTGACCATCGAGGAACTGGAGGGCTTCAAGAAGCCCATCCGCTTCTGCACGGTCGACGTCGGCAACGCCAACGGCACCGGCGAGCCGCAGGAGATCGTCTGCGGCGCCCGCAACTTCGCCGTCGGCGACAAGGTCGTCGTGGTCCTCCCGGGCGCCGTGCTGCCCGGCGACTTCGCGATCGCCGCCCGCAAGACGTACGGCAAGACCTCGCACGGCATGATCTGCTCCACCGGCGAGCTCGGCATGGGCGACGACGGCACGCACGGCATCATCGTGCTGCCGCCGGAGCACGAGGCCGGCACCGACGCGATCGAGCTGCTCCAGCTCGTCGACGAGGTCCTCGACATCGCCGTCACGCCCGACCGCGGCTACTGCCTCTCCATGCGCGGCGTCGCCCGCGAGACCGCCATCGCGTACGGGCTGCCGCTGCGCGACCCGGCACTCCTCGACGTGCCCGCGCCGAACGCCTTCGGCTACCCGGTCAAGGTCGCCGACCCGCTGGGCTGCGACAAGTTCACCGCGCGCACCGTCGTCGGCCTGCAGCCCGAGGCCCGTTCCCCGATCTGGCTGCAGCGCAGGCTGCAGAAGGCCGGGATGCGCCCGATCTCGCTCGCCGTCGACATCACCAACTACGTGATGCTGGAGCTCGGCCAGCCGCTGCACGCCTACGACCGCACCCGCGTCGAGGGACCGATCGGGGTGCGCCGCGCCCAGCAGGGCGAGAAGCTCACCACCCTCGACGGCACGGTCCGCGTCCTGGACGCCGAGGACCTGGTCATCACCGACGACCGCGGACCGATCGGCCTCGCGGGCGTCATGGGCGGCGCCAACACCGAGATCGCCGACCTCCAGGAAGGCGCCGGGACCACCGAGGTCGTCATCGAGGCCGCGCACTTCGACGCGATCTCGATCGCCCGGACCGCGCGCCGCCACAAGCTGTCCTCGGAGGCGTCCAAGCGCTTCGAGCGCGGCGCCGACCCGCAGGCCGCGGCCGCCGCCGCGCAGCGCACCGTCGACCTGCTGGTGCTGCTGGCCGGCGGCACCGCCGAGAGCGGCGTCACCGAGGTCAGCGCGCCCTCCGCGCCCCGCACCATCGCGATGCCGGCGAACCACCCCGACCGGGTGGCCGGTGTCGAGTACGGCCGCGAGACCGTCGTGCGCCGCCTCCAGGAGGTCGGCTGCGACGTCTACGGGCAGGACGAGCTGATCGTCACCGTGCCGTCCTGGCGCCCCGACCTCGGCGAGCCGAACGACCTCGCCGAGGAGGTCATCCGGCTGGAGGGCTACGAGAACCTCCCGTCCACCCTCCCGACCCCGCCCTCCGGCCGCGGGCTCACCGACCGCCAGCGGCTGCACCGCAGGATCGGCCGGGCGCTCGCCGGGGCCGGTTACGTCGAGGCGCTGAACTACCCGTTCATCGGCGACGCCGTCCTCGACCGGCTCGGGATCGAGGCCGACGACGCCCGCCGCCGCACCGTCAAGATCGTCAACCCGCTCTCCGACGAGGAACCGGCGCTGCGCACCACGCTGCTGCCGGGCCTGCTCGGCGCGCTGCGGCGCAACGACGGCCGCGGCAGCCACGACCTCGCGCTCTTCGAGGCCGGCCTCGTCTTCAGGCCGATCGGCACCGAGACGAAGGCCGTACGGCTGCCCGTCGACCGCCGTCCCACCGACGAGGAGATCGCCGGGCTCGACGCCTCGCTGCCGCGCCAGCCGCGCCGCGCCGCGGTCGTCCTCGCGGGCGCCCGCGAGCAGGCCGGCTGGTGGGGCAAGGGCCGCCCGGCCGACTGGGCGGACGCCATCGAGGCCGCCCGCACCATCGCCCGCGAGGCCGGTGTCGAGGTGACCGTCCGCAGCGACCGGCACACGCCGTGGCACCCCGGCCGGTGCGCCGCGCTGTACGTCACGGTCGACGGCGAGGAGACCCTCTTCGGGCACGCCGGCGAGCTGCACCCGCGGGTCGTCAAGGAGTTCCACCTGCCCGAGCGCACCTGCGCCATGGAGGTCGAGCTCGACGTCCTGGAGCAGGCCGTCGACGGAGTGCTCCGGGCGCCCCGGATCTCCACCTTCCCGGTGGCGACCCAGGACGTCGCGCTGGTCGTCGCGCAGGACGTCCCGGCCGCCGACGTGGAGCGGGCGCTGCGCGACGGCGCGGGCGAACTCCTCGAATCGGTACGGCTGTTCGACGTCTTCACCGGCGAGCAGATCGGCGGGGGGAACAAGTCCCTGGCGTACGCGCTGCGGTTCCGCGCCGCGGACCGCACGCTGACCGTCGACGAGGCCACGGCCGCGCGCGACGCCGCGGTGGCGCTGGCCGCCGAGCGCACCGGCGCGGTGCTGCGGGGCGCGTGACGGGAAACGACCGTGCGGGCCCCCGCCCCCCGGGGGGGCGCGGCGGGGGGGCCCCACAGAGTAGAGGGGGGGGGGGGGGGGCGGCCGCCCCCCACCCGTGGAGGCGGG
>NZ_JBEXPY010000093.1:0-11778 GCF_040612315.1 Streptomyces sp. NPDC006435
CCGCCCCCGCCCACCCCGCCACCCACCTCCCCGGGCCCGTCGACCCCACCCGCTACCCCCTCCCGGCACCCACCACCGACTGACACACCCCCGACTGACACACCCCCGACCCGAACGGAACACCGCCGCATCGCGTGTCCCGCCCTCCTCTCCCCACCTCCCCTCCCTCAGTCGATCCGGAGAACCCCTGGTGCCCGTACTGACCCGTCCCCGACGGACCGTCCCGTCGAAGAAGCTGCGCATCGTTCTGCTCGTCCTCGCCGGGCTCGGCCTCATCGGCGCCACGGCGTTCATGGTTCTGTCGAAACGGGAAGGGCCGCGCCCCGTCACCCTCGACGAGGCCCAACGGCTGGCGCTGGCCCGCTTCACCATGTACGAGGCGGGAACCGTGAAGGTCGATGCCACCGTCAAGAGCGGCGGGGGCACCACGACGGTGCACGGCCTGGTCGACTACCGCACGCGGCACGCCGTCGGCCGGTACGCCGCGACCCGCGCCGGCAGCACGGAGTCCGGAATGATCGCCTGGGACGCCACCGGGCTCGCCGTCGTGTCCGACCCGGCCTCCGCCTCCGGCCCCGCCGCCGCGCACGGCGCCGACGGCATGGCGGCGATCGTGAGGGCCGCCGCCGCTGCGAAGCCGCGCTCCTGGTCGCCCCGCGCCTACACCGGGGACCCGCTCGACAGCACGCTGCGCCTGATGATGTCCCTGGCGGCCGACCGCCCCGAGAACCCCCAACTGCTGACCCAGTCGGGCCCGCGGCACCTGCGCGAGGAGACCCTCGGCGGCACCGCCTACGCGGTCCTCTCCGGCCCCAGACGCAGCGGCGGCGCCCGCGACAGCCGCTCGGCGCTGACGTACTGGGTCGATGGCGAAGGGCGGCTCGGCCGGATGGAGGCCCGCATCGCGTCGCTGCCGGATCCGGCCCGCATGGACTTCGCCCCCGCACCGGCCGGTCTGCGCGTCCCCACCCGGCCCTGGCCGGAAGGGACCGGGGCCCCGCAGCCCTGAACCGTCACAGGGCGCGGGGCGGGGCATCGCACGGGACGAGGTCAGTCCACCTGCTGCGGGTCGAGGGCCGGGATCCCGTCGGAGCCGAACCCTTCTCGCACCAGCTGGTCGTCGTTCTTCGTGGCGGTGCTCTCCAGCGCGCGGGTGGGCTGCTTGCGGCCGTAGATGTAGAGCTGGTCGCCGATGTCCAACAGCTCGAAGAGCCGCTTCGCGTCCTTCACGTACATGTTGACGCAGCCGGCGGAGCCCGACTGGAACAGGTCCACCTCGGTGCCGTGGAGCGCCTGGCCGCCGTTGAAGAACTGGGAGTAGGGCATGGGCGCGTTGTCGTAGATCGTGGAGAAGAAGGTCTCGTTCTTCTGGTAGATGCGCTGCCAGCCGGTGCGAGTTTCGAGCCCCGGCCGGCCGCTGCGGACGGGGACGGGCGCGAAGATCACCTTGTCCCCCTTCTGCACCCACAGGATCTGCCGCGTCAGGTCGACGCAGGTCACGCGGTAGGACTTGACCGGGCACTCCTTGGCCGCGTTGGGGTTCTCGCGCACCTCGAACACCAGCAGCATCCGGTACGTGCGCAGGTCGGCCGCGCCGTTGACGGGTGTGGTGCCGATGCGTTCCTGCAGTTCCTTGATGGCGAGGCAGTCCTCCTCGGACATCCTGCCGTCCTGCGGGAGCCCGAGCTTCTCCTCCAACTGCCACTGGTAGGGCCCGGTCTCCGCGTCGCATCCGACCGCGGGGGGCTCGCCCCGGTCGGGTGCCTGCGCGGCGTGCGACGCGGGGGCGGCGTACAGGCCGACCACGGAGCCTCCGGTGGCGAGGGCGAGGAGGGCGCACATGGAACGGAGTTCCATCGCGAATCCAACGGTCACGTCATCTCCCTGATAGTCGGTCGCCGATCGCGGCGGCACCGTGTCCGGCTCACCTCTTCCACTATCCGTGACGGTCCCTCATCCGCCACGTGGAGTACGCCGTTGGGGGCCCGTTGATTTCGGTCAAGGGGCGGCGGGCGGTGGGCGGTTGATGGTTGGCGGCGGGCGATTGTCGATCGGTAAAGAATTCCGCCAGGAGGATGTGCGGCGAGTGCGTCTCCGGAGCGCGAGGTCGGCCGCACTGCGGTTACCCGTGTCCACGGGGGGGCGGAGAAGGGGCGCTCTTACCTCATGCGGTGAGGTGCCAGTACTTCGGGGCGCGGGGAAAAGAGGCCGTACGGGCTTTTGCCGTGCCGGGGGACCTTGATTGATCTGCGACGCTTCGGCAACCGGTGGAAATTCGGAACCATTTCACCACATCGGCCTTTCGGGTTCTTCTTCTTCCTTCCTTCGGGGCTTGATTGAGTGGCGATTTATTTTCCGCTTATATACGGCATCTATCCGTTGTTTCGTGGAACACAGAAGGGCTGACGTGTGACAACGAAGAAGGGCAGAGCGGCTGCCAGAGCCGGAGGGTTGGCAGCGCTGTCGGCGAGCGTCGCGGTCACTGCCGTGCTGCCCGCCGCCTCGGCGGCGGTCGCCGACGCCGGGGACGGCAGCCTGACAGTGCGTGTCGTGCGCGAGGTGAACGCGAACGGCAAGTGGGACGACGTCCTGGAGCCCGGACTGGGCGGGGTGAAGGTGGTGCTCACCGACACCGCGGGCGCCTCCGTGACCGGCACCACCGAAGCGGACGGTACGGTCCGCCTGGTACCGGGCGCCGCGCTCACGGGCGGCAAGTACCGCGTCGAGGTCAAGAATCCGAAGCCGGGAATCCTCTTCCCGGGGTTCGCCCTGCCCAAGGACGACCTGGGCGACCCGAGGACCCTGTCGTCCAACGTCGAGTTCGTCGACCTGGCCGGCGGCAGGAACGCCGAGGTGACCACCTCGTTCTGGAACCCCGCCGACTACTGCCAGAAGAACGCCGACCTGGTCACCGCCTGCATCAGGAGCGACGTACCGGGAGTGAGCGACCCGGACACGGCGCGGACCCTGGTCACCCACCCCTACAACGCGCGCGGCAACGACGCGCAGACCACGGACCTCGCCACCAAGGCCCAGACAGGGTCCCTGTGGGGCATCGGGTACAGCAAGCAGAAGAAGTGGATCTTCTCGTCCGCCTTCGCCAAGCGCGGCGCGAACTACGGGCCCGGAGGCCCCGGCGCGATCTACCTGAGCGACCGGAGCACGGGAGAGCTGAGCCAGTTCACCACCGTTCCGGACGCCGGCAGCACCCCGCACGACGACGCCACCGATATGGACCTCGCCTTCCGCACCGTGGTGGGCAAGGAGTCGCTGGGCGACGTCGACGTGAGCGAGGACGGCGAGGACCTGTACGTCGTCAACCTCAACGACAAGAAGCTCTACCGCTACGACGCCACCGGGAAGACCGCGTCCGCGCCCAAGGCGTCCTACCCGATCCCCGACCCGGGGTGCTCCTCCGCGGGCGACTGGCGCCCCTTCGGCCTCGGCATCCAGGACGGCACCGTCTACGTCGGCGGTGTCTGCTCCGGCGAGTCCACGCAGAACCGCGACGACCTGCGGGCGGTCATCCGGACCTTCGCGCCCGACTCCGGCACCTTCACCGGCACGGTGATGGACCAGAAGCTCACCTACCCCCGGGGCAAGGTGAACGGCCCCGGCCCCTGCTACGGCGACAAGTGGTACCCGTGGCGCACCACCGTCCCGGACACCCAGGACGGAGCGGACTGCAAGTCCACCCAGGTGGACGGCCGGGAGGTGCCGAACCCGACACCGCTGCTGTCGGACATCGTGGTGGACACCGACGGCGCGCTGATCCTCGGCTTCCGCGACCGCTACGCCGACCAGTACGGCAGCTTCATCGCGTACGAGGCGGGCAGCCCGCGCACCGTGCAGACCTTCGCGGGCGGTGACCTCAACCGCGCGTGCCGGCAGGGCGGCACGTTCGTCCTGGACGCCAACGGCGGCTGCGCCAACAACGCCACCCCCGCCAACAGCGGGAACCAGGATCCGGACGTCAAGGAGTTCTACCCCGGCGAATTCCGGCTGGGCGGCTACCACCAGGAGACGGCCCTCGGCGGCGTGGCGCTGTCCAAGGTCGAGGAGACCCTCGCCTCCGGGGTGTACGACCCCGTCGACGTCGTCCACACCTCGGGCACGGGCTTCTTCGACCGCGAGGACGGCACCGTCGCCGCGGGCATGGGCAACCAGCTGACCAACTCGTTCGGCAAGGCCGGTGGCCTGGGCGACCTCGAAGTCCTGTGCGACGAGGCGCCGTTCCAGATCGGCAACCGCGTCTGGTACGACAACGGCAAGAACATGAAGGACGGCCGGCAGGACCCGGACGAGAAGCCGGTCGTGGGCGCCACGGTCAACCTCTACGACCGCGCGGGCGAGAAGATCGCGACCACGAAGACCAACGCGCGGGGCGAGTACTACTTCGACTCCACACTGGTCAAGAACGTCGACCCCGAGGACTGGGTCGCCGGCCGCGAGTACGTGGTACGGATGGACAACCCCGCCGACTACGAGCCGGGAGGCCCGCTCGACGGTTGGATGCCCACCCAGTTCGACCAGGGCGACACGGCTGCCAACTCCAAGGGCAGGACCGGTCCGGGCGAGGACGCGTACCCCTTCTACGGTTTCTCCACGGGCGGCCCCGGCGAGAACGACCACGACATCGACTTCGGCTTCGTCGAGCCGACGCGCATCATCCTCACCAAGAAGGACAGCAGCACCAATGAGCCGGTGCTCGGCGCCGTCTTCCAGCTGTGGCGGGAGAGCAACGGCAAGCCCGGTCTCCAGCGCACCGGCTCCGATCGCGACACCCGGACCGACGCCGGCTGCGCGACCGACGCCAAGGGCACGTGCACGTTCACACGCATCCAGGTCGGCTCCTACTACCTGGTCGAGACCGGCGTGCCCGAGGGGTACCTGAAGCCCGAGCAGCCCGTCACCCCGGTGGAGGTCACCACGCGCAACTGCAAGAACAACCCGCTCGAGATCACCCTCACCAACAAGCCGGGTGAGCCCGGGAAGAAGAACGGGCAGCGGTAGACCCGCGCGGTCCGGAAGGCCCGGAACGCACCCGGCCCTCCCGGCGGGCGCCGCCCGCCGAAGGACCGCGGACACCGACGCAGGCCCCCGGGGCACGAGCCCCGGGGGCCTGCGCCGTGCGGGGACCGGGAGGTTCCCGCGCGTCTTCCGTGACGGGCGCCCCTCCGGCCCGCCGCGCCGGGGCCCGGTGGCTGTCACCGACCGCGCCGCATAGGCTGCGCAGGAACCGGGCCGGAGCAGCCGGACCGTCACCAGGAAGGCGCTGCAGTTGTCACACGCAGCCGATCGCCGGCCGTCCTGTCACCGGGCGGCTGTGTGACTCGCGACGACCTCATCGCCATGCTCCGCGAACAGACCCCGGCATGCGGACCCGCACGCGCGGCCCTGACCGCCGGGGCCGACTTCGTCGTCTGGGACGGCCTGGTCCCGGCCAACAGACACGCGGGCGTCTTCCGGCGCCGAATGCACCACTCCTTGAGACGCGGCCACACGGTCGACGGCCTCGCCGACAGCGTCGACATCCTGCTGCGAGCCGGGGAGGAGCCGCTTCGTACCGGATGCATCGACACGGCGGACAGGTCGTCGTGGTTCCTGGTCTTCCTGAACTCCACGGCGACGGAAGTGATGGCCTGCTGCGGCGGACGCCGGCCCATCGCCTCCCCGGAGCCGGCCGAAGCCCCCGAGTGACGACGAGCCCGCATTCGTGACAACCGCCGTGCTTCGGCGCACCCGCCGTCACGCGGCCCCGGAACCGCGCCGTCCCTTGTAGTTGATCTTCATGGTGTCCATGTCCGTCACCGTGGAGCGCAGTTCGCCGTGACCGCAACCGCGTTCCCGGAGGAAGGTCTCCGCGCGGTCCTCGGCGATGGCACCCGCCATCTCCTCGCCGTCCGCGGCGGCGGACACGACCACGTACCGGAAGCTGAAGTGCTTGAGCAACCGGTCGTACGCGAGCGAGCCCTCCTCGGTGAACTGCATGGCGCTCAGCCCGTGCTCGTCCACCTCGGCCAGCAGCCGGGCACGCGCCCCGTCCGTCAGGCCGTCCCAGGTACCCCGGACGATCACTCGGTAGGTGTGCTGCGCGCTCATCGTGTTCCGCTCCGCGTTCTTTTCCCGTACGTGCCGCATCGGCCACCGCCCGTGGACCGTGGAGGGCCAAGGGTACGGCGGCCCGGGCCGGGCGCGCCCGGATTATCGCCGTACGGAACGGGCCGGGGCGGTGTGCCGCCCGTCCCCTTTGCGGAAGTCTGACGGTGGAGCCCCTGGCCGGGGCGTTGTCCAGCGTGTTCCATGGTCATCGGGACGCCCGGACCCGCGGCGGCCCGCGCGAGGGAGCGAGGTTGCCTTGGCCACGACCGTACGACGTGCCGTACTGACTCTGCCCGCCGCACCACTGGGCCCGGAGAATCCGCTGCCCGCCCTGCGGCCGCTCGACCGGACACATGCCGTCGACGAACGCACCCGGGCCGCGCTGCCGCGCGACATGGCCCGCCAGATCGGCTGCGCGCAACCGGCCACCGTGCTGCCGACACGCGTCCTGGACGGCTACGGGCGCGAGCGCGTCCCCACCGGCCTGGACGCGATCGTCATCGAGAACGACCGGCTGCGGGCCACCGTCCTTCCCGGCCTCGGCGGTCGCGTCCACTCCCTCCACCACAAACCGACCGGCCGCGAACTCCTCTACACCAACCCCGTGCTGCAACCGGCCGACTTCGCGCTCAACGGCGCCTGGTTCTCCGGCGGCATCGAGTGGAACATCGGCGCCACGGGCCACGGCACCCTGTCCTGCGCCCCGCTGCACGCCGCCCGGGTGCCCGCCCCCGACGGCGGCGAGATGCTCCGCCTCTGGGAGTGGGAACGGCTGCGCGACCTGCCGTTCCAGGTGGACCTGTGGCTGCCCGACGACTCCGACTTCCTCCACGTCGGCGTACGGATACGCAATCCGCACGAGCACACCGCACCCGTCTACTGGTGGTCCAACACCGCCGTGCCCGAGGGCGGACGCACCCGCGTCCTGGCCCCCGCGGACGAGGCGTGGCACTTCGGGTACGAGCACGCCCTGACCCGGGTCCCGGTCCCGGTGTCCGGCTCCGTCGACCGTACGTACCCGACGCGCGGCGACTTCCCCGCCGACTACTTCTACGAGGTGCCCGACGGGGCCCGCCGCTGGATCGCCTCCCTCGACGGGGACGGCCACGGACTCGTCCAGACGTCGACCGATCTGCTGCGCGGCCGGAAACTGTTCCTCTGGGGCGGCAACACGGGCGGCCGGCGCTGGCAGGAATGGCTCACCGAGCCCGGCACCACCGGCTACGCCGAGATCCAGGCCGGCCTCGCCCGCACCCAGCTGGAACACGTCCCCCTCGAACCGGGGGAGGAGTTCAGCTGGCTGGAGGCGTACGGGCCGCTGTCCGCGGACCCCCGTGCCGTGCACGGCGACGACTGGGCGGCGGCCCGCGCGGAGACGGAACGGCGGCTGGACCGGGCACTGCCGCGCGACGGCGTCGAGGCCGCGTACGCCGCCTGGCGCCCGTCCGCCGACACCGAACCCGGCGAGTCGCTCGCCACCGGTTCCGGCTGGGGCGCCCTGGAGGTCCGGCGCGGCGGGTACGAACTGCCCGGCACCCCGTTCGCCGCCGCCACCCTCGGCGAACCGCAGCGCCCCTGGCTGGAGCTGCTGGACCAGGGAGCCTTCCCCGAACCGCTCGGCGCGGAGCCGCCGGGCCCCTCCCTGGTCTCCCCGCACTGGCGCGACATGCTGGAGACGGCGCCCGCCGACCCCCTCACCGAGTACCACCTCGGCGTCGCCCAGTG
The DNA here is from genome assembly GCF_040612315.1 of Streptomyces sp. NPDC006435. NCBI lineage: Bacteria > Bacillati > Actinomycetota > Actinomycetes > Kitasatosporales > Streptomycetaceae > Streptomyces > Streptomyces sp. NPDC006435. The sequence goes on from NZ_JBEXPY010000093.1 coordinate 7,828, forward strand.
GCACGCGGGCGACCGGGCCCAGGCCGTGCGCAGCTGGGAACGCGGGCTGGCGCTCGCCCCGTCCCGCTGGCAGCTGCTGCGGTGCCTGGCCGTCGCGGCCGGGGAGGGCGGCCAGCGGGACCGGGCCGCGGACCTCTGCGCCGAGGCGTTCGACGACCTGTGCGCGCGGCACCACGACGACGGGGAGCGGACGGCCGCCGCGGCGGCGCTGGGCCGCGAGGCGATGGAGGCGCTGCTGACGGCCGGACGCCCCGGAGGGGCCAGGGCCGTGTGGGCCGCGCTGGACCCGGAGACCCGGCGGCGCGGCCGCTTCCGGCTGCTGGAGGCCCGGTTGCTGCTCGCCGAGGGGGACCGGGCGGGCGCCCGGTCCGTCTTCGACGAGGGCTTCGAGGTCGCGGACCTGCGGGAGGGGGCGGAGATCCTCGGCGAGGTGTGGGCCCGGATCACGGACGACCCGCTGCCGGACAGGTACGACTACCGGATGCGTCCGGCGCGCTGACGCCCCGTCCGGCCCGGGGGTCTCAGCCGACCGGGCCGGACGACAGGGTGCGGTCGACGTACTCGAAGACCGAACCGTCCGGGTGCACGGCGATCAGATTGCGGCCCACCGGCGTCGGCACCGGCCCGGCGAGAACGCGGGCCCCGACGCGGGAGAGGGCGGCGTGGGCGGCGTCGACGTCCTTGACCGCGATCGTCGCCGTCACCTTGCGCAGGATCTCCAGCTCCGACTCCGGACCGCTCATCAGGAGGAAGCAACTGATCGCGGCGACCGAGACCCCGCCGCGCTCGAAGCGCAGCGCCGAACTGCCGGTGAGGTCCTCGTAGAAGGCCACGGCGGCCTCCAGGTCGTCGACGCAGATGCGCAGCGTGGTTCCCAGAATGTCCATGCGCACAAGGGTAGTTGGCGGCCCGTCGCCACGTGATCGATTCAGGAACGAGCCCTTCCGGGGCGTACGGGGACGGACTTTCCGGTGCGGTCCGCGGGCTCAGGCCCGGCAGAGCACCTCGCCGTGCGGGACCATGAACCAGGCGTCGTCCCGCGTGCCCCACTCGCGCCAGGCCGCGGCGATCGCGGACAGCTCGCCGGAGGTCGCGTGGCCGCCCTCGACGGCGAGCTCGGCGTAGACCGAGTCGACCGTGCGGTCCGCCCACAGGCCGCTCCACCAGTCCCGGCTCTCCGGGGTGGCGAAGCACCAGGTGGCGGAGGTCGCGGTGACGTCGGTGAAGCCCGCCCGGCGGGCCCAGGACAGCAGCCGGCGGCCCGCGTCCGGCTCGCCGCCGTTGGCGCGGGCGACCCGGCGGTACAGCTCCTGCCAGGTGTCCAGGGCAGGGAGCTCGGGATACCAGGCCATCGCCGCGTAGTCGCTGTCGCGGGCCGCCACGATGCCGCCGGGGCGACAGACGCGCCGCATCTCGCGCAGGGCCCGCACCGGGTCGCCCACGTGCTGGAGCACCTGGTGGGCGTGGACGACGTCGAAGGAGTCGTCGGGGAAGTCCAGGTCGTGCACGTCGGCCACGGCGAACCCGACGTTCTCCAGGCCGCGTTCGGACGCCGTGCCGGCCGCCCGGGCCAGGATCCCCTCGGCGGTGTCGACGCCGGTCACCCGGCCGGGGGAGACCAGTTCGGCCAGATCCGCGGTGATGGTGCCCGGCCCGCAGCCGACGTCCAGCACGGCCATTCCCGGGCGGAGTTCACCGACCAGGTACGCGGCGGAGTTGGCGGCGGTGCGCCAGCTGTGCGAGCGCAGCACCGACTCGTGGTGCCCGTGGGTGTAGACGGCGGTCTCTTTCGGCATGGCCGTGGATCCCTTCTCGGAACGCGGCCGGAAACCGGACCGCGAAGCGCTGATCGGTACGGCCACCGTACGCCGTCATGTCGAATAATGAGATACGCGTCTTGGTATTTGGGACCCCCTCTGTGGGGCGGGCGACGGGAGTTGAGCGCGGACCGCACGATCCCGTGCTGGGCCGGGGTGCGCTCGCGCCCCGGCTCCGGGCCGGGGAGAGTGGACCCATGACATCTGTCTCCGCCGACGAGATCCTCGAACGCCACGGCGAGGCGCTCCGGCTCTTCACCGACCGGGTGCACGCGGTGCGCGACGACCAGTGGTCCGCGTCCACGCCGTGCACCGAGTGGACCGTGCGCGACCTGGTGGCCCACCTCACCGCCGAACAGCTCTGGGTGCCGTCCCTGGTCACCGAGGGGCGCACCGTCGCCGAGGTCGGCGACGTCTTCGGCGGCGACGTGCTGGGCGACGACCCCGTGGCCGCGTGGGACCGGGCGGCGGCAGGGGCGCGCGAGGCGTTCGGGGCACCGGGCGCCCTGGAACGGACCGTGAACCTGTCGTACGGGGACACCCCCGCCGACGCCTACTGCGCGCAGATGGTGACCGACGCGGTGGTGCACGCCTGGGACCTGTCCAGGGCGATCGGCGCCGACGAACGGCTGCCCGCCCAGCTGGTCGGGTTCGCGCGCCGCGAGGTCGGACCGTACGCGAAGGACCTCTCGGGCAGCGGCCTGTTCGCCCCGCCCGTCGGGACCCCGGCCGACGCCGACCCGCAGACCGAACTGCTCGCACTGCTCGGCCGCCGGTCCTGACGGATCGCCGGGTCGTTACCCTGTGCTCGTGATTCCGGTCGTCGACCGGAGCGCCGGAGGCGGGAGGCGGCAGGACCGCGCTCCCCGGCCGGCCCGGACGTCACGAGAGGCAGAAGTGAGCACCGCACACCTGGACGTGGCCGTACCCGAGCGGGCCGAACTGGGCGAGGGCCCGACCTGGGACCCGGCGACCGGCCGCGTCGTCTGGGTCGACATCGTCGCCGCGCGCGTGCACACCTACGACCCGGCGACCGGCCGTCGTACGGTCATGGCGACCGAACAGCACGTCGGGGCGGCCAAGCCGCGGGCCGGCGGCGGACTCGTCGTCAACCTGCGCGACGGCATCGGCCTGTACGACCCCGACGGGGCCTTCCGCTGGCTGGTCCACGACCCGGTGCCCGGCCGGCGCGGCAACGACGCGGCGGTCGCCCCGGACGGATCGCTGTGGGCGGGCACCATGCGGTACGACGGGGCCGAGGGCGGGGGCGGTCTCGCCCGTGTCGCGGCCGACGGCGCGGTGACACCGGTGCCGACCCCCGTCTCCTGCGGAAACGGCGTCGGCTGGAGCCCCGACGGACGGCTGATGTACTTCGTCGACACGCCCACCCGCCGCATCGACGTCTTCGACCTCGACGGCGGACACGCCGTGAACCGGCGCCCGTTCGCCACGGTCGAGGAAGGCGCCGGGTTCCCCGACGGACTGACGGTCGACGCCGAGGGGGCCGTCTGGGTCGCCCTGTGGGACGGCGCCGCGCTGCGTCGCCACACGCCCGACGGCGCCCTGGACCGGATCGTCGAACTGCCGGTGCGACGTCCCACGGCCTGCGCCTTCGGCGGCGCGGAGCTGCGCGACCTCTACATCTCCACGGCCCGCACGGGCCTCGTCGCCCCGCACCCGCTGTCCGGTTCGCTGCTGGTGCTGCCGGACGCGGGCCGGGGGCTGCCCGGCACGGCCTTCGCGGGCTGACCCCCGTTCCGCCCCACATGCCTGCGTTCCCGCTTCCCGCGCCCGGCCGTTCCGCGCCCGGCCGTCCCGCGGCCGATTCCCGTCGCAACGCCGCCCCGCCGACGGGCGCCGTCGGCCGAACCCTCGTATAAAGGCCCTGGGGGCGGGCCCGAAGGACCCGGGGCGGGGACCTGAGCCCCGGTGCGGGACGGCGCGACAGGGTGACGGGCGGCGGCGAAGGAGTCCCGGATGGCGCGGCAGCAGACCGGACGGGCGGGGCGCGGGCACCGGGGCGTACGGGAGGACCGGGGGCCCGTCCGCTACGGACCGCCCGCCCACGACCCCGGGCTCCCGGTCCTGCCCGAGCTGGCCGAGGTGCTGGCCGCCGCGGCGGGCCGCGCCGGAC
>NZ_JBEXPY010000094.1:0-10729 GCF_040612315.1 Streptomyces sp. NPDC006435
TGGGCGATCATCTCCATGATCGCGTTGGGAAGGGCGGCCGGGGAGCCGCCGGAGAACCGCGACCGGCGCAGCGTCGCCGATCTGCTCTCCGCCCCTGGGCACTGTGAGCGAAGATGCCTGTCCGGGCAGGCCGGTCCGAGGCCCGGCCGTCCACCGACGCCGAGGCACGCGCGCCGTCCTGACGCCGCGAACACGCCTGTATCCGTACCGGGAAGGGGATTCGCAGGGCCGACCGGCCGGTCCGGTGAACATCCGGGGCCACTGGGTTCAGTCCGTGTCATCGGTGTCCGGGGCAAGACGGGCCGAGGAGACCGAGACCACGCCGTCAACCGTCGCGCACATGCGCTCGACGGCCGGGATCATGCCGCGGGACGGCAGCTTCCCGCCGAGTTCGACCCGGCCCCCGCGCACCTCGACGGTGAGCGAGGCCGGGTCGAGACGCAGGGCGCCGACGAGCACGTCGTCGACGATCTCGCGGCGGATGTCGTCGTCCTCACGGAGAAAGATCCGCATCAGATCCCGACGGCTGACGATTCCCACGAGCCGGTCCTCGTCGTCGACCACGACGAGGCGCTTGATGCCCTGGACCTCCATCAGCCGGGCCGCCTCCGCCACCGTCCATCCGGGGCGGGCGCACACGGCGGGAGCCGACATCAGCTCCTCGGCGCGAGTTCCCTCGGCCTTCGCCAGTTCCCACGCCTCCAGTCCCGGTACGGGGGGCGGACCGCCCGGGGTGGCGGCCCGGTCGGCGGCCTTGCGCAGCAGGTCCCCTTCGGAGACCACACCGAGCACCCGGCCGTCGCCGCCCACCACGGGCACCGCGGTCACCCGGTGCCGTGCGAGCACCCGCGCGATCTCCTTGAACGGGACCTCGCCATGGACGCTCACCACGTCGCGGGTCATCAACTCCGCGATCCTGCTGTGACGCATCATCCGTTCCTTCCGCGTGCGGGCGTCTCCGCCGCGGTCAGCAAGCGGGCGACGCAGCCGTTCCAGGTGTCGAGAGCCGCGTAGTCGTCCTCGGTGAGTTCCCGGCCACCGAGTCCGGCGAGCGCCTCGACGAATTCGAGGAAGTCCAGCGAATCCATCTCGAACGTTTCCCGCAGGGACGCGTCCGGATCGAGCCCAGTGAAGTCGGCATCGGGAACGACACGCCGGACGGCCCGCCGGACGAACGCACCTGCCTGGTCGTGGTTCACAGTTCCTCCGGTCGTTGCAGGAAGCGGTCCAAGGAGGTCAGGAGACGCGCGCCGGTCGCACCGTCGGCGGCACGATGATCGGCGGACAATGTCGCCGTCAGCGTGGGACGTACCCCGAGCAGCCCCCGCACGGCCACCGGCCGTTCGACGATCCGGCCGAGGCCGACAAGCGCGACCTGGGGCGGATAGACGACACCGAAAACGGTCTCGACGCCCTGATCACCGAGATTGGTGACGGTGAGACTCGGGTCGGCGGTCTCGGAAGCCCGGAGCCGGCCGCCGCGCGCCCGCGCCACCAGGTCCCTGAGCGCGGCCATCACCTCGGCCACGGACAGTGTGTCGGCGTGGGCGAGGGCGGGGACGACGAGGCCGCCGCCCCGCAAGGAGACCGCCACGCCCAACCGCACGCCCTCCGCCGGGACGAAGTCGTCCTCGATCCAGTGCCCGTTGAGTTCGGGCACCTTCCGGGCCGCGAGCGCGACGGCCCTGAGCGTGAGTGCCGCCGGCACCAGACGGGCGGACAGCGGCAGGTCGCGGTTGCGCGCGTGCATCCAGTCCAGGGCTGCTGTCATGTCTACGGTCGCGGAGAGGTAGAAGTGCGGGATCTCCCGCTTCGAACGGGCCATCAGCCGTGCGGTCGCGGCCCGCGCCGTGTCACGAACCACCGGCGGTGGGGCGGGTGCGGAGGCCGCAGCGGTACGGACGTCCTCCGCGCGAACCGTGCCGTTCCGGCCGGTGCCCGTCACCGCGGCGAGATCGACGCCGAGCTCCGCCGCCAGTCGTCGGGCGAGCGGCGAGGCCCTCGGCGGCACCGGAGGAGGCGGCGCCCCCTCCGAACCCTTGCCGGGCTTCGTCGGCCCTGCCCGCCGCTTCGTGCGGGAGACCTCCGGTCCGGCCCCGGCGGCCCGCCTCCGTGCCGGGGCGTGTGTGGGCTGCTGTCTCCCGTGCTCCACATCCGATCGTGTGATCCTGCCACCCGGACCCGAACCACGAAGGGCGGACAGGTCGACGTGCCGGTCCTCGGCGAGGCGGCGGACCAGCGGTGTCGCGGGAGGCGGGCCGTCGGTGGACGTACCGATCCGGGCCAGCGGAGTGCCCACTGGCACGGTGGCGCCCTCGTCGACGAGGAGGGTGTCCACCGTGCCGCTCCGGAAGCACTCCACCTCGATCGAGGACTTGGCGGTCTCGACGACCGCGACGACATCACCTCGTTCGACCCGGTCACCCGGATGCACCAGCCACTGGGAGAGCGTGCCCTCGTCCATGTCGGCACCGAGGGACGGCATCGTGAATTCGGCCATGTCAGCCCACCGCCCGGCGCGCCGCCGCCGTGATGTCCGCCGGCTGGGGAAGCGCCGCTTCCTCCAGAAGGCGGGCGTAGGGGATGGGGACCTCCGCACTGCAGACCCGTTCGACGGGTGCGTCGAGTTCGAAGAACGCCTGCTCGCAGATGCGCGACTCGATCTCGGCGGACAGACTGCCGCTGCGCCAGCCCTCGTCGACCACGACGGCTCGGTGGGTGCGCCGCACCGAGCCGATGACCGTGGCGTCGTCGAGGGGACGCAGCGTGCGCAGGTCGACCACCTCGGCACCGATGCCCGCGCCCGCCAGGTCCTCCGCGGCCCGGAGCGCCTTGGGCACACAGCCTCCGTAGGCCACGACCGTCACGTCGCCGCCCTCGTGACGGACCGCAGCGCGGTCCAGGTCCACCTCGTGGACCGCCGGATCGAGAGTGCCGGACATGTTGTAGAGGCTGCCGTGCTCGAAGAGCAGCACCGGGTCGGGATCGGCCAGGGCGGCCGCCAGCAGCCGGCGGGCGTCGTCGAGCGTGGCCGGCGCCAGGACGCGCAGACCCGGGATGTGGGCGTACCAGCCCTCGAGGCTGTGGGAGTGCTGTGCCGCCAGCTGCCTTCCGGCCCCCGTGGTCATCCGGATGACGAGCGGCACTCCGAGCTGCCCACCCGACATGTGCCGCAGCGTGGCCGCGTTGTTGAGGATCTGGTCCAGGGCCAGAAGACTGAAATTGACCGTCATGATCTCCACGACCGGCCGCATACCGGCCAGAGCAGCGCCGATTCCGGCTCCGACGAACGCCGATTCAGACAAGGGCGTGTCCCGGACCCGGTCCGGACCGAACTCCTCCAGGAGTCCCAGACTCACCCCGAAGCAGCCCCCGTAGCGACCGACGTCCTCTCCCATGAGGAAGACCCGTTCGTCCGCCGAGAGCGCTTCTCGCAGGGATTCTCGCAGTGCCTCCCGGTAGGTGATGGTGTTGTCACCGGGAGATGCGCCGGGCTGCTTCCGCGCACTCATGGCGAAACCTCCTCGGGGCGGCCGGTGACATGGTGAAGAAGTGTTTCGGCCGACTCCTCGGGCGCCTGTTCGGCGGCCCGCACCGCCCGGCCGATCTCCTCCGCGACCTCGTGTTCCAGGGAATCCAGCGCGGCCGTGTCGATCAGCTCTGCCTTCCGCAGCTCCTCGGTGAGGACGATGAGGGGGTCGCGCCGTTTCCACTCCTCGATCTCCTCCTTGGGCCGGTACCGGTCGGGGTCGTACATGGAGTGCGCGCGGAACCGGTAGGTCCGCGCCTCCAGGAAGTGCGGACCGTTGCCGGCCCGGATCGACTCGACGGCGTCCCGCGCCGCCTTCTCCACCGCGTGCACGTCCATGCCGTCGACAGCCCAGGCGGCCATCCCGTACGACGCGGCGCGCATCGCCAGGTCGGTCTGCGCATGTTCGCGGGCGAGAGCCGTCCCCATCGCGTACAGGTTGTTCTCGCACACGAGGAGCACAGGCAGTCCCCAGAGCGCGGCCAGATTCGCCGTTTCGTGGAACTCGCCCTCCGCGAACGCTCCGTCCCCGAAGAAGCAGCAGGTCACACGGGGCTCCCCGCGCATCCGGTCGGCGAGCGCCAGACCGGCCGCGAGCGGCAGCCCGCCGCCCACGATCGCGTTGCCGCCGTAGAAGCGGTTCGGGACGTCGAACAGGTGCATGGAACCGCCCCGGCCGTGACTGCATCCGGTGACCTTCCCGTACATTTCCGCCATCACGGCTTCGGGTGACACCCCGCGGGCCAGGGCGTGGCCGTGCTCGCGGTACGTGGAGACCACCGCGTCGCGTTCGTCGAGGGCCTGGTGGACCCCGACGGCCACCGCCTCCTCGCCGATGTACAGGTGGACGAATCCCCGGATGGCCGCCGCGCTGTACAACTCGACGCACCGCTCCTCGAACCGCCGGATGAGCAGCATCCGCCGCAGCAGTTCCCGGTCGTGGTCGGACGCGTGCACGGGGGAAGAGGGAGACGGCGTGCGCGTCCGGCGGGGCCGCTTCGTCCGGGCGGTTCCGGCGGCCATCACGCGCTCCTTCCGCCGGGCCGGGAGGTCCCGGCCGGTCCGGGTGTCTCCAGCGTCGAGACGTCGCCCTCGGGCAGGCCCGGTTCGCGGGCCCGGAGCAGGCGGCGCATCACCTTCCCGCTGCGCGTCCGCGGCAGGTCTGCGGCGAACTCGATCTCCCGTGGCGCCACCGCAGGGCCGAGGCGTCGACGGGCGAACACCGTGAGATCCCGGCGCAATCCGTCGCTCGGCGCGTACTCCGGGCGCAGCAGCACGAACGCCTTGACGATCGAGCCCGCGAGCGGATCGGGGCGTCCGACGACCCCGGCCTCCGCGACCGCCGGATGTTCCATGAGCGCGCTCTCCACCTCGAACGGGCCGATGAGATGACCCGCGGACTTGATGACGTCGTCGGCGCGGCCGACGAACCAGTACCAGCCGTCGGCGTCACGGCTGACCAGGTCTCCGGTCAGGTACCACCCGTCGGCGAAGGCCTTCTCGTAGCGGCGCGACTCGTGGAGATAGCCGCGGAACATGGAGGGCCAGCCGACGCGCAGGGCGAGCTCGCCCTGCGCGTCCGGCTCCCGCAGGACCCGGACACGACCGTCGGTGACAGCGGCCCGGTCGTCCTCGCCACAGGCGAGCACGGCGGCCTCCACACCCGGCAGGGGGCGGCCCATCGAGCCGGGACGCACCGGATCGGCCGCGAAATTGGCGATCATGATGGCGCCGGTCTCCGTCTGCCACCAGGTGTCGTGGACCGGACGCCCGAGCGCCTCCTGCCCCCAGCGGACCGCCTCGGGATTGAGCGGCTCACCGACGCTCGCGACGAACCGCAGCGACGAGAGGTCGTGACGCCTGACCGGGGCCGCCCCGCCGTCTCGCGGCGCGGCCCGCATGAGCATCCGGACCGCGGTGGGCGCCGTGTACCAGACGGTGACGTGTTGATCGGCGAGGATTCCGTACCAGCGATCGGGAACGAAGTCGCACTCGTCGACGACGGTCGTCGCACCGAGGGCGAGCGGCGCGATGACGCCGTACGACATGCCGGTGACCCAGCCGGGGTCGGCAGTGCACCAGAAGACGTCGCCCGCGCGCAGGTCCAGCGCGTACGAAGCGGTCACATGGTGGGCGAGGACCGCCTCGTGCACGTGCATCGCACCCTTGGGCGTGCCCGTGGTGCCGCTGGTGAAGTGCAGCAGCGCCAGATCCTCGGGGGCGGTCGGGCCCACCGTGTACGCGTCCGGCGCGGCGGCGGCCAGGTCCGGGAGGGAGCGGACGCCCGGGGGCGGGTCGTGTCCCGGGTCGAGCAACAGGACATGACGCAGGTGCGGGAGACGGGACCGCACAGGCGCCACCTTGTGCTCGTACAGCTCCCGGGTGGTGACCAGCACCCGTGCGTCTCCCAGCTCCATGCGCAGTGCGACCGGCTCGGGGCCGAAGGCGGCGAACAGGGGGCACAGGACGCGGCCGGCGCGCAGTGTCCCGAGGACAGCGGCATACATCTCGTGGCAGCGGCCGAGCAGTGTGAACACCCGCTCGCCGCGGTCGACGCCGAGCGACTCCAGGACATGGGCGAACCGGGAGCTGTCCTGTGCCAGCCGTGTGTACGTGACGGTCCGTACGGACCCGTCGCGGGCGACGCAGCGCAGCGCGACCCGCTCACCGTGTCCCTCGCGCAGATGCCGGTCGACGGCCTCGTACCCGATGTTGACGCCCCCGCCCGGCAGCCCGGCGAGCCGGGAACGCTCGCGTCGCCAGGAGAACGTGGCCCGGGCTTCGGCGTAGTCGGGCATGACGGGGGCCACCCGCATGGCGCTCATCGCGGCGGCTCCACGTCCGGGGCGAGGTTGTCGTAGGCGTGGTCGAGGGACTCGTGCAGGGCGACGACTCCATCGACGGAACGGCACAGCCGCACGATCACGGGGATGTCGGCGCGCTCGTCGACGCGGCCCGTCAGGGTCACGACCCCGTCGGCGACAGCGACGTGGAGCGTGTCGGGGGCGAGCCCCAGGGTGCCGGCCAGGACGTCGTGCTCGATCTCGGCACGGATCGCGGAGTCGCTGCGGAGGAACGGGCGCAGCAGATCGCTGCGGCTGACGATCCCGACGAGCCGACCGGTCTCGTCGGCAACGGGAAGCCGTTTCACTCCCCTGTGGTGCATCGTCCGAGCCGTCTCGACGAGATTCCACCCAGGCTGTGCCGTGACGGCCGGGGAGGTCATCAACTCGGCCGCCGTCTCCGCGTCGGGCAGCCCGTGCTCCTGGGACAGGAGCTGGACGCCCGCCCAGCGGCCCTCCAGGTCGGGGAGCCCGGCGGTGGCCCGCAGCAGGTCGGCCTCCGAGACCACGCCCAGCAGACGTCGATCCTCGTCCACGACCGGGACCGCCGAGACGTCGTTCCCGGCGAAGAGACGGGCGATCTCCTTGAACGAGGCCGAGGGAGCCGCGGTGACGACGTCGTGCGTCATCACTTCGAAAACCGTTCGATGCTGCATGACGGCCCTCCTCATGGGGGCGCGGGATCCCGGCAGATCCCACCCTGCTGCGCCGCCGCAGCGGGCGGCAGTGCCGAACGGTCCCCTTCCGGGACCGATGGCCCCTATGGGGGGAAGTCGGCCGGGCGCAGGGTGGGCTCGGGAGCACGGGCCGTCCCAGGACGCGACGGTCCCGCAACCCGCGGCGATCGGGAGAAGGCCATGGCTGGGACCGAGGGACGAAACGGCCCGGTGGAACCGCGTGCCGGGCTGCGGGCCCGGGTGGGCGATCGGCTGATCGTGGGTGGTGCCACTGTCGGGGACGAGGGGCGGGACGGCGAGATCATCGGACTGCACCACATGGACGGCACTCCGCCCTACGACGTCCGCTGGTCGGACACGGGCCGGGTCACCCTGGTGTTCCCCGGTCCCGACGCCCGGGTCCACCACTACCCGCCGAACGACAGGAAGACCTCTGCACAGGCGCCGTGAACCCCGCCGAGGTGTCCACCGCCCCGGACACCGCACGGGCCGGATTCCCCGGCCCGGACCTGGCAGGTGCCCGGCGCGTGCCACGACCCGTCCCGGACCCGTGCAGAGGGCACCTCGCGGAGAACGTCCCCTCCGACATCACGCCCCCGGCCGACAGCACGGATACCGCGCCCCCTCCGGAGCCGAATGGACCGGACGATCCCCTTGACCGGGGCGGGCCCCGGAGAGGCGGACGGGGCCCCCTCATGCCGCGCCAGGCCTCGCCGGACGGTGCAGGACCAGGCGGACCGTACCCGGGACCGACCGGCCCTACCCCGTTCCCCCCGTCGGTGCGAGCGTGGCAGCAGGCCATCATGCGACCGGAAGGCGGTGGGCACGATGGAAGCCCCCCTGGTGGTGGGCGTCGACGGTTCCGACGCCAGTCTCGCGGCCCTGGACTGGGCCGTCGACGAGGCAGTGCGGCACGGATGTCCCCTGCGCATCGTGCACGCCTCGCTGTGGGAACGGTACGAAGGAGTGGTGCCGGCCTGGACCACCGACCGTCCCTCGGCCCAGGTCCTTGCCGAGAACATCGTCGGCGGGGCGGCGGAACGAGCCCGGCAACGGGCACCCGGCCTTTCCCTCGGCACGGACATCGCCGCCGAGGACGCGGCAGGCGCCCTGCTCAGGGAAGGGCGGGAAGCCATGGCCGTGGTCATCGGGTCGCGTGGACGGAGCGAACTGGGCGACCTCCTGCTTGGCTCGGTCGGCCTCGTCGTCGCAGCCCGGGCCTCCTGCCCGGTCGTCGTCGTCCGGGGGGACCGGCACGCCCGGGACGCTCTTCATCAGCGGGTCCTGCTGGGCATCGGCGACCACGACACGGACTCGCCGGCCGTCAGGTTCGCCTTCCGCGAGGCGGCGCTGCGGCAGGCGGAGCTGGACGTCGTCCGCGCCTGGCGGCGCCCCGCCCCCGAACCGGTCGACCACCTGCTCCCGACCGGTGAGACGAGTCCCGGCTTCGAGCAGAGGGCATCCGGGATGCTCGCCAGGGCTCTCGACGCGGGCACGCGGGAACACCCAGAGGTCCGCCTGCGGAGGAGCACCGTCGAGGGGCCCGCGCACAGGGTGCTGACCGAACGCTCCGCCGCCGCCGACCTGCTGGTCGTCGGGGCACGCCGCCGGGACGGTGCCATTGGCCTGCAACTCGGCAGGGTGGCCCACCGCGCCCTGCACCACGCCGATTGCCCCGTCGCCGTCGTGCCGCAGAACCGAGCGGTGAACGTCGAGGGAGAAGCATGATGAACGCCGCCGACGAGCACCACCGGAGCGATCTCGGCCGCCGGGTCGCGACGAGGCGCCGACAGCTCGGCCTCTCCCGGGAGGAGGTGGCGGTCCGGTCCGGTTCCAGCCCCGGCTACATCGCCTACGTGGAGGAGCGGCTGCCCGCCCCCGGGATCGAGTTCCTGGTCCGGCTGGCGAACGCCCTGGAGACGACGGTCCAGGATCTGACGGGTCTCACGGCCGAACTCGCACCGGGCGAAGGCCCGGCGGGGAGCCGGCCGAGGCTGGAGACGGTCGACGAGAAGGAGTGCTGGGCGCTGCTCGACGACCACGGCGTGGGCCGGGTCGCCGTCGAGGCGGCGGACGGACCGGATGTCTTCCCCGTCAACTACCGGGTCCTCGGCAGGAAGGTGCTCTTCATCACCACGTCCACGTCCGCGCTCGGGATCGCGGCGGCGGCCGGTGCCGAGATCGCCTTCGAGGAGGACCATCTGGACGAGGCGTTCCGCCAGGGCTGGAGCGTGCTCCTCGTCGGCCCGGTGCGCACGGTGGCCGACCCCGTCGAGGCACGGGCCCTCCGGGACGCCCCGCACTCGCAGCCGTGGGCCGGGGACGGACGGGACACGGCCGTGCTGCTCTCCCCGCACCGCGTGACGGGGCGGCGGATCCTGGTGCCGGGCGCGCCCGGCACCGCCGACGGATCCGACGGGCGGGAGACCTGACGCCCGGCTGCCGTTTCATCCCGTCCCGGTCGGCTCTCCCAGGGGAACCACCGCGACCGGAGCGGGGCTGTGATGGAGGACCGCATGGGCCACGTGGCCGAGACGTGCCCCGACGGGCAGCCTGGGCGTCCGGCGACCCACGATCACGAGTTCCGCGTCCTGTGACGCCTGCACCATCCGGTGGGCGGCGGAATCCGAGATCGCCCCGGCCGTGGCCTCCACTCCCGGGAACCGCTCGCGCCAGGGCGCCAGAAGGCCGTCGAGATCGCGGAGCAGGCCGGCCCCGAGTTCCTCGCCGATCCCCGGGGCCACGACGGACGCGTGGCCGTAGGAGGCGGGCAGCGTCCAGCTGTGCAGGAACCGGAGGGGCACCCGCCGTCGGGCCGCCTCCGCGAACGAGAACGCCAGCAGGGATTCGCACGGATGATGGATGTCGACGCCCACCAGGATTCCGTCGCGGGGGGCCGCCGGCTCCGCATGCCGCCCCGTTTCCTCCGCGCGCACGAGGACGACCGGCTTCCGTGCCGCGCCGACGACCGAGAGGGAGACCGAGCCGACGACGAAGCCGAGGACGCCGCCGAGACCCCGCGACCCGAGCACCATCAGATCGGCCTCGTCCGCCGCGGCCGTCAGCTCGGCCGCCGCCCGGCCGCGCGTTCGCACGGTGAACACTTCCAGGTCCGGATGCCCCTTCCGCGCGCGGTCCGACTCCTCCCGCAGCAACTCCTCGGCCCGATCGGCGGGAGTCCGGGCGTACGGAAGCGGCACCTCGGGCGTGTTCGGCCATTCCTCCACGTGCACCAGCCGGAGCGGCACCTCGCGCAGCACCGCTTCCCCCGCCCCCCAACGAGCCGCGGCGAGGCTTTCTTCCGATCCGTCCAGACCCACGGTGACCTGGGCTGTCATCACTGCCTCCTCGACCGTGCCGGTTCACGGCTCCAGACTCGTACCGCGCCTACCGGGGAGAGAGGGCCGGGCAGGTCTCGATCGGGGCCGAACGGCCCATGCCGGTGAGGCCCGCAGGGGTGCGAGCGTGGGGAGTGTCGTCCTCGGGGACGTGTGGCCCCGGTGGCCCGAAGGAGGAGTCATGAGCAGTGAGACCCCTGTCCGGCCCGAGCTCGCCGATGTCGTCGTGGGGATCGACGGGTCGTCTTCCGCGCGGGCGGCCGCGCTCTGGGCCGCCGCGGAGGCGGACCGGCGGTCCCGGCCCCTGCACCTCGTCCACGCCGCCGACACCGACCGGCGTGC
>NZ_JBEXPY010000095.1:0-8813 GCF_040612315.1 Streptomyces sp. NPDC006435
GCTGTCCCAACACCTCCCCCCCACCCCCCCGTTTGCCCTTGTGTCTGGGCGGGCCGGGGGGGGGGGGGGGGGGTTTTGGGGGGGGGGGGGGGGGGGGGGCACAGGTGGAGCCGTCCCACCCGGCGTCTCACGGTTTCGGCGTCCGTGGTCAGTAGCCGCGTACGTCGGGCCAGTGGCGCTGGACCCCGTCGCGGTCGAGCAGTCGCGCGAACGCCTCGTACCGCTCGTCCCCGGACTGGACCTGTGCCGGTTCGACGCCCTCGGTCAGGCAGTGGGCGGCCAGGGCACCTGCGACCTCGCCGATGTTCCATTCCACCGGGTGGAGCCGGTAGCAGCCGTTGGTGATGTGGGTGGTGCCGATGTTCTTGCCGGCGGGCAGCAGGTTGCGGACACGGCGCGGTACGAGGGCGCCGAGCGGGATCTCGAACGGCACCGAGCCGATGTCGATGTAGTTGTCGCCCCCGGTGGAGGGGTGCAGGTCGATGCGGTAGCTGCCGACACCGACCGCGTCCCGGTGGCGCGTTCCGCCGTGCGGGCCGACGAGGTCGATCGACACGTCGTGCTCGGTGACGGTGGTGACGGCCTTGATCCGGCGGGACTCGCGTACGTACGGGGCCTTGGCGAGTCCGTCGTCGGTGCCGGTGACGTCGGGGCGGATCCGCAGTCCGGGGAAGCCGGTGCCGCCGTCCTGGCGGGGGGCCTCGGTCTGGAGCCAGTACAGCAGTGAGAGCGACAACTGCCGCGCCCCGGCGACCGCCTGAACGGTCGCCTCGTCCCCGGCGCCGACCAGGGGCTTGAGCCAGTAGTCGTTGAGCGGCCAGTTGACGAGCGTGATGTCGGAGTCGAAGGCGCCGGGGCGGTGCATGCCGCGGGCGAGGATGCGGCGGAAGCCCCACAGCTCCTTGTCGCCCGCGTCGGCGCTCTGGTCCGCACCGACGGCGAGCGGGTCGACGTCCGGGTTGGGGACGAAGGTGCGCGGTACGGGTTCCAGGGAGCGCGGGTCGGGCGCCTGGAACCCGAGGAGCGGACCGGGCCAGAAGCCGGGGCGGTAGGAACGCCAGAAGTCGTAGTCGGCGGGCCGGTCGACGGTGTGGTCCTCGCCCTCGTGGTGGGAGAGCGCGAAGCACACCGTGATGCCCTGCTGGTTGAGCGGCCGGGCCTCCTCGGGGGCGTGCGGTTCGTCGAACTCGTCGCGTGCCTCGGCACCGACGGCGTGCTCGACGCCGCCGAGTTCGAGGAGTTCGCCGGTCTCGGTGGCGTCGATGACGTAGCGGGCGGTGAGGGTGGTGCGGTCACCCGTCCGGAGGTTCTCCAGGGTCACGGCCCCGATGACATCGCCATCGGCTTCGGCGGCCACCGCCCGGTGCTCGGTGAGCAGGTCGAGGCGGCCCGCCGCCCGGTGCGGTGCGAGCATCGCCTCCAGCACGGTGAGCGCGACGCGCGGTTCGTGGCAGAGTTTGCTGACGCGTCCGGCGCCCGGGTTGAGGTCGGTGCGGGCGAGGGCCTCGGAGCGCATCGGGTACCACTGGTGGTAGTACGCCCGGATGCCCTCGCGCAGTGTGCGGTACGAGGCGGTGGTGCCGAACTGCTCCACCCACGGGTGCTCGTCCGGGGGGACCGCCTGGGAGGTGAGCTGGCCGCCGATCCAGTCGGTCTCCTCGGTGAGGACGACGGTACGTCCCGCGCGGCAGGCGGCGAGCGCGGCGGCGACGCCGCCGAGTCCGGCGCCCACGACGAGGATGTCCGGTTCGGGTATCACGGGTCTCCTTGTGCTGTGCGTGCGGATGGTGCGGTCGGTCAGTGCTCCTCGGCGGCGGGCGGCGGGCCCGATGTGTCGCCGGGCCGGAAGGTGCAGGCGACCAGGGGTTCGGTGGCTTCCTCCCCCGCGACCAGTGCGGCGAGCATCCGGACGGCGGCCGCGCCGAGCCGGGTGCGGGGGATGTCGAAGCCGGTGGGTTCGGGCCCGTCCGCGAGGTCGGCGGGCGGGCTGCCGAGCAACGCCAGCGAGGCGTCGCGCGGGCAGTCGATCCCGGCGACGGCGACGGCCCGGCGCAGGGCCCGCCAGGCGGCCCCGGTGTCGGTCTCCTCGGCGACGAACGCGGTGACGCCGTCGGCGAGCCAGCCCCGCAGCCGTTCGGGGGTGAGGTCGCGCTCCGGGTCGGCGGAACGGAAGACGACCCCGGGGCCGTCGCCCGGGCCGACTGCCTCCAGCCCTTGGCGGAAGCCGAGTTCACGGTCGGTGGAGGCGGGCGCCTCGTCGTCCTCGCGGACCAGGACCATCCGGCGGTGTCCGAGCGAGGCCAGGTGGCCGACGACCTCGCGGGCGGCGCTCACGTAGTCGGCGCCGACCCAGTGCAGCCCCTCCGGCTCGTCCCGGCGGCCTAGGTGGACCACGGGAAAGCCGTCGGCGACCAGCCGTCGCAGCTCCTGGACCGGTGCGTGGCGACCGAGGAACAGACAGCCGTCGGCGAGGCGGACCCGGCCCAGCGCGTCGGGGGCGCCGGCCCCCGCGCCCCCGGTGCTCGAACCGGTGAACAGCACCAGGTCGTAGCCGCGTTCCGCGGCCTCGCGCTCCACGCCCACCAGGAACGGATAGTACGAGTGCCGCACATCGGTCGGGAAGGTCGCGGTGAAGCTGAAGACGCCCAGCAGGTCGTTGCGCGCCGCCGCGAGCCTGCGGGCCGCCGGGTCGGGGACGTAGCCGAGACTGCGGGCCGCCTCCAGCACCTTCTGCCGGGTCTCCTCGGAGATCGCGGGCCCCTGCCTCTTGTCCGCGAGCACCAGCGAGACCGTGGCCTGCGAGACCCCGGCGAGCCGGGCGACCTCGGCCTGGCGCGGCCGGCCCGTGCGGCTTGCAGGTGCGGGCGCGCGGCCGGGCCTGGCCCGCTTCCCGGATTCCTCCACCTGTGCTCCCCAATTTCATTAATGCGTATTACTCATGGGCGTTGATGAGTACTGTGAGGGTCGGCCCGGCACCGGTCAAGAGAACGGGCACAAGTTCTTCACCGTGTTCTTTCCCGCACCGGACGGGCTCGTTCCGGCGCGGGCCGCCGCCGTACGGTGTGATCGACATCCCCGTGGGCGATCGCCCACCCTGCGAAGAAGGCGGTACCGCATGTCCCTGTTCGATCTGCCGCTCGACCGGCTGCGCGAGCACCGCAGCACGTCGGTGGAGCCGGAGGACTTCGACGCGTTCTGGGCGAAGACGCTCGGCGAGGCCAGGACCCACGACCTCGGCGCCCGGTTCGAGCTGCGTGCCGGTACGGGTCTGGCGACCGTGGACGTGTACGACGTGACGTTCGCGGGCTTCGGCGGTCATCCGGTCAAGGGCTGGTTCGTCGTCCCGGCGGGGGCCTCGGAGCCGCTGCCGCTGGTCGTCGAGTTCATCGGCTACGGCGGCGGGCGGGGTCTGGCGCACACCCATCTGCTCTGGGCCTCGGCCGGTTTCGCCCACTTCGTGATGGACACCCGCGGCCAGGGCAGCGGCTGGCGTGTCGGCGACACCCCGGATCCGGTGGGCAGCGGTCCCGCGTTCCCCGGTTTCATGACCCGCGGCATCGAGGACCCGTACGCGTACTACTACCGGCGGGTGTTCACCGACGCGGTGCGCGCGGTGGAGGCGGCGCGCTCGCACCCGCTGGCCGACGCGGCGCGGACCGCGGCCATCGGGGAGAGCCAGGGCGGCGGCATCACGCTCGCCGTCGGCGGGCTGATACCGGATCTCGCGGCGATCGCGCCGGACGTCCCGTTCCTGTGCGACTTCCCGCGCGCCCTGACCGTCACCGACCGCAACCCGTACCGCGAGATCGGCAACTACCTCAAGACTCACCGCGGCCGGTCCGACCGGGCGAGGGCCACCCTGGCCTACTTCGACGGGGTGCACTTCGCCGCCCGCGGGCGGGCTCCGGCGCTGTTCTCGACCGCCCTGGAGGACATGACCTGCCCGCCCTCGACGGTCTTCGCCGCGTTCAACGCCTACGCCCACCCCGACAAGACCATCGAGGTGTACGACTTCAACGACCACGAGGGCGGCGGGCCGTTCCAGGAGGCCGTGCAGCTGGGCTGGCTGCCGGGGAAGCTGAGGGCCTGACGCCTTCCGGGGCGGCCGTCAGCCGCGCGGGAGGAGGTGCCGGGACTCCAGGTAGGCGCGCGCCACGTCCTCGGGCAGCCGCCGCCAGCTGTCGACCTGCTCGTTGAGCCGGGCCAGGTCCGCGGTGGTCAGTACGGTGCCGAGCGCGCCCAGCGCCCGGCGCACGCCTTCACCGCCCGCCCGGGAGCGGTTGACGACCGGGACGAGGTGGTCGGCGTTCTGGAGGTGCCTGTCGTCGGCGAGCAGGACGAGGCCGAAGGTGTCGAGCGTGGCGTCGGTGGTGGTGGTCAGGACCATCTGGTCCTGACCGTTGCGGACGGCCTGTTTGGCCTGGGTGGTGCCGACGCCCTTGGGGTCCACGGCCGTGATGCGGATGCCGTACGTCTTCTTCAGTCCGGGCGCGCAGTAGGGGCGCCGTACGCATTCGTCACCGGCCGCCAGTCGTACGGGCAGGCCGGACGCGCCCAGGTCGCTGAGGGTTTCGAGGCGGTGTTCGGCCGCGTACGCGGCGGTGACGGCGAAGGCGTTCTGGTCGACGGCGCGTCCGGGGTCGAGGACGGTGAGGCCGCGGGGCCCGGCCAGCGCGCGCAGGGCCTTCATGGTGACGGCGAGGTCGGGCGAGCCGACGGGGGCGGCGTCGGCACCGTTCTCCTTGGCGTTCAGCCAGTCGGCGAAGGTGGCGGCGTACTCCGGCACGACGTCGATCTGGCCGTTCTCCAGCGCGGGTTCGTAGATCTCCCGGTTGGTGACGGTGATGATCGTCGTGGTGTAGCCGGCCCGGTCCAGCAACAGCGCGTACATCCGGGCGAGCAGCTCGCTCTCGGTGAATCCGGCGGAGCCGATGGTGAGGTGCTCGCTGTCGCCGGGCGGCGCGGTGACCTCGCCCCGGTTCTCCAGGGAGGGACCGGTGGCGCAGGCGGTCGCCGCCAGCAGCAGCGCCGGCAGCAGCGGGAACGCGCCGCGCGGTCTCATCGGGACGCCTCGCCGCGGAGCCGGGCGGGGAGGAGCCGTTGCGCCGCTTCGAAGAGCCCTTCGACGATCAGGGCGAAGGCGGTCACCAGGATTGCTCCGGCGACCACCTGCGCGGTGGAGGCGAGGTTGAAGCCCGCGGTGATGATGCGGCCGAGTCCGCCGCCGCCCGCCAGGGCCGCGAGGGTGGCGGTCGCGACGAGCTGGACGGCGGCGATCCGTACGCCGGTGAGGATCAGGGGCAGGGCGAGCGGCACCTCGACGCCCAGCATCAGCTGCCGGCCCGTCATGCCCATTCCCCGGGCGGCGCGCACCACGTCCCGGTCGACCTCCCGCATGCCGACGTAGGCGTTGGTGAGCAGCGGCGGTACGGCGAAGAGCACGAGGGCGATGACGGTCGGCCACTCGCCGTGACCGCCGACCGGGGTGAGGAGGAGCAGTACCAGCACGGCGAAGGTGGGGACGGCCCGGCCGATGTTGGAGATGTTGACGGCGAGTGCGCCGCCCCTGCCGAGGTGGCCGAGGAGCACGGCGACGGGCAGCGCGATCAGGCAGCTGATCAGCAGGCAGACGACGGTGAGGAAGAGGTGCTGGGCGAGGCGGTCCCGGATGCCGCCCTCGCCGGTCCAGTTCGTGGCGGTGGTGAGCCAGGACCAGGCCTCGGCGAGGGTGTTCACGACCGTCCCCGGGTCCACGGGGTCAGGAACCGCTGGGCGAGCAGGAGCAGCAGGTCGGCGGCGACGGCGATGATCACGCAGAGGACTGAGGCGGTGAGCACCTGGGCCTTGAAGTAGGTGTTCATGCCGGAGTAGATGAGGTTGCCGAGTCCGCCGTGACCGACGATCGCGCCGACCGTGACCAGGGAGACCGCGGAGACGGTCGCGATCCGCAGTCCGGCCATGGCGGCGGGCAGGGCGAGGGGCAGTTCGACGGTGAGCAGCAGGCGCAGCGGTCCGTACCCCATGCCGCGCGCGGCCTGCCGGGTCTCCTCGGGCACGGCGCGCAGTCCGGCGAGGAGGTTGCGGACGAGCAGGGTGAGCGAGTACAGGACGAGTCCGGCGACGACGAGCGAGGCGGAGAGTCCGTACACCGGGAGCAGCAGCGAGAACATGGCGAGCGAGGGGATGGTGTACAGGGCGGTCGTCACGCCCAGCACGGGGCCCGCCGCCCAGCGCCGGTGCCGTGCCGCGAGGGCGAGCGGAACGGCGAGGAGCAGCCCGATGAACACGGAGGCCGCGGTGAGCTGGACGTGCTGGACGGCGGCGTCCCAGAGGATCTCGCGCCGGCTGGAGAGGTAGGCCCCGCAGAGCCACTCGTTGCGCGCGAGGCAGTCGTCGGGGGGCGCGGTCACCCGTCCATTGGAGCGCGGGGGTGCGGGCGGACGCGCGTCCTGATCGGCTGTCCGGGGGTGCGGCCCGGTGAGCGACGGGAACGGGTTCTCCGGACCGCCGCCCGGGTTCCGGCGCCCCGGACCGTCGCCCGGTGGCCGGTGTCCCGGGCCGTCACGCGGGTTCCGGTGTCCCGGGCCGTTCGACCTTTCGCACCGTGACGTCGTCCGGTCCGAGCAGGCGTCCGTCGGCCGCGCGGACCTCCAGCGTCCGCGGGGTACGGCCGTGGCGCAGGTCGACCATCTCCGAGTGGGGTTCGCCGGGGTCGAAGAAGTGCGCCTCGCCCCACTGCCTCAGCGCCACGACGACCGGGAAGAGGTCCCTGCCCTTGGCCGTCAGCGCGTACTCGTGGCGGGCGCCTCCGTCGGCCGCCGGGACCAGGTCGAGGATTCCGCTCCCGACCAGTTCGCGCAGCCGCGTCGCGAGGATGTTCTTCGCGATGCCCAGGCTGCGCTGGAACTCGCCGAAGCGGCGGCTGCCGTCGAACGCGTCGCGGACGATCAGGAGCGCCCACCAGTCGCCGATCGCGTCGACCGAGCGGGCCACCGGGCAGTCGCTGTCGTCGAGGCGTGTCCGTTTCACCATGCCGCTTCCCCTTCACCCAATCGGTTGCAACATGCTACCAGTCAGCACTAGCGTCCATCAGGTGGCAACTTGCAACCAAAAAGCCGAGGGGTGCCCGTGACCGACAGCGAGAGAACGACCAGGACCGTGGACACGGGCGATGGAGCACCGGCGGCCGCCCCGTCCGGACGCACCCTGCTGCTCTTCGCGGTCGCTTCCGGGGCGGCGGTGGCCAACGTCTACTTCGCGCAGCCCCTCCTGGTCACCCTGGGCCGGGAGTTCGGGATCGGTACGGCGTCCGTCGGCATCGTCGTGACCCTCACCCAGATCGGCTACGGCCTCGGGCTGTTCCTGCTGGTGCCGCTGGGTGACCTGGTCGACCGGCGGACCCTCGTCGTGGCCCAGCTGGCGCTGCTCGCGGCGGCGCTCGCGGCCACCGGCACGGCGGTCGCCGCGCCGGTCCTGCTCACCGCCCTGGCCGCCGTGGGTTTCCTCGCCGTGGTGACCCAGACGCTCGTGGCCTTCGCGGCGTCGCTGTCCGCCCCGGACCGGCGCGGTCGCGCGGTCGGCCTGGTCACCAGCGGAATCGTCATCGGGATCCTGCTCGCCCGCACGGTCTCCGGCGCGCTGGCCGACCTCGCGGGCTGGCGGGCGGTCTACCTCGCCTCGGCCGCGCTGACCCTGGTGCTCGCCCTGGCCCTCGCCCGCGTACTGCCGCGCCGGTCGACACCACCGGCCTCCATGCGGTACGTCCGGCTGCTGCGTTCGACGCTCGCGCTGTTCGCCGAGGAGCGCGTGCTGCGGGTCCGCGCTCTGCTCGCCCTGCTCGTCTTCGCCGCCTTCAGCACCCTGTGGAGCTGTGTCGCCCTCCCCCTGAGCGAGCCCCCGCTGTCCCTGTCGCACACCGCGATCGGGGCGTTCGGGCTGGTGGGGGCCGCGGGAGCGCTGGCGGCCGCGCCGGCCGGCCGACTGCACGACCGGGGGTTCGCCGGGTGGACGACCGGGACCGCACTGGTCCTGCTCACCGTGTCGTGGCTCCCGCTCTCCCTCACCCGGCAGTCGCTGTGGGCGCTGGTGATCGGCGCGGTCGTCCTCGACCTGGCCGTGCAGGCCGTCCACGTCACCAACCAGAGCCTGATCTACGCGGTCCGCCCCGATGCCGGGAGCCGCCTGATCGGCGGCTACATGGTCTTCTACTCGATCGGCAGCGCCACGGGCGCCCTCGCCTCGACGGCCGTCCACGCACGGGCCGGGTGGGGCGCGGTGTGTCTGCTCGGCGCCGCGATCAGCGCGCTCGCGCTCCTCGTGTGGGCGGTGGATCAGTGGCTCGGCGGCCGCAGGCGCAGTTGCAGCATCGCCTCGAAGCGGGCCTCCGGGTCGGCGGGATCGATGTCCGCGACCGCGGCCAGCCGCTTGAGCCGGTAGCGGAAGGTGTTGGGGTGGATGTGCACGGCGGCAGCGGCTGCGGGGACGTCACCGAAGGTGCTCAGCCAGGCGTCCAGGGTGTCCGTGAGGGCCGTGTTGTGCTCGGCGTCGTGGGCGAGCAGCCGTACGACCGGGCCGTCCGGCAGGTCGTCCTCGGCGGCGACCCGGTCGGTCAGTTCCTCCAGCAGCGCGGCGGCGTAGACGTCCGACCGCCGCCCCGGGCCCCGGGCCGTCGCGGTCCGGGCCCGGGGGCGGCGGTCGGGGTCACCGGCCGATCCATTGCGGGGACCCGGTGGTGACCTCGGCCAGTTGTCCGGGGACCGGGGAGATTCCGATGCCGGGTCCGCGGGGCACGGTCAGGTGGCCGTCCTCCAGTA
>NZ_JBEXPY010000096.1:0-8467 GCF_040612315.1 Streptomyces sp. NPDC006435
CCGGATGCCGCCCCAAAGCAGCCTCCACCTCACCCGGCTCAACCCGAAAACCCCGAACCTTCACCTGATCATCAACACGACCCACGAACTCCAGGTCGTTGTCGCCGTTCCAGCGAACGCGGTCACCGGTGCGGTACATCCGGTCGCCCGGGGCCCCGAACGGATCGGCCAGGAAGCGCTCCGAGGTCAGGGCGGGCCGGTCGAGATAGCCGCGGGCCAGCCCGGCCCCTGCGACATAGAGCTCCCCCGCCACACCCGGCGGTACCAGCCGCAACTGCTCGTCCAGCACGTACACCCGCTTGCCCGCGAGGGGCCGCCCGATCGGCACGGTGTGGGCGACGGCGTGCGGGGCGCCGAGGACGTGGCGCGTGGCGAAGGTCGTGGTCTCGGTGGGGCCGTAGCCGTTGACGAAGACGGCGTCCGGGCACACCTCGGCCAGCCGCCGCACGGCCGCGGGCGGTACGGCGTCACCGCCCGCCAGCACCTGGCGCACGCCCGTCAGGCAGTCGGCGGCCTCGTCCATGACGACCCCGAAGAGGCCGGCGGTCATCCACAGCGAGGTGACCCCGTGCTCGACGATCACCCGCCGCAGCACCTCGGCGTCGACCCTGCCCTCGGGCGCCACCACCACCTGACCACCGGTCAGCAACGGCACCCACAGCTCGTAGGTCGAGGCGTCGAAGGCGAGCGGCGAGTGCAGCAGCACCCGCTCGTTCGCGAAGCGCAGCGCCGGGTCCTGGGCGAGCGCCGCCACGTCGGCGTGGGTCACCGCGATGGCCTTCGGCACGCCGGTCGAGCCGGAGGTGTACATGATGTAGGCAAGCTGGTGGGGGAAGACCCGCACCGGAAGGTCGGCGTCGTCCCCGTGTTCCCCCGTCCCCGGCGTCAGGTCGGCAGGCGTGACCAACAGGGGCTCCAGGACCTGCAGTTGCTCCGGAATGGTCGAAGCCCGGTCGCAGAGCAGCAGCTTCATGCCGGTCGCGTCCCGCATCTGCCGAAGCTGCGCGGCGGGACGGCGCGGGTCCAGCGGCAGGTAGGCGGCCCCTGCCTTGAGCACGGCGAGCAGGGCCACGATCGCCTCGGCGGAACGCGTCACGGCCAGGCCGACGACGTCCTCCGTGCCGATCCCCGCCCGCCTCAGCCGGTGGGCGAGCCTGTTGGCCGCGGCGTTCACCTCCATGTAGCTCAGGACGGTTTCCCCGCAGACCAGGGCCGGGGCCCCGGGCGTGCGCGCCGCCTGGGCACGGAACAGCTCCGTCAGGGGAAGCTCGGGAGCCGGGGTCCCGGGTCCGGTCCCGACGGTCATCAGACGCCTGCGCTCGTCGCCGTTCAGCAGTTCGAACGAGCCCAGTCGGCTCTGCGGGGTCTCCGCCATCCTTCCCAGCAGGTGCAGCCATCGCTCGACCAGCGCCTGGACCGTTCCGTGGTCGAACAGGTCGGTGCTGTACTCGACGAATCCGGTGAGGCCCGCGTGCTGCGCGTGCTCGGACTCCAGCTCCGTGAGGCTGAAGAACAGGTCGAACCGCGACGTGCCCGTACGGGTGCTGTCCTGGACGACCTTCAGTCCGGCCAGCTCGAACGCGTCGCTCGGCGCGTTCTGCAGTGCCAGCATGACCTGGAAGAGCGGGTGGTGCCCGGCGGACCGGGTCGGGTTCAGCTCCTCCACCAGGTGCTCGAACGGCACGTCCTGGTGGGCGTACGCCGCGAGGTCCGTCTCCCTGACCCGGCCCACGAGTTCACTGAAGGTGGGGTCGCCGGAGGTGTCCACGCGCAGCACCAGCGAGTTGACGAAGAACCCGACGAGGTTCTCCGTCGCCTCGTCGGTACGGCCGGCGATGGCGCCACCGAGCGGGATGTCGGTGCCCGCGCCGAGCCGCGTGAGCAGCGCGGCGAGGCCCGCCTGGAGGACCATGTAGAGGCTGGATCCGGTGCTGCGCGCCAGGGCCGCGAGGCGGCTGTGCAGTTCGCCGTCCAGGTCGAACAGCACACCGTCACCGCGGTGCGAGGCGACCGCGGGCCGGGGCCTGTCGTAGGGCAGGGCCAGTTGCTCCGGCAGTCCGCTCAGCGTCTTGCGCCAGTAGTCCACCTGTTCGCCCATGAGGCTGTCGGGGTCGGCGGGGTCGCCGAGCAGCTCGCGCTGCCACAGCGTGTAGTCCGCGTACTGCACGGGCAACGGCTGCCACTCGGGAGCCCGCCCCGCACAGCGCGCCGCGTACGCCGCCGCCAGATCCCGGGCGAGCGGGGCCATGGACCAGCCGTCGGCGGCGATGTGGTGCATCAGCACCAGCAGCACGTACTCGCCCTCTCCGAGGTCGAAGAGCTCCGACCGGAGCGGGAGTTCGCCGGACAGGTCGAAGCCGTAGCGGGCCGCGGCGGCCAGCGCCGAAGGCAGTTCGGCGGCTGTGGTGCGGGTGGTCCGCAGTGGGGGCCCGGCTGCTTCGGCGGACAGGATCTCCTGCCGCGGTGTGCCGTCGTCCAGGGGGAAGAGCGTGCGCAGCGACTCGTGCCTGACCACCACGTCCCGCAGCGCCCGGGCGATGGCGTCCCGGTCCGGCTCGCCGGTCAGGCGCCACACCAGGGGGATGTTGTACGTGGGGCTCGGCCCTTCGAGGCGGTGCAGGAACCACAGCCGCCGCTGGGCGTAGGACAGCGGAACCTCCTGCGGGCGTCGCATCGGCGCCAGCGCCGTACGGGGCCTGCCGGACGTCATCAGGAAAGCGGCCAGACCGGCCGGGGTGGGCGTCTCGAAGAGGTGACGAACCGTCAGCTCTGCTCCGAAGACCGAGCGGACGCGGCTGACGAGCCGGGTTGCCAGCAGAGAGTGCCCGCCCAGGTCGAAGAAGCTGCTGTCGGCACCCACCCGGGGCACGCCCAGCACGTCCGCGAAGAGCGTGCACAGGACGTCCTCCTGGGCACTGCCGGAATCGTGGACGGGCGTGTTCGCCCCGTACCGGGGCTCCGGCAGGGCCTTGCGGTCCAGCTTGCCGTTGGGCATGAGCGGGAACGCGGGCAGCACGTCGACCGCCGCGGGCACCATGTGCCGGGGCAGCGCACCGTTCAAATACCGCCGCAGTTCGTGCGCGTCGAGGATTCCGCCGTCGGACGCCACCGCGTACGCGGCGAGATGGCGTCCCCTCGACGCGTCCTCGTGCACGGTGACGGCGGCCTGCGCGACGCCGGGGTGCGCCGCCAGTGCCGCCTCGATCTCCCCGGGTTCGATGCGGAAACCGCGAATCTTGACCTGGTCGTCGGCACGGCCCACGAACTCCAGGATCCCCTCGGCGTCGCGGCGGACGAGGTCACCGGTGCGGTACATCCGCTCCCCCTGCACGCCGTAGGGGTCGGCGACGAACCGTTCGGCGGTCAGTCCGGCCCGGCCCAGGTAGCCGCGGGCGAGTCCTTCGCCCGCGACGTACAGTTCCCCGATCACGCCGTTCGGGACCGCCTCCAGGGCGCTTCCCAGGACCCGCAGCCGCGTGTCCGCACCCGGCCTGCCGAGCGGCGGCGCACCGCCCCCGCTGACGGGATCGCTGGTGGCCACACAGGCGGTGGCCTCGGTGGGGCCATAGGCGTTGACCAGGTTCCGGCCGGTGGACCAGCGGGCGGCCAGGTCGGGCGGGCAGGCCTCGCCGCCCACGATCAGCGTCCCCGGCAGGAGTCCTCCGGTGTCCGGCAGGTGGCGCAGCACGGAGGGCGGGACGAGCGCATGGGTGATGCGCTCCGCGGCGAGCGTCCCGGCCAGTTCGTCGCCGGCGAGCAGTCCGCCCTCGCGGGGCACGACGAGCGCGCCACCGGTCGTGAGGGCCATGAGGAGTTCCATGACCATGGCGTCGAAGCTGGCCGACGCGAACTGCAGGACCCGGCTGTCCTCCCCGAGCCCGAAGCGCTCCTGCTGGGTGGCGGCCAGCGCGGCCAGGCCCCGGTGGGTCACCAGCGCGCCCTTGGGGACACCCGTGGAACCCGAGGTGTAGATCAGGTACGCGGGGTGGTCCAGGCGAAGCGGCTGTTGCCGGTCGGTGTCCGTCGGGTCGGTCGCCGGGCGGGACGAGCGCACGCCCGCCAGGATCGCGTCGGACAGGATCATCCGCGGCGCCTGTCCGGGCAGCCGCGCGGCGACGGCCTCGGTGGTGAGGACGAGGTGCGGTGCGGCATCGTCGAGCATGAGGGCGATGCGCTCGGCGGGGTACTCCGGGTCAACGGGCAGGTAGGCGCCGCCCGCCTTGGCGACGGCGAGCAGGGCGACCACGAGGTCCGCGGAGCGGGGCATGGACAGCGCCACCACGGTCTCGGGGCCCACGCCCCGGCCGATGAGCTCGTGCGCCAGCGCGTTGGCGTCGCGGTGCAGCTCCCTGTACGTCAGCCGGGTGCGGCCGCAGACGAGCGCGGTCCGCCCGGGGGTGCGCCGGGCCTGCTCCTCGTACAGGCCGGGCAGTGTCATGGCCCGTACGCCGGACCGGGCGCCCTCGGCGGCCGCCAGCGTGGTGACGTACTCCTCCTCGCGGAGAACGGGCAGCTCCCCGATGCGCCTGCCGGGGTCGGCGACCGCGGCGGCCAGCAGGCGCAGCCATCGATCGACCAGTGTGCGCACGGTGGCGCGGTCGTAGAGGTCGGTGCGGTACTCGACGAATCCGTCGATCCCGGCGGCCGTACCGCTGTCGGTGTGCCGCTCGCTGACGCTGAACGTGAGGTCGAAGCGGGACGTTCCGGTGTCGATGCGCTCGACGCGCGCCTGGAGCCCGGGCAGTTCGAAGGCCACCTCGGGGGCGTTCTGCAGGGCCAGCATGACCTGGAACAGCGGGTGGTGGGCGGCCGAGCGCACCGGGTTGAGCCTCTCCACCAGGTGCTCGAAGGGCACGTCCTGGTGGGCGTACGCCGCAAGGTCCGTCTCCCGTACCCGGTCCAGGAGTTCCCCGAAGGTCGGGTTGCCCGCGGTGTCGACCCGGGTGACCAGCGTGTTCACGAAGAATCCGACGAGCTCCTCGACCGCCTCGTCGTTGCGCCCCGCGACCAGTGCGCCGAGCGGGACATCGGTCCCCGCGCCGAGCCGGGTGAGGAGGGCTCCGAGGCCCGCCTGGAGCACCATGAAGAGGCTGGCGCCACGCTCACGTGTCAACTCCTGCAGTGCGCGGTGCAGTTCCGGCTCGACACTGAAGTCGAGCACGTCGCCCGCGTGGCTCGCCGCCGCGGGGCGGGGGCGGTCGGTGGGCAGGTCGAGACGTTCGGGGAGCCCGGCGAGCGCGCCGGACCAGTAGTGGAGCTGACGGGAAATCAGGCTGTCGGGGTCGCCTTCGTCCCCGAGCAGGTCCCGCTCCCAGAGCGTGTAGTCGGTGTACTGCACCGGCAGCCCGCTCCACTGCGGCTCCCTGCCCGTGCACCTGGCCGCGTAAGCGGTGGCCAGGTCGCGGGCGAGGGGCGCCATCGACCAGCCGTCGGCCGCCACGTGGTGCAGGACCAGCAGCAGGACGTGCTCCCGCGGGGCGCCGTCGCGCGGGTCGACGACGAACAGGTGGGTGCGCAGCGGTGGTTCGGCCGACAGGTCGAAGGCGTGGCGCGCCGCTTCGGTCAGGGCGCCGTGCGTCTCGTCGGCACCGACGTGGGCGATCCGCAGCTCGGGCGTCGCCGAAGCGGCGTCCAGGACGAGCTGATGGGCGGTGCCGTCGACGTCGGGGAAGACCGTGCGCAGGGTCTCCTGCCGGACCACGAGGTCGCCGAGCGCCAGCCGCAGTGCCTCGACGTCCGGGGTGCCGGTCAGCCGCAGCGTGAGCGGCATGTTGTACGTGGCGCTCGGCCCTTCGAGGCGGTGCAGGAACCACAGCCTGCGCTGTGCGAAGGACATCGGCACCCGGTCGGGTCGCTCCGCCCTGCGCAGCGCGGCACGGGCGCGTCCGGAGCCCAGCAGCACCCCGGCGAGACGGGCCGCGGTCGGCGCCTCGAACAGCTGCCGGACCTCCAGCTCCGCGCCCAGCACGGAGCGAATCCGGCTGAGCAGACGGGTGGCGAGCAGGGAGTGTCCGCCGAGGTCGAAGAAGCTGTCGTCGACGCCCACCGCCGGCAGGCCGAGCACCTCGGCGAAGAGCCCGCACAGGATCTCTTCCTGCGGCGTCCGCGGCGGCCGTCCGGTGAGGGAGGGACCGGCATCGGGCACGGGCAGGGCCTTGCGGTCCAGCTTGCCGTTGGGGGTCAGCGGCAGTGCCTCCAGCGCGACGAAGGCGGACGGCACCATGTAGTCGGGCAGCCGCTCCCGCAGGTGCTGCTGCAGTTCCTTGGCCGCGACGCCCGGCCGGTCCGTGGCGGCCGGAGTGTTGGTCCACGCCTTCTGGCCCCCGGCGGCGTGTTCGGCGCCCGCCGTCGCCTGCGGCCGTACGGGTGCCACGGGCTCGCCGGGGCGGTCCTGGGCACGGTCCACGAAAGCCGCGTCGAACAGGTCGTCGCCGAGGGCCGACCACGACACCACGACCCGGCGGCCGAAGCGCTCGCCGAGCTCCTCCCAGTGGGCCGGCTCGACGGCGTCGCCGAGGGGCGCGCGGAGCCGCTCCCGTGCCCGTGCGCGGTCCCCGTCGACGTGCAGCGCGGCAGCCGCCGCGAACTGGGCGGCCACGCGGGCGTTGGGCACGCCGATCACGCGCAGCGGCTCCGCGGTCGCGTCCGCGAGGCGTGCGACGAGGTCCGCCTCGCCGCTGATCCCGGAGCCCCAGCGGAGCACGGTCCCGCCGTCCTCGTCGGCCGGGGCCTCGGTGTGGGCGCGCAGCACCACGTCGTAGCGGTAGCGGGTCAGTTCGTTGCTTCCGGTCCCCGACTTGAGCCGTATCTCCGCCGCGGCCCATTCCGGGAGGGTGCGGGTGAGAGCGGTGAAGTAGTCCGGGTCGACGAGGAGTTCGTTCTCGCGGGCCAGGTCCTGTTCCACGGCGCGCCGCAACGTGGCGGCGTCGGCGTCCGCGTCGGCGGCACCGAGCTGGATCTCGGTCCGCATGGTGTTCAGCAGACGGAGGTTGCGTACGTCACCGATGAACACCGAGCCCCCGGGCGCCACCAGCCGTCCCACGGCCCGCAGCACGTCCGCGAGGTAGTCGGCGCTCGGGAAGTACTGCACCACGGAGTTGATCACGACGGTGTCGAAGTGGCCCTCGGGCAGACCGTCGAGTTCGTGCGCGGCCCGGCAGTGCAGGGTGATCCTGTCGGCGAGATCGGGCCGTTCGACGATCTCGGCACGGAGGCGGTCGATGACGCTCGGGGAGAAGTCGGTCGCCCAGTATTCCTCGGTGTGGGGTGCCAGCCGGGAGAGGATCAGGCCGCTGCCCACACCGATCTCCAGGACCCTGCGGGGGGCGAGTTCACGCACCCGGTCGACGGCCTCGGCCCGCCAGGCGCGCATCTCCTCGACCGGGATGGGCTGTCCGTCGTAGCTGCTGTGCCAGCCCGAGAAGTCCTCGCCGAACGGCGCCGGCGGGAGGTCCGCGTACATGGACTCGTAGATCGACTGCCAGTCGTCGACCTGCTTGTCCTCGCCCGTGGCGTCCCGGTTCCCGGGCTCTGGGGTCCGGGGCACGACGTAGCCGACCAGGCGCTTGTCGCCCGGGGTGTCCTCGCGGACCACGACCGACGCGTGGCGGACGGCCGGGTGGCGCACCAGCTCGGCCTCGATCTCGCCGAGTTCGATGCGGAAGCCACGGACCTTGACCTGGTCGTCGGCCCGGGCGAGGTACTCCAGTTCGCCGTCGGCGTTCCACCGCACCACGTCGCCGGTGCGGTACATGCGGCTGCCGGGCGCGCCGAAGGGCGAGGCGACGAAGCGCTCCGCGGTCAGGTCGGGGCGGCCCAGGTAGCCGCGGGCAAGCCCCGCGCCGGATATGTACAGCTCGCCGGGGACTCCGGGGGGTGTCAGGTGGAGCCGGTCGTCGAGTACGTACACCTGGGTGTCGTAGATGGGGCGGCCGATCGGGGGAACGGAGCCGCCCGAGGTGCGCTCTCCGATGGTGGCGCAGACGGTGGTCTCGGTCGGGCCGTAGCCGTTGAGGAGCCTGCGGCCGCGGGACCAGCGATCGGCCAGCTCCGCGTCGGATGCCTCGCCCGCGGCGAAGAGCGTGTGCACGGAGGCCATGGCCTCCTGGGAGAGGGTCTTGAGCACTGCGGGCGGAATGACGGCGTGGGTCGGGGCGTGCTCGGCCATCAGGGCTTCCAGGGCCGGTCCCGGCACCGTCTCGTCGCCCGTGGGGACCAGGAGGCAGCCGCCGGTCAGCAGCGCGGAGCACAGGTCCCAGAAGGAGATGTCGAAGCTCGGCGAGACGAACTGGAGCACGGTGCTGCCCGGGCCGTAGCCGTACTTCTTGGCCTGGGCGACCATGGCGCCGATGCCCGAATGCGTGACGACCACGCCCTTGGGAACGCCCGTCGAACCGGACGTGTAGATCACGTACGCCGGATCCTCCGCACGCACCACCACACCCTCGACCGGACCACCCCCGGCCTC
>NZ_JBEXPY010000097.1:0-8398 GCF_040612315.1 Streptomyces sp. NPDC006435
CACCGACCCCGTCGCCAACATCACCGCGGCCGCCAACTACGCCGCCGACCGCTACGGCTCCATCGACAACGTCAACTCCGCCTACTGACAAGGGCGTCACGGTCCGCTCCGACCGAGCGGCGAACGCCCACGACCCCACGCGGAACCACTGCGGTACGGCCCTCAGAGCTGCCGCAGGTGATCACGCAACGTGCGGGCCACCTGCGCCATGAGGGCGTCGGCACCGGGCTGGACACTGGCCGGGACGAGCGACTCGGTCAGGACGGCGACGGCGAAGACCTGGCCGTCGGAGTGCTCGACGACACCGATCTCGTGCCGGAGATTGAGGAACGTGCCGGTCTTGGACGACCACGTGGTGGCGTCGGAGCTGAAGTCGGGCGCGAGCCGATGCCGCAGGAGGTTGTGGGACATCAGGTCACGCACGTGCGCGGCCACCTCGGGATGGATCTTCGACGGCCTCCACAGGGCCTGCAGCAGCTCGACGTAGGCGCGTGCGCTGCCGGTACTGGCGCGGGTGGTGTCGAGCTGGGACATCCGGTGCCCGCGGCCGTCGGTACCGGCGCCGATGGCGAGCGAGAGCGCCAGATGGGCCTGAGAGGCGTCGAGGCGCTCCAGCGGGGTGTCGGTGAGCTCGTCCAGGCCGTGCCGGACGGTGATGCCGAGAAGGCCGAAATCGCGCAGCATGGCGGTGACCCGGGCGGGCGGAGTGAGGCCGAACAGCACGTCCGCGGCCACACCGTCGCTCACACAGGTGCTCAGGTAGAGCAGATCGTCGATCGCTATCCGGGCGGGATGCCGAAACCGGCTCAGCCCGGTGGGGCCCGGCGTCGAGATGCGGCCGGGCGGCACGTCGAGCATCGTGGCCCCGTCGAGCTCGCCCAGCCGGATGCGCTCCGCCGTCGCCAGCGCGAGCGGGACCTTGGCCAGGGACGCGGCGGGCAACGGGGTGTCCGGGTCGATCCCCACCTCCTCGCCCGTGTGGAGATCCCGCACGAGCAGACAGCCGTTCAGACCGCCGTCGAGCAGTTGCCGGCGCAGGTCGCCCAGCAGTGCCTCGGTGCTCACTTCGCAACCCCTCCCGTGCCGCCCGAAGCTCCCGTGCCGCCCGCTCCTCCCGTAGTACCGCCCGCAATCGTGTCCGCGCCCAGGCAGCGGCCGATGGCACCGCCCAGCCGCGCCTCGACGTGTTGTGGATTGCCGCCCGCCGACGCGGCGAGGGCGTACCCCCGGCCGAGCGCGATCTCACCGATGGGCCGCCAGACCAGGGAGAGCTCCTCGGCCTGCGCGGGGGAGCACAGCAGCAGGTCGTGCGTGCGGAACACCTCCGCCGCGGCCGTCGTCAGATCGGCCGCCGCGACGAGCTGGGCGGGCCGCAGACCGACCGCGTCCCGCAGCCGGGTCAGCGGGTCGCGGATGTGCGGCACGTCGTCCTCCGGCTGGATCCAGACGCGGCGGGCCGGGCCCGGCGACGCCCGCCCCATCCGTAACGTCTCGATGTAGACGCGCCGCACGCCGGGATCCCGGACCCCGGCCAGCCCGAGCGGCACGGACCACGTCGCCTCGTCGGCGGGCACCGCGAGCAGGGCGGCGCGCACCAGCTGCGAGTGGATGAGCTCGACGCGCTGCGCGGGCACGGCCATGCGGAGGTCGAGCACGATGCCGTGCTCCCGGGCCTCCGCGACAAGCCGGGCCAGACCGGCCGTCGAACAGATACCGGGCATCGCGAGCCGCCAGGGCTTGGACTTCGCGGCGTCGGCCTCGTGCAGCAGCACATCGGCCGTCTGCACGAGCTGTCTGGCCACCGGCAGCATGTCCCGGCCGAAGGCCGTGAGAACGGCCCGCCGGGACATGCGCTCGAACAACTGCTCCCCGAAGAGCTCCTCCAGGGCGGCGACACGACGACTGGCCACCGGCTGCGACATCCGGGCCGCGGCGGCTCCGACGGTGAAACTGCTGTGCTCGCTGACGCTGACGAATGCCCGACACGCTCCGACCAGATCCACGCCCGAACCCTATGTCAGATCCGCATGGAACGGCACGTGAACGTATTGGACCGCATGAGCGCCGAACGGTGAGGGTGGTACCGGCACTCAAGACCACGTCCCGGGACGGGGCCGTGCCGCCCCGTCCTTCATGCGCCCCGCCCGAAGGGCGCCCTGCGGAGGTTCGGATCCATGCAGCAGCACAACAGCCGTGTCCGGCGCGCCCTTCTCGGCGCGCTGACCGCCCTCGCCCTCGTACCACTCGCGGCGTGCGGCGGTGAGGAGCCCCGTGCCTCGTCCCCCATCTCCCCGGCGGCGTACTCCTCGTCCGTCGGGACCGTGCAGCCGGACGGGAAACCGAAACCGTTCACCCATCGATTCAACCAGCTGGAGCGCGAGTTCGACGCCCGGTTGGGCGTGTACGCCATCGACACCGGCACCGGCCGCGAAGTCACCCACAACGCCGACGAACGTTTCGCCCACGCCTCCACGTTCAAGGCACTGGCCGCCGCTGCCGTGCTGCGCAAGTACTCCCTGGACGGGCTGGACGAGGTGGTCAAGTACTCCCGGGACGACCTGGTCAGCGACTCCCCGGTGACCGAGAAGCACGTCGACACCGGGATGACCCTGAAGGCCCTGTGCGACGCCACCGTCCGCTACAGCGACAACACCGCGGGCAACCTGCTCCTCGACCGGCTGGGCGGCCCCCGGGGACTGCAGGCCGTGCTCGCCGGACTCGGTGACGACGTCACCCGGATGGAACGCTACGAACCGCAGCTCAACGAGTGGTCCCCGGGCGCCACGGCCGACACGAGCACGCCGCGGGCGCTCGCGAAGGACCTGCGCGCGTTCGTCCTCGGAGACGTCCTCGGCAAGGAAGAACGCGCGCAGTTGGCGCAGTGGCTGCGGACCAACACCACCGGGGACGAGCTCATCAGGGCCGGGGTGCCCGGGAGCTGGGTGGTCGGCGACAAGACCGGAGCCGGTGGTTTCTACGGCACTCGCAACGACATCGCCGTGGTGTGGCGCCCCGGCGCAGCCCCGATCGTCATGGCGATCCTGTCGAACCGGGGCGAGGCGGACGCCGAGTACGACAACGAACTCGTCGCGCGGGCGGCCTCCGTGGTCGCCGACTCGCTGTCGTAGCGGGTACCGCCCTCAGACGGCAGGGGGCCGGATGCCGTGCCGGACCCAGACGTTGGGTTCGACGTAGACGGCGTGGTCGCGCGCGGTGTCGCAGTGCACCGGTGCCAGGGCGCCGGGTACCTCGACGTCGCCGTCCCGGTCGAAGGGCAGACCGGTCCACTCCCGCCACTGGGCCAGCGAGGCGCTGACCGTCATCGAGGCGGGGGCGACCTTCTCGACGGTTCCGCCGGCCCTGACGTGCACCCGCACCCACGGGTCGGCGGGCAGCCCGTCGTCCCGCAGCCGGCGGAGGTACTCGGCCATGGGGACGTGCGGCTCCAGGTGCTTGGCCGTCGGGCGGACCGGCGCCAGCAGGGCGTCGTGCCCCTGGCGGCCGGCCGCCTGCCGCATCGCCGTCAGCATGCGGGGAGACAGGCCGCGGCCCAGGTAGTCGACGTCCACCGAGATCTCGAGCGCGCTGGCCGCCGTTGGGGTGTTCCCGTACTGCCGGTCGCGGAACGCCCACACCAGCACCCGGTCCCAGCCCTGGTCGGGCATCTCCTCGCGCCCGTCGAGACCGGCGTCGAACGGTACGGCGAACCCTCGTGCGACGATCCGGTCGCCGTCCGTCGCCACCACGCAGTACTGCGGGAACTCCTCGGGAACCCGGCTCAACAAGGCGTTGGCGACCGGCTCGTGGGAGATGAAGGCGGGCCACGCGTCGTCGATCTCGTAGACCCGGGCGATCAACGACGGGTTCTCGTGGAGCGGGACGATCCGGATGTTGTCTTTCTCTGTCACGACGGAGCACCCTGTCACAGGCCCGCGCCGGGACCAAGCCAATTGTTCCGCAGGCGTCCCCGCCCCTTCGTGGCCGTCGGGGACGCCGGACCCGGGACGTCCTCACCGTTTGCTGAAGGTCACTTCCTTTTCGCCCTCCTCGTAGTCGTAGTTGCCGGTGAAGCCCCAGTTCTTCCAGCCACCGTCGCCCTTGTTGGTGATGGTTCCCTCGTCGATGGCGAACACGTCGACACCGTTCACCACCGCGAGGTGCTCAAGACCGGACACCTTGGTGAAGGAGAGGTCGTTGAACGACTTCGCCGTGATGATGTTCTTGCCGGGGAAGGCACGGCCGTACTCGTCGATCAGTGAACGGGTCAGTTCGGAGGCGTCGCCCGGCACCTTGCCGGAGTAGTCCGTGCCGGGGTACGGGCCGCCGTCCGTGTATTTCGGCGTCTCGTCATTGAAGTTCACCGTGCCCGACCCGACGGGGTAGGGGTCGGCGTCCAGGTCGGCGGGGTCCGGGGTGTCGAAGCGGACCTTCGAGCCGTCGCGGTCGAAGTCGCCGTACCACGCCCAGTTGGTGTAGCCGCCGTCGCCGTCGTTGCTGAACTCGCCCTTGTCGAAGACGTAGATGTCGAAGACGGCCCGGCCCGAGGCGATGTCGTCCCCCTGCTCCTCGGCGTGGTACTCGTTGGAGTTCAGCCGGTATCTGCCCTCGTGGACGAACGCATCCGGTTTCTCGGTCCAGTGCGACTTCTGTTCCGAGTGCATCGCGACCACGTTGTAGTCGGGGTAGCAGCGGCGCATGTCGTTCACCAGCATCCGTACCGCCTGGGTGGATGCCTCGGGGTGCAGCGGGGAGTACGTGTTGTAGTACCGGTTCCGGTCGGGCGGATCCTGCCCCTCGACCTGGCAGCCCTCGTCGCCGGGCTTCCAGCCCTCCTTGCGCCTGGGCTTCGGCGGCTCCTCGAACGTGACGGTGCGGCGGTCCTCGCTGATGTCGAACACACCGCGGAACCCCCGGTTCTTCCACCCGAGTTCGGCGTCGTCCGCCCAGGTGAACCTGCCGGTCTTGAACGCGTAGACACGGTACGTCGTGCCGCTGATCGAAACGGTCTCGACCATCGCCGTGCCGTCCATCTCCTGCAGATTGCCCTCATGGGGCTGCGCGATGACGATGTTGTAGCCGGGGAGGCACCAGGCGAGGTCGTCGAGCGCCTGCTTGACCCGTTTCTCCTTGTTCTTCTCGTTGTCGATCTTGTCGATGACGAAATTGACCAGCCAGGAGTATCCCCAGGCGGCCGCCTCGCCGAGCACACCATCGCCCGGAACGGACACCGACGACTCCGATTCCCGTGCCTCGAAGCACATGTCGGGGAGCGCGTTCACCGTCTTGTCGGGGGGCGTGTCGGCGGACTTGGCGACCACCCTGCCGGCGGGGCCGTCGGCCCTGCTGCGCAGGAGGGTGCCCGGCTCGACGGGATCGTGGGAGTCGGCCGGCCCGTTACTTATGACATCGTTGTCTTCCGGGCAGGAACTGCCCGGGGACACACCGATGCGGCACACCTGGCGGTGTGCGGAACGGGAGATGTCGCCCCCGATGGTGATGGCGGCGATCGCGCCGATCACGACGGCGACGACCCCCAGCAGGGCCAGGTACTCGATCGCCGTCTGTCCCGCACCCGAGCGCATGCCGGCGCGTATCCGGTTGCTCCGTCTCATGTGTCACCTCGTCATGGTTCTCTCGCGTCATCCGGGG
The DNA here is from genome assembly GCF_040612315.1 of Streptomyces sp. NPDC006435. Lineage (NCBI taxonomy): Bacteria > Bacillati > Actinomycetota > Actinomycetes > Kitasatosporales > Streptomycetaceae > Streptomyces > Streptomyces sp. NPDC006435. The sequence continues at coordinate 5,650 of NZ_JBEXPY010000097.1, forward strand.
CCGTCCGCCTGCCGGGGCTCGGACTGTACCGACGGCCCCCGGGCCCACGGACAGGGTCCGGGGGCCTGTCGCCGGGCCCCAAGGAACGGTGGGCGCGGGCACGCGAACCGCGCCCGATGGGCCCGCCGGGCGCGCCGTCCGGCGCCCCCGGCGGGCGGAGATCACCCGGCCCGTTCCTGCGGGGCCGCGGCATCGGCGGGCACGGGCATGCGCCAGGCCACGACCGCGCCGATCACGAGCCCGCCGGCGGCCGACAGGGCGGCGACCGGGAACGGGTCGAAGGAGTGCAGGCCCGGGGCGAACCCGATCCCGACGAAGACCGCCACCCCGGTCGCACCGCCCAGCTGGTCGGCCGCGCGCTGGACGCCCGAGGCGATCCCGGCGTCGGCCTCGGTGACGCCGCTGACCGCGACGTACTGCAGTCCCACGAGGCCGAAGCCCATCCCGGCCGCGATCAGCAGCATGGCCGGGACCAGCACCGTCCCGCCCGCCCGCAGGGTGGAGGCGAGCGCGATCGCCACCATCGCGGCCGCGGTGAACCCGATGCCGACGAGCACGCACGCACGTGCTCCCCAACGGCCCAGCAGACGCGGCACGAGCACGGAGAACACGATCAGTGAGACCGCCAGGGGCAGCATCGCCAGGCCCGCGCCCAACGGGCCGACGCCCAGCCGGTTCTGAAGGTAGAAGGTGAACAGCAGGAACGAGGTCGACAGTGCCCCGCTCAGCAGCATCGTGGCCAGGTTGGCGGCCACCCGCGTGCGGTCGGCGAAGAAGCGCGGCGGCAGCAACGGATCGCGCGAGCGCGCCTCGACGCGCACGAACCCGATCCCGGCCGCCACCGCCCCGGCCAGCGCCCCCGGCACCACCCACGCGGGCGTTCCGGGTTCACCGGCCCCGACCACGCCGAAGGTGAACAGCAGCGGGCAGGCGGTCAGCAGCAGCGCGCCGGGAAGGTCCGGCGGCGGGGTGCTCCCGGCCACGGCCCGGTCATCCTCGACCAGGAGGACGGCCGCCAGCAGCACGACCACGACGAACGGGACCGGGACCAGGAAGACCCACCGCCACCCCAGGTGGGCGGTGATGACCCCGGACAGGACGAAGCCGAGCACGAGACCGCAACTGGCCACCGCCGCCCACACGCCCAGGGCCCGCGACCGGCGCGGACCCTCGGGGAACATCAGGACGACGACGGCCATCGCGGCGGGCAGTGCGACGGCCTCACCCGCGCCCTGCAACAGCCGCGCGACCACCAGCAGGGAAAAAGTGGGGGCCAGGCCCGCCAGCAGCGACGCGGCGCCGAACAGGCCGGTGCCGAGCAGCAGTACCCGCCGCCGCCCGAACAGGTCGCCCAGCCGGCCACCGAGCATCAGCAACCCGCCGCCGGCGATCGTGTAGCCGACCACGACCCAGGTCAGGGAGTGTCCGCCGACACCGAAGGCGGCGCCGATCGAGGGCAGGGCGATGTTGACCACGGTCACGTCGACCGCGATGAAGAACTGCAGCATGGAAACCGCGCACAGCACCAGCCACGTGCGTACGGGGGACGGGCCGTGCCCGGATGAGGGGAGAATGCCGGGGAACATCAGGTGCTCCGTTGCTCAGAAGAGGTTCCGAGCAGCACGAATGTGCCGCTCCGGTCTGATCACGAAGCGGTTGGACGTCCGGGGGAGTGTGCGTCGAACGCCCCGCCGCTAGCGGGGCGTCCTGGTCACCGCGGCGCAAGCGGCCGCGCACGAAGCAGCAGACATGCCGTGAACGTTAGCAGGGCGGGGTGCCCGGAAGGACTGCCTTCCGGGCACCCGCTCCCGTCGTACGGGGAAGGGGCGGGCCCGGAGCCCTCCCCGCCGGCTCAGGTGCGCTTGTAGAACTCGACCTCCCCGAGCGCGATGGGACGTCCCTCGCCCTGTCCCGACGCGTCCCGCAGCACGATCCGGACGGAGACGACGTCGCTGATGCCGGTCCGCAAGGTCTGCTGGCCCGGCTTGTCGGCGAGCGGCATCGCCTTCTTGCGGACCTCGCCGTCCGCCGTGGTGATGAACAGGTCGGCCCGCGTGGGCCTGGCCCCCCGCCGGAACTCCCGGGGATCCTTCGACACCCCGGCGTGCACCGTGACGCCGACCAACCGGAACGGCTTGTCGAAGGCACAGGTCAAGGCCGAGTCGAGCGCGGGCGCCCCCCAGTAGGTGTTGGTCACCCCGTCGACGGCGGCGGACGCCGGATGGCCGGGGGCCTGGGCGCTCGCGGTGGTCCTCGACGGGCCGATCTCCGCCGTCCCGCCGAGCTTGTCCCGCACGTCCTCGAAGAGGTAGCGCCCGACGGGCAGGAACAGGAAGCCCGTGAACAGCAGCCCGAGGACCACCAGCACCAGCAGGATCCGCCGCAGCATCCGGCCCGATCCGCCCCGCGAACGGCGGCGCAGCGGCCACATCGTGCGCCACCAAGGCAACGGTTTCGGCTGTTCCCGGGTCTGCAGCGGTGCGGCACAGCGCCGGCAGAACCGGCGTTCCGGAAGGTTCGGGGTGCCGCACGCGGGGCACGGCGGCCCGTCCGGGGTCTCCTCCGCAGCCACGGGCCGGACGACGGGGCGCCGGGCGACCGGCTCGGCCGGCTGCACCGCGACCACGGGCGCCTCCTCCGCCGGTGGTTCAGGCCGGGCGGGGGCGGGCCGCACCGGCTGCGGCGGCGGGGGCGGTTCCGGGGCCGGTGCCGGCGGCGCTGCGGGCGGTGGCGGCCCGGCGGGTTCCGG
>NZ_JBEXPY010000098.1:0-6900 GCF_040612315.1 Streptomyces sp. NPDC006435
GAAGGACGTGCCCGGCACGACACTGACGGCCGTGGGGGTCATCAGCTCGGCGACACTTCGGTGCCTCATCCCCGGTCCCCTTTCCCGTGCCTCGGTCCTACATGGCTACCACCTCTCATGATCGCCCGTGTCCGGCGGCCGGGGGAGGGCCGACCGGCCCCCCGGTGACGCCCGCGGCGCCGTCCCGGTCCTTCACCCTGTTTTCCGGTTCCTTCCGGGTGGTCCGGTGCCGGACGGCACCGGACCACCGGGGGTCACCGCGGTGGCCGACGCTCCGACGCCACGCGGGAGGCGTCCCACCCGCGCCGGGGGACGGAACCGAGGAGCAGCTTCGTGTACGGGTGCTCCGGCGAGTCCAGCACCCGATCGGCCGAGCCGGTCTCCACGACCCGTCCGCCCTTGAGCACCAGCACCTCGTCCGCGACGTGCCGGACCACGGCGAGGTCGTGCGTGACGAAGAGGTAGGCGATCCCCGCCTCCCGGCGGATCGTGGCGAGCAGGTCGAGGATCTGGGCCTGGATGGACACGTCCAGCGCCGCGACCGCCTCGTCGAGGACGAGCACCCGCGGCTCGACCGCCAGGGCCCGCGCGATGGCCACCCGCTGGCGCTGGCCGCCGGACAGCCGCCGGGGCAGCGCCGCCGCCTCGCGCTCGCCGAGGCCCACCTGTTCCAGGAGTTCCCGCACCCGGGCGGCACGGGCCGCCGGGTCGAGCCGGGTGTGCAGCCGCAGCACCTCGGCCACGCAGTCCGCCACCGGGACCCGGGGATCCAGGGAGAGGTACGGGTCCTGGAAGACCATCTGGATCTCCCGGGCACGGGCCAGGCGCTCGCCCCGGCCGCGGGCCCGCGCCGAGCGGTCCCGGCCGTCGAGGCGCACGGTGCCGCCGTCGGGGCGTTCCAGCCCGACGAGCATCCGCACGGTGGTCGTCTTGCCGCTGCCGGACTCCCCGACGATGGCGAGGCAGGCGCCCGGGGCCAGGGCGAACGACACGTCGTCGACCGCCAGGTGGTCGCCGTACCGCTTGCACAGCCCCTCGACCACGAGGCCGTTCCCAGGTGTCGTGGCGGTCGGCGTCACAGCGTGATCCCTTCGTCGGCGCGGTGGCACGCGGCGAGACCGTCGCCGTACCGCGCCAGTACGGGGGCCTCCTCGGTGCAGCGCGGCAGCGCGTGGGCGCAGCGCGCGGCGAAGGCGCACCCCGGCGGGGCCTCGGCGAGCGAGACGGGGCGGCCGGGGATGGGCCGGGGCGGTGGTGCGTCCCGTTCGATGCGGGGCGTGCAGGCGAGCAGCCCCGCCGTGTACGGGTGCCGCGGCCGGTCGAACAGTTCGTCCGTGCCCCGGGTCTCGACGATCCGGCCCGCGTACATCACGTACACGCGGTCGCAGATCGCTGAGGCCAGTTCCAGGTCGTGCGTGACGAACAGGAGGCCGGTGCCGTGCTCGGCCCGCAGCCCGGTGAGGATCGAGATGATCTCCGCCTGGGTCGTGACGTCCAGCGCGGTGGTCGGTTCGTCGGCGACGAGCAGCGCGGGCTCCGACGCGAGCGCCGCGGCGATCACCACGCGTTGCAGCATGCCGCCGGAGAACTGGTGCGGATAGCGGCGCAGCGCGCCCCGCGGGTCGCGGATGCCGACCGCCTCGAGCAGCTCCTCGGCGCGTGCCGCGGCTGCCGCGGCGGATGTGCCGGCCGCGCGCAGCCCCTCGGTGAGGAAGTCCCCGACGCGGCGCAGCGGATTGACGGAGGCGCGGGGGTCCTGGAAGACCATGGAGACCTGGCGGGCCCGCAGCGCGGCCAGTTCCGCGCGGTCCATGGTGAGCACGTCCCGGCCGGCGACCCGTACCCGGCCGGTGGTGTGCGCGCCGGCCGGCAGCAGGCCGAGCACGCTGCGGCAGGCCACGGACTTGCCGGAGCCGGACTCGCCGACCAGGCCGACGGTCTCCCCGGGGGCGACCCGGAGGCCGACCCCGTCCAGGATCGGCCGTGCGGCCCGGTCGCCGGGCAGCCGGACGCCGAGTCCGTCGATCTCCAGGACGGGGTCGGTGCCAACGGCGCCGGTGCCCGGGTCGCGCATGGGGGTCGTCCGTTCGGTCATGTGGTTCACCGTTCCCGCCGTGCGATCCGGTCGGCGAGCCCCTCGCCGACGATGCCGAACGCCACCACCGCGATCACGATGCAGGCCGAGGGCGCGAGAGCGGGCAGCATCGCTCCCTGGAGGACGGCCGCCTGACCGTCGTTGATCATGGCGCCCCAGTCGGCGGTCGGCGGCTGGACCCCGAAGCCGAGGTAGGACAGCGCCGCGAGGTCCATCAGCGCGTACCCGAAGTTCATCGCGGACTGCGCGAACACCGTCGGCGCGATGTTGGGCAGCAGGTGCCGCAGGCAGATGGTCCAGCCCGACCAGCCCTGCACCCGGTAGGACTCGATGTAGGGGCGGGCCTTCTCCTGCCGGGCGATCCCGCGCACCAGCCGGCCCACGTACGGCGTGTAGGCCACGGCCATGGCGATCACGGGGGCCGTCATGCCCGAACCGATCACGGAGACGAGCAGGATCGCGAGGAGCAGGCCGGGGATCGCGAACACCAGGTCCATCGACCGGGAGAGGAACGTGTCCGCCCAGCCGCCCCGCCAGGCCGCGACCGTGCCGAGCACCGTGCCGAGGAGGGCGGAGACGACGACGATGAGCAGCGGGCCGAGCAGTCCGGTGCGGGCTCCGTGGATCAGCCGGGAGAGGATGTCGCGCCCGGACTGGTCGGTGCCGAGCAGATGGTCGCCGGTCGTCCCGACCAGGCTGGCCGAGAGGTCGAGCGCCTCGGGGTCGTACGGGGCGATGAGCGGGGCGAACAGGGCGACCAGGACGAGCACGGCGAGCACCGCGACGGAGATCGAGAACAGGGGGCCCTGGCCGAGCAGGCGCAGGCCGCGCAGGCCCGGACGGCGGGACGGCCCGAGGGGTTTCGCAGGCGCCGCGTCGGCCGCGGTTGCTGGTGAGGTCATGAGGAGCCTTCCCCCCGGAGGGACAGACGGGGGTCGATGAGCGGGACGAGCAGGTCGACGACGAGGTTCACCACGGCGAAGGCCGCCACGCTGAGCAGCGTGATCGCCTGGACCACGGCGAAGTCCTTGGCCGTCACCGACTGCACGAGCAGGGAGCCGAGGCCGGGGACGTCGAAGGCGGTCTCGACGATCGACGTGCTGATGAGCAGTCCGGCGAGCATCGTCCCGCCGACGGTGACGACGGGGCCGAGCGCGTTGCGCAGGACGTGCCTGCGCACCACGGTCCGCCCCGCGACACCGCGGGCGCGCGCCACCTCCACGTGCTCCCGCCCGAGTTCGTCGAGCATCGCCGAGCGGGTCACCCGCGCGAGCAGCCCCGCGAAGGACAGCGCCAGGGCGAAGGCCGGCAGCGTCAGGTGGTACAGCCGCTCCGACAGGCCGGATGACGTGCCGCCGGGACCGGGGAACCAGCCCAGGCGCACGGAGAAGAACGACACCAGCACGATCGCGGTGACGAACGCGGGCGTCGCGGTGGCCACCCCGGTGCCGATGAGCACACCGCGGTCGAACGGCCCGGGGCGCAGCGCCGCACCGATCCCGGCGGCCACCCCGAGCAGTGCCACGAGCACCGCGGCGTACCCGATGAGCAGCAGCGTCCCCGACATCCGGGAGCCGATGAGGGAGGAGACGTCCTGGTGGTACTGGGCGGAGCGCCCGAAGTCGCCCTGCAGCGCCGAGCCGAGCCACTTCGCGTACTGCGCCGGCAGCGGGTCGTCCAGGTGGTACTGGGCGCGCAGCGCCTCCACCGCCTCCGGGGTCGCCGGACGACCGTGCAGCAGGAAGGACACCGGGTCGCCGGGCGCGAGATGGACGGAGCCGAAGACCACGAGGGAGGTCACGAACAGCACGGCCACCAGGCCGAGCAGTCGTCCGGTGATGAAACGGGCCATCACTTCGCCGCCCCGATGCTCGCCGCCCACGGGTAGTAGAGCTGGGCGATGCCGGTCGGCGCACCGGTGATGCGGTTGCCGAGGAAGACCGAGTAGGGGGCCTCGTACACCGGGATGGACGGGAGGTCCCGCAGGGCGATCCGCTGGAGTTCGGCGGTCAGATCGGCGCGCTTTGCCGGGTCGGGTTCGGCGTTCGCACGGTCGAAGGCGGCGTCGAACTCGGGGTTGGAGTAGTTCCCGTAGTTCCCGAAGTCGCCGGTGCGCAGGAGCTGGTAGAACTCCAGCGGGTCCGGGGTGTTGTCGTAGCCGTTGGTGATCACCAGGTCGAGGCCGGCGCGGGCCGACGGGTCGACGAAGATGCTGCTGTACGCGTCCGGGGAGACGGACTTGAGCTGGACGTCGAGCCCGATCTGCCGGCCGGCGCCCTGCACGGCGTTGGCGACGACGCTGATCTCGGGGGCGAGCGTGCTGGTCACCAGCGTGACCCTCTTGCCCTCCGCACCGGCCTCCTGCACGAGCTTCTTCGCCGCGGCGATGTCGTACTCGGGCTCGGGGAGCGCGTCGAAGTACTTGTCGGTCCGGTCCGGGACCAGTGCCCAGGCGCCGCGTGCCGCCGGGGCCTTGGCCGGGGTGCCCACGCCGCCCGCCGCGGCCTTGACGATCTCCTCGCGGTCGAGCGCCATCGACAGGGCCCTGCGGACCCTGACGTCGCCGAGCGTGCCCTTGAGGTCGAGCACGGCGAGGCCCGCGGTCGTCGTGTTGGGGCCGAAGTAGACCTTTCCCTTGCCGCTGTCGCGCAGCTGGGCCAGGGCCGACGACGGCACCATGTAGCCGCCGTCGGCGGTGCCGGAGAGGAACGCGTTGGCGCGTGCCGCCGGGTCCTCGATGAAGGTGAACCTCACGGACTTCGTCCTGGGGGCGAGCGAGCGGTCCCAGTAGCCGGGGAACGCCTTCAGCGTCACGCTGTCGCCCCTGGACCACTCGTCGAGGGCGAACGGGCCGGTGCAGTTGACCCCGCCCTTCGCGGTGCCGTAGTCCTTGCCGGCCTTCTTCAGGTACGCGGCGCTCTCGATGGTGCCGGGCGACGCGGCCATCATCTCGTGCAGCAGGACGTCGGGCCTGGACAGGCGCAGCGTCACCTCCAGCGGGCCCGTCTTCTCGATGGTCTCGACGTTCTTGAACGCCGAGGCCCAGGCCGAGCCGACGGCCGGCTCCATTTGGCGCTTCAGGGAGGCGACCACGTCGTCGGCCGTCATGGTCGTGCCGTCGTGGAACCTGACGCCCGGACGCAGGGTGTAGACGAGCGTGCGCGGGTCGGGACGGTCGTACTTGACCGCGAGGCCGGGCTCGATCCGGTGGTCGGGGGTGACCCGCATCAACTGCTCGCAGACGTTGGCGAGGACCGTGTTGGGCGGGTAGTCGTAGGCGAGGGCGTAGTCCAGGGTGTACGGCTCCGCGTAGAGGGACCAGGTGACGGAGTCCAGACCGCCCTTCGCCGGCGGCGAGGTGGGGGTGACCTCGTAGTCGGTCACGATGCCTTTTCGCTGGGAGGTGTTGGCGCCGGAGCAGGCGGTGGCGGCGACCGCGAGTGCGGTGGTGCAGGCGATCAGGACGGCGGTTCTGCGCATGCGCATGCGGACCAACCCCTTTACGGGTGTTGTGACGGGCGCTGGGGGATGGAGCGAGTATTAATGCGGGAACGTTCCCGCACAAGACTTTGCGGGAACGGTTTTGCAGAGGTCACGGGGGTGGCAACATCAGTCGCATGACCGAAGCCCCACGCCACGCAGGAAAGCCCGCGCAGGCCGGCCCGCGCGTCCGGCTCGTCGACGTCGCCCGGGAGGCGGGCCTGTCCAAGACCACCGTCTCGGCGGCGCTCAACGGCACCGGACGCCTCTCCCCGGCCGTGCGGGAGAAGGCGCGCGAAGCCGCGCGGAGAATGGGCTACCGGCCCAACGCCACCGCACGCCAGCTGCGCGCGGGGCGGGCCCGGCTGATCGGGTACGTGGTCGGGGAGCTCGCCCACGCCCCGTGGACGTTCCTGGAGTCCCCGTACTTCGCCAGGCTGACCGGCTCCACCGCGGCGACCGCGCTCGAACGCGGCTACGCGGTGGTGCTGTTGCCCGCCGGCTCCCTGCACGGCGAGTGGGCCGACCTGCCGCTCGACGCGGTGGTCGTCGCCGACCCCGTCGCGGGCGACCGGATCGTCGACGACCTGCTCGCCGCCCGCATTCCGGTTTTCAGCGACCGCTCCGTCGAGGGCCGCGAGGGCGCCCACTGGGTGGACGTCGACGCCACGGAGGCGACCCGCGGGACGCTGGACCACCTCCGGGAGGAGGGGGCCCGGCGTCCCGCGATGGTGCTGCCCGACAGTACGACCGGTTTCCATGCGGGGGTGCTGGCCGCGTACCGGGACTGGTGCGCCGTGCACGGGCTGCCGGAGCGGATCACCCGCGTCGCCACCCCCGGGAACGGGCCGGTCGTCGCGGCGGTCGAGACGGCCCTGGCCGGCAGCGGGGAGGAGGACGGGCGCCCCGACGCACTGCTCGTGGTCGCCGAGGCGAGCCCTCCCCTCGTCCTGGAGGCGGCCCGCCGGGGCGGGTACGAGGTCCCCGACGACCTGCTCCTGGTGTGCGTGAGCGAGGACGCGACCGCGGAGCACACCAGGCCGGCGGTGACCACGCTCAGCCTGCGCCCCGGGGAGATCGCCCGGGCCGGCACCGAACTCCTCATGAACGTTCTGGAGTTGGGCCGCACGGAACCGTCCGGCCTGCTGGTCTCCACCCGGCTCGAGGTGCGGGAGTCCTCGCGGCGGCCGAAGTCGTCCCGCGCGTGACTCCGGTCGCCGTGCCATCGGTTCAGACCGAGTGGACGAGTCGGCCGCCGACGTAGGTCCGTTCGACCCGCGCCGACGCGATCTCCTCGGGCGGGGCCGCGAAGATGTCGCGGTCCA
>NZ_JBEXPY010000099.1:0-6360 GCF_040612315.1 Streptomyces sp. NPDC006435
CCCGTCCTCCTCCGGCTCTGCAACAGCGTCGACGGGGTCGTGGGGGTCGTCGACCGGCTCCGGCACGGGGACGACACCGCTCCGGCACAGTGACGATCACCGCCGGGTGTCCCGCTCCACCACCCGCACGGACCCGGTGACGGGCGACGCCAGTCGGCGGCGCCGGGCGCGCCGGAACTCGTCCGTGCCCCAGACCAGGGCCGGAAATGTCGCGATGAGCAGAACGACGTCCCAGGGAAGGGCCGCCGTGCCGAAGACCCGCTGCAGTGGCGGTGCGTAGACGAGGGCCGCCGTGAACACGAGCTCGAAGGCGATGCCCGCCAACAGCAACGGATTGGACAGCACGCCGATCTCCCTCAGCGCCGCGTGGTCCGTACGGGCCGCGAAGGCGGTGCCGACCTGGCAGGTGACGATCCCCGCGAAAGTGGCCGTGGTGGCCGTCACGTAGGCGTCGTGCAGAGGGCTGCCGGGTCCCGTGGGATCGCCCGGCTGCCAGCCCGCGCGCCAGAGCACGTAGAAGTAGCCGGCCGTGACGAGGACGGCCGACACCGCCCCCAGACAGCCCCAGCTGCGGACGAGCATGTCGTGGGAGATCACGGACTCGCGCTCGGAGCGCGGCGGCCGACGCATGATGCCGGGCTCGGAGCTCTCCCGGCCCAGGGCGAGGGCGGGAAGGGTCTCCGTGCCCAGGTCGATGGCGAGGATCTGCAGCACCGTCAGCGGGAGCGGGACCGCGCCCGCCGACAGGGCGAAGACGAGGAAGGGCACGATCTCCGGGGTGGCGTGGGCGAAGATGTAGACGATGAACTTGCGGACGTTGTCGTAGACGCGGCGCCCGGACTCGATCGCGGTGACGATGGTGGTGAAGTCGTCGTCCGTCAGCACCATGGCCGCTGCCTCACGGGCCACGTCGGTGCCCGACCGGCCCATGGCCACGCCGATGTGGGCTCGGTGGAGCGCCGGCGCGTCGTTGACCCCGTCGCCGGTCATGGCGACGATCCGGCCGTGGGCCCGCAGGGTGTCGGCGACCTTGAGTTTCGTCTCGGGCGAGGACCGGGCGAAGACGACCTCGGCGTCGCCCTCCGCGAGGAGCCGGTCCAGCTCGTCGTCGCCCAGCGACTCGGAGGCGGCGACGACCTCCAGCCGGGGAACCCCGATGCCGACCTCGCGGGCGATCGCCGCGGCCGTGGCGCCGCTGTCCCCCGTCACGACGTGCACGCGCACCCCGGCCTCGTGACAGCGGCCGACGGCCGCCGCCACCTCGGAGCGGGGCGGGTCGTACAGCCCGACGAGGCCCAGCAGGGTCAGTCCCGACTCGGCGTCCTGCCGGTGGGCGGGCGGTTCCTCCCCGCGCGGCAGGTCGCGTGCGGCGACGGCCAGGACCCGCATACCGCTCTCGGCCAGCCGTTGCGCCGCCGAACGGGCCGCCGAACGGTCGGGGCCGGGCAGGACACGGGACAGAACCACTTCGGGCGCCCCCTTGACCACGACCCGTGCCCGGCCCGCCTCCTCGCCCTCCTGGACGACCGACATCAGCCGCAGTCGTGGATCGAAGCGGAACAGCGCACGCCGTTCCGCGTCTCGGCGGTCGAGATCCACCGGGACCCCACGCTCCCCGGCCCCTGTGACGAGGGCGGCCTCGGTGGGATCGCCGTGCAGTTCGCCGTCCGCGTCGCGGGTGACCGTGGTGCACAGAGCACCCGCCCGTAGCAGTGCCCTCGTCCACGGGCCCTCGTCCATTCCGTGACCGACCGTCCAGAGCGTGCGCAGACGCATGCGGTTGCGGGTGAGCGTGCCGGTCTTGTCCGTGCAGATCACGCTCGTCGAACCGAGTGTCTCCACGGCACTGAGCCGTTTGACCAGGGCTCCCTGCCGGGCCAGGACCCGGACCCCGACGGCCAGGGCCAGGGTGATGGTCGGCAGCAGCCCCTCGGGGACGTTGGCGACGAGGAGCCCGATGGCGAACATCAGGGAGTCGGTCACCGGAAGGCCGACCGCCACCCCGACGACGAGGAAGACGGCGCCCATGCCCGTGGCGACGCCGGCGATGAGCCACGCCACCTTCTTGACCTGGTGCTCCAGAGGGCTTTCCTCCCGGCGGGTCCGCTGGCTGAGTGCGGCGATCCGCCCGAGTTCGGTGCGGTCCCCGGTGGCGAACACGACGGCTCGGGCCTGTCCCTCGACACAGCTCGTCCCGCTGAGGACGAGGTTCGGCTCCTCCAGCAACGGCGCACCGAGCAGCCCGTCCGCCGCCACCCGCTCCGCCGGCACGGACTCCCCCGTGAGCATCGAGAGGTCGACCTCCACGCCTCCCTCGGTGACGCGTGCGTCCGCCGGGACCTTGTCACCCTCCTCCAGGACGATGACATCGCCCGGTACCAGGTCGCGGGCCTCCACGGTGAGCGGCTGTCCGTCGCGCACGACGAGGGCCTGCTCGGGCAGGTAGCGGGCGAGGGTCTCCACCGCGCGTTCGGCCTGGCGTTCCTGGAGCAGCGCGAAGCCCGCGTTGACGGCGATGACCGCGAGGACGGCCCAGCCGAGCACTGCCAGATCCGCAACGAAGGCCAGGACGGCGGCGGCCCAGAGCAGCAGGGCGAGAGGATGCACCAGTTGTCCGACCAGTTCCTGCGAGAAGGAGGTGTGCACCTTGCGGCGCACCTCGTTGGGACCGTGGACCGCGAGGCGGCGGGCCGCCTCGCGGGCGGACAGCCCGTCCGGACCGGTGGCGAGTTCGCGGCGGAGTCGGGGCAGGGGCTCGCTGGGATCGAAGGACAGTGCCCCGGCGGACGGCCGCGCGGGGCCGGTACGGCTTTGGGCACGGGCGGTCACGACTGGGCCGTCGCCCCGCTCAGTCATCGTCGGCCCCGGACTCGCTGCCCCGCCGGAGCCTGCCGGACCATACGGGTTCCACCTGCTCCCACTCGCGTTCGAGGGCAGCGAGGGCACGGTTCTCGGTACGCCGTCGTACGAGGACGAGGACACCGGCCCCGGCCGCCCCCGCAGTGCCGGCCACGGCCGCGCCGCCGGTGAACGAGACCAGCACGCGTTCCGCTTCGTTGCCCGGCGGTGGGGCGGGGGCTCCGGCTGCGTCCACCCAGACGGGCACGGTGTGGCCCCGGGGGGTCCGGGGAGGCACTTCGACGATTCCGGACCGGTGGACGTCGTCGGGGTACTCCCAGACCGCCGGAGCGACGAACCGCGGCTGTGTGCCCTGCTGGATCGGGGCGGGCGGCTCCTCGGCCGGCCCCGTGGTGGTCGCCGTCACCCGGTGGAGGTGCTCGGCGCGTACGCGGTCTGCTCGGCCCCCGGCGCTCCACAGGTATCCGGCAGCGACCGCGCCGCAGATCAGGGCAATGGTCAGGACGACGACTGCGGCCACTCGCCCACCGGGGCCGTGGCCCGACTGCTCGTGGTCGGTCATGGTGCGCCTCCGGACGGATGTCACGCCGGACGGAACAGGGCTCAGCGGGCGGCGCTGCCGCCCCCGTCGTCCCTCGGTGTCCGGCCGGTCCCGTCGGCGGTGTCGGCGAGGACGCCGTGGCCGCCGTCGCGGGTGGCCGGGACGGACTTCCTGCTCATGAGCGGTCCCCGGCATCGCCCCGCTTCACCGGAACGGTCCGTGCCGCCCGGGTCTCCTGGTCGGGCATCGGGACACGGACGGTGAGGATGCCGTCCGTGTAGGACGCCTCGACGCCCTCGGCGGGAACGGGGTCCGGGAGACGCACGGTTCTGCGGAACGATCCGTAGCGGAACTCCGAATGCTCCTTGTCCTGGGTGCTCTCACCGTGCTCGGCGCTCACCGTGACCAGGTTGCCGTCGACCGTGATGGTGATGTCCTCGTCCGGGTCCATCCCGGGGAGTTCGGCCCGCAGGACGTACGTGCCGTCGCCGCTGGTGACCTCCATCGGAATGGAGTGGGCGGCCATGACGGGGAACCGGCCGGGCAGTCCGGGGAACTCCCTGCTGAACCAGTCGTTGAAGTCGGGGAAGAAGTTGTGCCTGCGTTCCACCTTCGCTCCGGTCATCGTTCTGCTCCTCCTGCTCGCGGGTCCGGGGCTCCACTCATTGGGCGGGCCGGGCCACGGAGCCCGGTCCGGCTCCGCTCCTCCACCCTTCCGCCCGTATCCTGCGCGGCGCAGTGCCCAAGGGGGCTCTCGGGGAGGGCCGAACGGTCCTGATCCACAGGGGACCGACCGGCCCATGACACGCCTGCTCCACTCCTCGGCCCTCATGGGGCGGGGTTGCGTCGGCAGAACGACGCGCGGGCCGCGAGATCGGTGGCACTGTGACGGCGGCCCGGCTCCCGCCGTCCGGGGCATCAGAGGAAGGTGGCGGAAACCTGGACCGTGTGCACCGGGTGCCCGGGCCGTCCGGTCGTCGCCGGGCCCTGCGGCAGGGGCCCGTGCGGCATGGCCGGCACACCGTTCACGGCGTCCTGGCGTTCGATCCGAAGCGGCCTCGGTTCGTGGGCGGGGCGGCGTCGTGTCCTGCGGGGCATGGTCATCCCTCTTCTCCGGTGCTTGTGCCGAGGGCCGCATCCGCCACGACGTCATGGCACCTGCCTACGGCGAAGCGGGCCGGTGTCACGGAGACGGAGTCGAGACCCACGCCGATCGGGCTCGCGGTGAACGCCGGATCGTCTCTGGGACGTCGGCCTCGTGGACCGACCGGTCGGCCGTACGCGGCGAGCACGGCGTCATGCAGTGGGACGGGCAGCGGATGCGCGGGGAAGGGCGAGCGGACAGGGGCCACCTGTCGAGGCGGGACCCCCCGTGGAGCCGAGTCGGTGCGCGCGGCCACGAGGAAGCGCGGGCGACGGGCGTCGAGCCGTTCCCCGTACGCCTCGGCGATGGGGGCGAATTCCGGTGGGATCCGTACCCCTGCCGTGCCGAGCCGGTTGGCCGGCTCGCCGGGCGAGACGTTCCGTCCCTGCACGGCCGATGTCCTGCCGGCCGGCCCGGCGAAGGATACGACGCGCCGCGCGGGTCCCATGGCGCCCCCGTGGCTTCCGGTCGATTTCCGCACGGGTCCCCCGGTCAGCACGGCAGGGGACGGCCGGACGGGGTGCACAGGCCGAGCGGGGGCCGCTCACGGGGACGGTTGGTCCTGGTACCGATCCGGATGCGCTCCATGGTGCTCACCTCTCCGTACGGCGGGATACCTCTTCTCGCATGTGCTCCCGGCACCGGGCGGATCAACGCGGCAGGGATGGGCCGGTCGTACGGGGGCGAGGCCTTCGGGCCCGGGCGGGAGCCCCGTTCCGCCCCTCCCGCCCGGCGGAGGGGACGGTGATCACCGGACAGTCGGCGTGATGGAGCAGGCCGTGGACCGTCGAGCCGAGGTGCATGCCCGTGTAACCGCCCCGCCCCATGCGTCCGACGACGAGGGCGAGGGAGGACTGCGCGGCCAGGGCAAGCTGTTCGACCGGGTGTCCTCGGCAGACCTCTGCGACGATGTCCACGTCCGGATACCGTTCCGCCCAGCCGGCCAAGGACTCGGCGAGCAGACGCCGCCGCTCGGACAGCCCCTCCTCGGTGTCGTCGTGCGCGAGAACCGGGCGCGGCCAGACCCAGACCGCCCGCAGCCGTGCCTCGCGCAGGCTCGCCTCCTCGACGGCGAACGCGACGGCCTCCCGGCTCGATCTGCTGCCGTCCACGCCGACGACGAGGGTCGGTGGATGCACCGCGGTGTGTTCCGGAGCACGGACCACGACGACGGGGCAGGGAGCACGCGCGGTGAGCGGGACGACCACCGAGCCTTCGCCGAGCAGCTCGACGGCCCTGCCGAGACCGCGCGACCCCACGACCACCAGGTCGGCGCCGGCCGCCCGGTCGAGCAGTACCGTGGCCGGCGTCCCAGCCGTGAGTTCCGCCGAGATCCTCACGTCGCTGTGCAGTTCCCGTACGAGGTCCTCCACGTTGGCGAGCACCGACTCCGCCCGGAGCCGCAGGGCGCTCCCGTGGCCGACGGCGTCGTACCACAGCCGGTCGTGGACGGGTGGCAACGCGACCACGAGGCACAGACGCAGTCGTCTGCGGTCGGCCTCGGCGGCTGCCCAGGCGACGGCCGGTACGGCCAGTCCTTTCGGATCGACACCGAACAGGAGGTCGTTCATGTCGTACCGTCCCGGCCCGCGAAGCCCGGTGGGACGATCTCCACGGGGCAGTGCGCGTGGTGGATGAGGGTGTGGGCGACGCGGCCGAGGGACGGTCCCACTCCCAGCGGGTGGCGGCCGCGGCCCGTCACGAGCAGGTCGGTGCGGGCACTCGCCTCGATCAGGATTCCCGGGGTGCTCGTCCCGGTCTCCACGTGGTGCCCGACGACCAGGTCGGGATACCGCTCGCGGACGCGGTCGGCGAG
>NZ_JBEXPY010000100.1:0-6060 GCF_040612315.1 Streptomyces sp. NPDC006435
CGCATGGTCAAGGAGTACAAGGCCGAGCTGATGCACCCGTACTACGCGGCCGAGCGCGGACTGGTCGACGACGTCATCGACCCCGCCGAGACCCGCGAGGTGCTGATCGCCTCGCTCGCCATGCTCCGCAACAAGCACGCCGACCTGCCGTCCCGCAAGCACGGCAACCCCCCGCAGTAGTCCGCAGAGCACGCAGCACCGCTGCCGAGCCCGCGAAGACCTGCCGAGAAGACGGAGAAACAACCCATGAGCACTGCCGCCGAGTCCGTGCTGCGAGTCGAGAAGGGCCTTGCCGACCCCGAGGAGCTGGCCGCGATAACCGCGGTCCTGCTCGCCCGCGCAGCCGCCCAGCCCGCCGCGGCCCCCGCCCACCGGGGCCGCAGCACCGCCGGATGGCGCCGCCTGGAGCGCACGCCGGGCTTCCGCGCCCCGCACTCCTGGCAGGGCTGACAGGACGCTTCCACGCGTGGGGCCCCGCACTCCTTCGGGAGTGCGGGGCCCCACGCGTGTGTGCACATGGTCCGGAAACGTTCCGTCCCCGGTCCGGGGCGGGCACGGGAGCGGGCCCGCCCCGGACCGGGGACGGCTTGGGGAGGTCCTGCGGACCGGCTAGCGGAGGCGCGCCATGAGGGCGTGCTCCACGAGCGTGATCAGCGCACTCTTGGCGTCCGCGCGGTGCCGCGCGTCCGTCGTCAGGATCGGCGTGTCGGGGCCGATCTGGAGTGCTTCGCGGACCTCGTCGGGGGTGTAGGGCTGGTGTCCGTCGAAGCCGTTGAGGGCGATGACGAAGGGGAGCCCGCTGTTCTCGAAGTAGTCGACGGCGGGGAAGCAGTCGGCGAGGCGGCGGGTGTCGACGAGGACGACGGCGCCGATGGCGCCGCGGACCAGGTCGTCCCACATGAACCAGAAGCGGTCCTGTCCGGGCGTACCGAAGAGGTACAGGATCAGGTCCTGGTCCAGGGTGATGCGACCGAAGTCCATGGCCACCGTGGTGGTGGTCTTGTCCCCGGTGTGCGTCAGGTCGTCGATGCCCGCCGAGGCGGACGTCATCACGGCTTCGGTGCGCAGCGGATTGATCTCCGAGACGGCACCGACGAACGTGGTCTTACCCACGCCGAAGCCCCCTGCCAC
Source organism: Streptomyces sp. NPDC006435 (assembly GCF_040612315.1). NCBI lineage: Bacteria > Bacillati > Actinomycetota > Actinomycetes > Kitasatosporales > Streptomycetaceae > Streptomyces > Streptomyces sp. NPDC006435. The sequence goes on from NZ_JBEXPY010000100.1 coordinate 1,132, forward strand.
CACGATCTTCGCCGAGGTAGTGGAGCGGGCTGCTCCGCCGCTAGAGCTTGCGAAGTCCACTGAGCACCCTTTCGAGCAGTGTCACATCTGGCTGGCCGCCGGCGGACTCGTTGCCGCCGGGCTGATGGATAGCGACGAGTCCGGCCTCGGCCAGGTCGGCTACGAGGATCCGGGCAACGCCGAGCGGGATCGAGAGCAGTGCCGAAATCTCGGCGACCGACTTGATCTCGAAGCACAGCCGGCAGATCCGCTGGTGCTCGGGCAACTGCCCTTGCAGCCGGGACGGATCAGCCGTGGTACTGACCAACGCCTCAATGGCGAGTTGGTAGCGCGGTCGGGTCCGGCCACCTGTCATGGCGTACGGACGGACCAGAGGATTGTGCGCGGCGGGCGCGGCCGGTTCGGGTGCCTGCCGCGGCTGCACTGGCTGAATGCGGGGGGCCTGGGGCGCGTCGTAGCGGTGGGGGCGCTGCGAGGGCCAGCCAGGGGCCTGCTGGGTGCCCTGTGGCTGCTGCTGGGGCTGCTGCGGCTGCCGGTAGGGCTGCTGGGCGCCCTGTCTGCTGGGCGCGGAGGGGAAGTTGAACCGGTTGTCCCCGTGCTCACCCGATACGTTCTGGCCACCGTCGTACTGGTGTCCGCCTGGGGGTGTTGTCACGATTCCTCCTCCGCCTGCCGGTCCCGATCCCAGTGGGGCCGCGCCACCGCACTTTATGGTGCGGTGGCGCGAAACGCACTGTCTGTCTATTAGTTAAGAAGACTTCCTTGGAGTTCGGCGCGGAGGTCCGGGGTCAGGACGTTGCCCGCGCGGTCGACAAGAAGGGCCATTTCGTACCCGACCAGGCCGATGTCGGCGTCCGGGTGGGCGAGGACGGCCAGCGAGGAGCCGTCCGAGATGGACATGATGAAGAGGAATCCCCGCTCCATCTCCACAACCGTCTGATTCACGGCGCCGCCCTCGAAGATGCGGGAGGCGCCCGCGGTCAGCGAGGTCAGGCCGGAGGCGACGGCCGCCAGCTGGTCGGCGCGGTCGCGGGGGAATCCCTCGGACATGGCCAGCAGGAGTCCGTCGGCGGAGACCACCACCGTGTGGGACACCCCGGGGGTGTTGTCCACGAAGTTGGTGATCAACCAGTTCAGATTCTGCGCCGCCTGGCTCATCGGGCTCACACTAACGCTCCTGGTCGTAGGTATTACTGTCGTCCGAACCCGCGCTGCGTCCCCGGAGTACGCCCCGCCGCAGGTTGCTCAACCTGCCACGGACGTCCTCGGGGGCGCGGGAAACCTGGGGGCCGCCCTGCTGGGTCTGCTCAGCCGTGCCCTCGACCAGATTGGCCTTGGGCACCCGCCGGGGGAGACCGGACGAGGTGACCCCGCCCGCCTTCGGCTCCCGGAGCTTCTCGGCCCGCTCCCAGCGCTCGTCGTTCGCCGAGCGCCAGTCGTCGGCACCGTCACCGTCCTGCTGCGCGGGCGACGGCTGCGGCGGCAGTTCCTCCTGCTGTCGCGGCTGCTGCTGCGCGGCGGGCCGGCTGTTGCCGCGGCCGGTGGGCTGCCAGTGCTGCTGGCCGCCCCGGCGCGGCAGACCGGCTTCGGTCAGCTCGTGGCCGGAGTTCGGGGTGGGCCCCGGACGGTCGAAGCCTACGCTCTGCGGCGACTCGGCGGGGAGGCTCGGCGCAGATTCCGTTTCCACCTGGGCCGACGGACCGTAGGAACCCTGGTGGGCGTCCTGGTTCGACCAGTCCTCCTGGTGGGGCGGAGGAGCGAACTGTTCCCCGTGGGGCGGCTGAGCAGTTTCGCCAGCGGCATATGCGGCTTCCGTATAGCCGTCGGCCAGACCCTGACCGGGCTGCTCGGCGAAGCCCGCGTCACCGCGGTAGGGGTCGTAGCCGCCCTCGTACGGGGCCTGCTCGTACCGCTCCTGCGGGGCCCGGCCGTACTGCTCCTGCTGCGGGGCCTGCTGCTCGTACGGCTCCTGCTCGTACTGCTCCTGCCGGGGCTCCTGGCCGTAGCCGTGCGCCGGGTACTGGCCCTCGGCGTACTGCCCCTGCGGGAACTGCGGGTGCTCGCCGGCGGTCTGCGCGCCCAGCGCCGCACGGCGTTCCTCGCGCATCAGGGAACGGCCCACCGGGTCCAGCTGTGCCGCCCCCGCCGGGTGCTGCTCGTAGCGCGAGTCGTCGAAGCCGAGCTCCGCCGCGGTGCGCATCCCCCCGGACTGGGGCTGCTGCTCGAAGCCCTGCTGCTCCGGGATGATCGAGGAGACCGTGAAGTCGTCCGAGGCGGGGACCGGCTCGCCGCCGCCGCCGTGGGTGATGGCGTCCGGCAGCATGACCAGCGACGTGGTCCCGGCCTGCTCGCCCGAGGGGCGCAGCTGGACCCGGATGCCGTGCCGGTCGGCGAGCCGGCCGACCACGAACAGACCCATCCGCTGCGACACCGCGGCGTCCACGGTCGGCGGGTTGGCCAGCTTGTGGTTGATGTCGGCGAAGTCCTCGCCGGTGAGGCCGATGCCCTTGTCGTGGATCTCGATCATCACGCGGCCGTCCGGCAGCCGGGTCGCGGTGACCCGCACCTTGGTCTGCGGCGAGGAGAAGGTGGTGGCGTTCTCCAGCAGCTCGGCCAGCAGGTGCACGAGGTCGGTGACGGACTGGCCGTGGATCTCGGTCTCCGGCACCCCGGAGAGCTCGATGCGCTCGTACGACTCCACCTCGGACGAGGCGGCCCGCAGCACGTCGACCAGCGGGACCGGCTGGTTCCAGCGGCGCCCCGGCTCCTCGCCCGCGAGGACCAGGAGGTTCTCGCCGTTGCGGCGCATGCGGGTGGCCAGGTGGTCCAGGCGGAAGAGGTTCTCCAGCTGGTCCGGGTCGGCCTCGTTGTTCTCCAGGTCGGTGATGAGGGTCAGCTGGCCCTCGATCAGCGACTGGTTGCGGCGCGAGAGGTTGGTGAAGATCGCGTTGACGTTGCCCCGCAGCATGGCCTGCTCGGCGGCGAGCCGGACGGCCTCGCGGTGCACCTGGTCGAAGGCGCGGGCGACCTCGCCGATCTCGTCGTGGCTGTCGATCGGGATCGGCTGGACGCGGGTGTCCACCCGGCCAGGGTCGGTCCTGGAGAGCTGGTCGACCAGGGCCGGCAGCCGCTGTTCGGCGATGCCGAAGGCGGCGGTGCGCAGCCGGCGCATCGAGCGGCTCATCTGCCGGGCCATGAGGCCGGCCAGGATGAAGGCGGCGAGCAGGGAGACGAGCACGACGGCGGCGTTCACGACGGCGTCGTTCCTGGCCTCGGCGGAGATCTCCGCGGCCTCGGTCACGGCCTTGTCGACGAGCTCGTTCTCGACCGTGGTGTAGCCGTCGAACTTGGCCGTGGCCGCCACCATCCAGGTCTCGGGCGTGATGCCCTTCTCGGCCAGCTTCTCGGGCGACTTGCCCTGTCCGATCTGCTGGACCATGCCGTCGAAGACGGAGCCGTCGACGCTGGGCGGGGCGACGAACGGGGTTCCCGACCGTCCGGCCTTCTCCCCGGCCGCCTTCAGCTTCTCCGCGGCCTCCTGCGACTTCGCGGTCATGACCTGCTTCAGCCGGGTCGCGTCGGCCTCGGTGCCGCCGGAGAGGAACTCGCCGAGTGCGATCGTCTCCAGGTAGTTGTACGAGCCGAACGCCTTGACCTGGGCGTCGAACGTGGCGCTCTTCTGGCTCGGCCGCACCAGCAGGTGCATGCCGATGGAGCGCTGAAGCGATTCTGCAGCCTTGGCCAGCTCGATTGCGTAGACCGTGCGGCCGTAGCTGGTGATGTTGCCGGTGCCGAGTCCCAACTCGTTGCAGAACTCCATCAGGGAGTGCTGCACCTGGATGTAGCCCTCCTCCGTCCGCACCGGGTCCATGGCCTCGGAGAAGGCGGCCTTGCGCAGCTCGGGAAGCTTGGGCTCCTCCAGCCGGAACAGCTGGAGCCGCCGTTCGAGGCCCTGCTTGCCGGGCAGGTCCTTCACGGCCCGGTCGAACTTCTCCCCGGCCGCGTCGGTGGTGGCCCGGACCCGGTCGATGACCGCGGCGTCGCGCTCGTTGGACAGCAGGGGCTGGGCGGAGAGGTCGCGCTCGTTGAGCAGCGCCTGGCCGTACTCGGCGGCGGCGCGCACGATCAGAGCGGTCTTCTCGGCGTCCTGCGCCTCGCGCCAGGTGTCGATCGAGCCCTTCACCTGGAAACCGCCCATGACCAGGCCGACCAGGACCGGGATCAGGAGAATGGCGTTCAGCCGGGTGGGCACCCGCCAGTTGCGGGGCGCCAGACGGCTGGTGCTGCCGCCGGACACCGCCGCACCGGCGGACGGCGTCGCGGCGGCGGGCGTCGGCGGAGTGAAATTGCCCCGCTCCTGCTGCGCCGTGGCGCCCTCGTTGCTTCGCCTCACTCGACCAACAACCTCTCGGCGTCGGCACCTACGCTGTGCCGTGTTTCGTTCAGGGTCGTACTACTCCGGAGTTCGACGAATTCCAGCACGGGGACCGGTTGCGTTCCAAACAGTCGGAACCTGTCATTCCGAGTGGCGCAGACCTCAGATAAAACGGACATAAACAGCGAGCCCCGTCAAAAGGCGGGGCTCATGTGAGCGCAGTGACACCACTCGGATGCATCCGGTGTCGAACGCGGGGCAATTCTCTGTCGAAACGTTATGAATACGGGGGCGGATCGTGTCAAAGGACACAGTCCACCCCCGTTTGACTACGGCAACTGCCGTACGGAAATACCGACTTGCGCCTACTTGAGGCGCGCCATGAGGGCGTGCTCCACGAGCGTGATCAGACCGCTCTTGGCGTCCGCGCGGTGCCGCGCGTCCGTCGTGATGATCGGTGTGTCGGGGCCGATCTGGAGTGCTTCGCGGACCTCGTCGGGGGTGTAGGGCTGGTGTCCGTCGAAGCCGTTGAGGGCGATGACGAAGGGGAGCCC
>NZ_JBEXPY010000101.1:0-6012 GCF_040612315.1 Streptomyces sp. NPDC006435
GGGGCGGAACGCTCATGCGGACTTCGCCTTCCGAGAAGTGCGATAAGTGAGGGAGCGTTCCTGCGGGGGACTGCCATGAGGCGGATGGCTGAAAAGGGTCCGGTCATCGAGTGTCCGCGGCGCGATGGGCAGGCGCCGGAAGCGGACCGGATGGGGTAAATCGCCGGTGACGTGGGAGTGTCACCGGGGTTGGCAGGGAACCTACGACTGGTTGCGCCGTTTGGTCAAGAGCCGAATCCGTCGGAATGCGGTGTGTCGCTGTCGGATATGACCTGTCCCGGCTCCTCGACCCAGCCGAGCGAGACGCTGATCCGGCGGGCCGCGTCCCGGACCTGGCCGCCCAGTTCCTGGTAGCGCCAGGCCGGCAGGCCGAGCTTGAGGCCGGTGATCGAGACGGCCCCGGCGCACACCGAACGGTCGTCGAAGACCGGCGCGCCGATGCAGATGATCCCCTCGGCGTCCTCCTCGTCGTCCAGGGCGTAGCCGACCCGGGCGATGTCGCGCAGGTGCGAGAGGAAGGTCGCCGGGTCGGTGATCGTGCGGGAGGTGCGCCGGGGCAGCCCGAACCGCTCGACGACCGCGGCCGCCTCGCTCTGCGGCACGGCCGACAGCAGCGCCTTGCCCAGACCGGTGCAGTGCGGCAGCTCGCGCTGGCCCATCCGCAGGTCGAGCCGGACGCGCTGGTCGAGCTCGACCTGGTCGACCACGACCGCGTGGCCGTCCTCGGGCACGGCGAGCCGGGAGGCCATGCCGGTGGTGCGGGTGAGCTCGGTCAGCACGGGGTGGGCAACCCCGCGCAGCGAGACCTGGGAGCGGGCCCGGTCGCCGAGCCTGGCCAGGCTCATGCCGAGCCGGTAGCGGCGGTTCATGCCCTCGCCGTCGTCCGAGACGAGGCCGTAGGCGCGCAGGGTCTGGAGCATGCCGAAGGCGGCGCTCTTGGAGATAGAGCAGGCCTGGCCGACCTCCGTGACGCTCAGGCCGTTCCCCTGGGAGGGGGCGGCGAGCGCCTCGAGGATGTCCGCTGCCCTGGCCACGCTCTTGACCCAGTACTTCGGTTCTTCTGGGGCAGCACTGTTCGTCATGGCAGAACAGCCTAGTGCCTCCCGGGCGGGTGTACGGCGGTTCGCCTGTGAAGAAAGCGCGGAAACGGTCCTTCCGGTGCCTCCGGAGGGGTTGACCACCCCTGGTGCCGCACGTAATATCCAGGCACTGTTCTGCTCTACAGAACAGCGTTCGAAAAAGCGAAACGCACCACCCCGAACACCACGGATCACCCTCTTCCTGCGGCGACTGCCGGGCGGATGGCGCCAGGGACTCACGGGCCGGGCAGGGCCTGCGAAAACCGACGACTCTCGACGCAAGGAGCAAGCGATATGAGTTCAGGCCCGGTAGACAACGGATCCGGAGCCCGACTCGCCGAACGCGCCCGCCTGGTCGTGCCCGGCGGAGTGAACAGCGGGCAGCGCAGCGTTCCCGGACTGACCGACCTGGTCGTCACCGGGACCGACGGCGCGCGGTTCCGTACCGCCGACGGACGCGAGTACACCGACTTCCACTCGGCCTTCGGCCCGCCGCTGCTCGGACACAACGACCCCGACGTGGCCCGCGCCACCGCCGAGGCCGGTGCCACCCTCGGCCACATGGGCGTCGGCGTCACCGAGGGCGAGATCCTCCTCGCCGAACAGCTCGCCGAACTGATCCCGTCGATCGAGAAGGTGCTGCTCACCAGCACCGGCAGCGAGGCCACGTTCCACGCGCTGCGCGTCTCGCGCGCCGCCACCGGCCGCCGCCTGGTCGTCAAGTTCCAGGGCTGCTACCACGGCTGGCACGACGCGGTCAGCCTCAACGTCATCTCCGCGCCCGAGAAGGTCGGCGGCCACGACCCGATCTCGACCGGCATCCTGCCCGAGGTCCTCGAAGCCACCCTCGTCCTGCCGTTCAACGACAGCGAGGCCGTCCGCCGCGCCTTCGCCGAGCACGGCTCCGACATCGCCGCCGTCATCGTCGAACCCGTACCGCACAACGTCGGAGCGCTCCTGCCGTACCAGGAGTTCCTCACCACGCTGCGCGAGGAGACCACGAAGGCCGGCAGCGTCCTGATCTTCGACGAGGTCATCACCGGCTTCCGGCACGACATCGGCGGCTGGCAGAAGATCTCCGGCATCACCCCCGACCTCACCACCCTCGGCAAGGCCATCGCCAACGGCGCCCCCGTCGGCGCGATCGGCGGCCGCGCCGACCTGATGGACCTCTTCTCCACCCGCCCCGGCGCCCCCGCCTTCTTCGCCGGCACGTACAACGGCCACCCGTCCGTCGTCGCCGCGGCCCTCGCCACCCTGCGCAAGCTGCGCGAGGAGCCCGTCCACGAGCACGTCTTCCGGCTCGGCGAGCGGGTCCGCACCGAGCTGACCGCACTGTACGGGCGCCTCGGCGTCCCCGCCGTCGTCACCGGCTACGGCTCCGTGTTCGTCAGCTACTTCATGTCGGGCGAGGCCCCCCGCACCTACGCGGACCTGCTGAACAACGACGCCTCGCTGTTCGTCGGCTACCGCCGCAAGCTCCTGGAGCACGGCCTGTTCGAGCTGCCGCTCAACCTCAAGCGCAGCCACATCAGCTACGCCCACACCGACGCCGACGTGGACCGCCTCATCGAGGGCACCGAGGCCGCGGTCAAGGCCGTGCTCGCCGACGGCGGCGCCCGCGACCTGGAGAACACCTCCACCATGGGCGGGGCGACCCGCTGATGCTCACCGTCAACCGCACCCGCCCCGCGGGCCCCGCAGGCCGGATCACCCGGGTCGAGACCCTGATGCTCGGCACCTCCTGGCGCGACTTCGGCTACGTCCGGGTCCACACCGACGAGGGCCTGTCCGGCATCGGCGAGATCACCCACCCCTACCGGGTCGGCGAGGTCTGCGAGCTCACCGAGGCGATCGCGCGGCGCCACCTCATCGGCGCCGACCCCTTCGACGTCGAGGAGCTCTGGCTCCGCGTCTACCAGGGCGACTTCCTGCGCGGCGGCGACATGGGCGGCATCGCCCTGTCCGGCCTCGACCAGGCGATGTACGACCTGATGGGCAAGGCGCTCGGCGTCCCCGCCTACCGGCTGACCGGCGGCGCCTGCCGGGACGACGTACGCGTGTACGCCAACGGCTGGTACACCGGCGAACGCGAGCCCGAGACCTTCGCCGCCAAGGCCCGCGAGACCGTCGCCAAGGGCTTCACCGCCCTCAAGTTCGACCCCTTCGGACCCGGCCTGCACGAGCTGGAGCGCGCCGAACTGCGCCGCTCCGTCGACCTCGTGGCCGCCGTCCGCGAGGCCATCGGACCCGACGTGGACCTCTTCATCGAGGGGCATGCCCGGTTCGCGATGCCGACCGCGGCCCGGCTGGTGCGCGAGCTGGAGCCGTTCGACATCGGCTGGTTCGAGGAGCCGATGCCCTGGACCCACATCGAGCGCTACGCGGAACTGCGCCAGCGCGCCGCGTTCCCCATCTCCGGCGGCGAGCACTTCCACAACCGCTACGAGTACAAGCAGCTCTTCGCCACGAACGCGGTCGACATCATCCAGCCCGACCTCTCGATGGCCGGCGGATTCACCGAGGTCAGGAAGCTCGCCGCGATCGCCGACACCCACGGCATGCTCGTGGCCCCGCACAACTCCAACTCGCCGCTCTGCACCACCGTCTCGGTGCACGCGACGCTCGGCATCCCCAACTTCAAGATCCTGGAGACCTTCGACGGCCTCCTGGAGGACTACGTCTTCGACGCCCTCAAGGGCACCCTGCCGATCACCGACGGACGCATCGGCCTGCCGACCGCACCCGGTCTCGGCGTCGAACTCGTCGACGAGGTCTTCGAGGAGCACCCGCCCAGCCACCGCTTCTGGAACATGTTCGCGGACGGCTGGGAGAAGCGGAACCGGACATGATCGTCGACGTCCACTCCCACCTCTTCCGGCACAGCCACGACTTCACCGAGCCGTTCGAGTCGGACTCCGCCCGCGCCCACGCGGGCGAGGTCGACCTCACGGTGAAGTGGGAGGAGTACGCCGCCACCGCCCCCGAGGGCACCCGCACGATCGTCGTCGGGGGCAAGGCACGGCGCAGCGGCCTCTGGGTCGACGACATCGCCGTCGCCGCGTACGTCGGGGCCCACCCCGACCGGCTCATCGGCTACCTCTCGCTCGACCCCACCCAGCCCGGCTGGCAGGAAGAACTCCGGTACGGCCACCAGGAACTGGGCCTGCGCGGCATCAAGCTGATGCCGATGTACGCGGGCTTCGACCCGGCCGCCGAGGAGTACGACGAGCTGTACGCGTACGCCGAACGGCACGGCCTCCCGCTCCTGGTGCACACCGGCACGACCTTCGTGTCGAGCGCGCCGCTGGAGTGGGCGATGCCCCGCCACCTGGACGCGGTGGCCATCCGCCACCCCGAGCTGCGGATGGTCCTCGCCCACCTCGGCCACCCCTTCGAGGGCGAGTGCATCGCGGTCATCCGCAAGCACCCGCACGTGTACGCGGACATCAGCGCCCTGCACTACCGGCCCTTCCAGCTCTGGCACAGCCTGCGGCTGGTCCAGGACTACGGGGTCTTCGACAAGCTGATGTTCGGCAGCGACTACCCGTTCACGACGGTCGACGACTCGGTGAAGGGGCTGCGGGAGATCGCCCGCGTCCCCGGCATCCCCGGGCTGCCGCCGCTCGACGTGGACAAGGTGGAGGAGATCATCCACCGGCCGTCGCTGGAACTGCTGGGCCTGGACGGCTGATCCACCGTCCTTTCGAACCTGTCGGCACGGCGCCCGGGTCAATCCCCCTGCTCCCGGGCGCGGCCGACAGCCGGGCCGCCGCGCGATCCCAAGTGTCCCGGCGCGGCGGCCCGGACCTCTCCGGCCATCGGGACTCCTTTGCCCGGACCCGTCCGGCTGCCGGGACTCCTTCTCCCGGGCCCGTCCGGCGACCGGACCGGAACCCCTCCCGCCCCGTACCTCTCCGCCTGGAGGAACCCCGCCATGACCGCAGCCCTCCCGCCGCGCGGGACCGAGCGCTTCGACCTGACCGGCCGCACCGCGGTCGTGACCGGGGCCGCCCGGGGCCTCGGCCGGTCCTTCGCCATCGGCCTCGCGGAGGCGGGCGCCGACCTGGTGCTCGTCGACCTGCCCGGTGCCGAGGGCATCGACGCGACCGCGGCGGCCGTGGAGGCGCTCGGCCGGCGGTGCCGCACCTACGGGCAGGACCTCGCGGACATCGACGCGCTGCCGGGCTTCGTCGACACCGTGCGTGCCGAGGCCGGACCGCTGCACGTCCTGGTCAACAACGCGGGCACGGCCGCGCTGGAACGCTTCAACGAGATCACCCCCGCCAGCTGGTCGCACATCATGCGGGTCAACGTCGACGCCGTCTTCTTCCTCAGCCAGCGCGTCGCCGAGCACATGACGGCGGACTCGGTGCCGGGCCGCATCATCACCATCACCTCGAAGAACGCCCTGGTGGCCGAGGCCGGGCTGGCCCACTACAACGCCTCCAAGGCGGCCGCCCAGCTCCTCACCGAGACCCTGGCGGTCGAACTCGCCCCGCACGGCATCACCGCCAACACCCTGGCCCCCGGCATGGTCGAGACCCCCATCGACGGCGAGTTCCCCTTCGACCGGGAGGCCTTCGAGTCCGCGTACCGCGAGCGGATCCCGCTCGGCAGGTACGCCCGGCCCGACGAATGCGTGGGCGCCCTGCTGCTCCTCGCCTCGGACGCCGGGGCGTACCTCACCGGGGCGCGCATCGTCGTCGACGGGGGAGTGCTGGCCGACCAGATGCCGCGCATGCGCTTCATGCCGCCGTACCGCAACACGATCTGACCGGGGCCGGCCCCACCGAGCACGCATCGAGCACACCGAGCACACCGAGCACACACCGAGCACACATCGACACACGCATCGACACACGCATCGACACACGCATCGACAACGCGAGGAGCGTCTCCGCCATGTCCGTCCATGCCTCGTCCTCAGATT
>NZ_JBEXPY010000102.1:0-5348 GCF_040612315.1 Streptomyces sp. NPDC006435
CCCGGCTGCGTGAACTCCGTCTCATGCACCAACACCGCGTCCGCACTGTCCTCGGGAGCGAACACCACCGCGGCCAACGGCACCCTCAGATGCGGATCCAACGCCGCGCACACCTCGTCGAACGCCTCCCGGAACACCGGGAACGCCCCGTACAACTGACGCCCCATCGCAATCCGCTGACTGCCCTGCCCCGTGAACAACACCGCCAGCTCACCACCGACGACGGAACCCTCGACGACATCACGATGCGCCCGACCATCCGCCAACGCCCGCAGGGCGTCGACCAGTTCGTCGCGGTCGGTGGCCGGCACGCCCGCCCGGAACTCGAAGTGCGTGCGGTGCAGTGCCGCCGTCGCCACGACATCGGCCGACAACACGTCCGGCCGTCCGGCGATCCAGTCCGCCCAGCGTCCCGCCTGGGCGCGCACGGCTTCCTCGCTCTGCCCCGACAGCACCAGGGGGGCGGGGACCGGGTCGGTCCCGGCGGTCTTCGCCGGCCGTGCGTCGCGTACCGGCGGCTCCTCCAGGATCAGGTGGGCGTTGGTGCCGCTGAGCCCGAAGGAGGAGACACCGGCGCGGCGGGGGCGTGCCGTGTCGCGTGCCCAGGGCCGTGCCTCGTCGAGCAGCCGGAGCCCACTGCCGTCCCACTCGATGTGCGGGCTGGGCTCGTCCACGTACAGGGTCTTCGGAAGGGTCTCGTGCTGAAGCGCGAGAACCATCTTCATCACGCCCGCGACGCCCGCGGCCGCCTGCGCGTGGCCGATGTTCGACTTCGACGAGCCCAGGTACACCGGCCGGTCCTCGTCGCGTCCCGGGCCGAACACCTCGGCCAGGGCCCCGGCCTCGATCGGGTCGCCGAGCGGGGTTCCGGTGCCGTGCGCCTCGATGGCGTCGATGTCGGCCGGTGCGAGGCGGGAGGCTTCGAGGGCGTCGTGGATCACCCGCTGCTGCGAGGGTCCGTTGGGGGCGGTGAGGCCCTGGCTGCGACCGTCCTGGTTGACGGCACTGCCCCGCAGCACCGCCAGCACCCGGTCCCCGTCGCGCTCGGCGGCCGACAGCCGCTTCAGCACGAGGATGCCGACGCCGTCCGACCAGCCGGCGCCGTCGGCCCGGGCGGAGAAGGACTTGCAACGCCCGTCCGGCGCCATGCCCTTGAGCCGGGAGAACTCCACGAAGAGCCTCGGCGTGCTCATGATGGTGACACCGCCGACGAGGGCGAGTTCGCACTCGCCCTGGCGCAGGGCGGTGGCCGCGAGGTGCATGGCCACGAGCGACGACGAGCACGCGGTGTCTATGGTCACGGCCGGGCCCTGGAGGCCGAGCGCGTACGACACCCGGCCCGAGACCACGCTGCTGGCGTTGCCCGTGCTGACGTACCCGTCGAACGCGTCGAGCTCGCGCCCCTGCTCGCCGTAGTCGGAGCTCATGGCGCCGAGGTAGACGCCGGTGCTGCTTCCGGTCAGTGCGTCGGGCCGGATGCCGGCCCGCTCCAGCGCCTCCCAGGCCGTTTCGAGCACGAGCCGCTGCTGCGGGTCCATCGACAGCGCCTCGCGCTGGGAGATCCCGAAGAACGCGGCGTCGAAGCCCTCGACGTCGTGGATGAACCCGCCCTCGCGGGCGTAGCTCTTGCCGACGGCCTCGGGGTCGGGGTCGTAGACGTCGAGCTTCTCCCAGCGCGACGGGAGTCCACTGACGGCGTCGCCGCCGGACGACAGCAGCTCCCAGTAGTCCTCGGGGGTCTCGATGCCGCCGGGCAGCCGGCAGGCCATGGACACGACCGCGATGGGGTCGTCGGACGCGGTGGCCCTGCGGCGGCCGCGCTTCGGCGCGGTCTTCCCCGCGCCGTCGGTGAGCGCGAGCCGTTCGAGGAGCAGCGCGGCGATGGCCGTGGGGGTGGGGTGGTCGAAGGCGAGGGTCGAGGGCAGCGTGAGACCGGTCTCGGCCGAGAGCCGACGCCGCAGCTCCACCGCCATCAACGAGTCGATCCCCAACTCCTTGAGCACCTGCTGCGCACCGATCCCGTCCGCATCGGACACACCCAGAACCACAGCAGCCTCACGCTGGACAAGACGGGTGAGCCAAGCCGAACGCTCCGTCTCCGGAAGGACCGCCAACTGCTCACGCAGGCCCGACGGCGTCGCCCCGGACTCCCCCGCACGCCTGCGCGGAGCCCGGACCAGAGCGCGCAGCAGCGCCGGGATCTCATCGGGTCGGCGCAGCAGCGGCGCCAACTCCAGCTTGATCGGGACGAGATGGGCACGGGGCTCGGCGAGTGCGGCGTCGAGGGCCGCCAATCCCTGCTTGTCGGTGAGCGCACCGACGCCCTCCCGGTGCATACGGGCCAGCTCGGCCCGGCCCAGGGACGCGGTCAGGCCGGTACCGGCCTGCTGCCACAGCCCCCAGGACACACTGGTCGCGGGAAGCCCCTGAAGCCTGCGGTGGGCGGCGAGCCCGTCCAGGAAGGCGTTGGCAGCCGCGTAACCGGCCTGCCCGGCACCGCCCAGCACACCCGCGGCCGAGGAGAACAGGACGAACGCGGCCAGGTCGAGGTGCTGGGACAGCTCGTGCAGATGTGCCGCACCCGCCGCCTTGGGGGCCCACACCGAGGCCAGTCTTTCCGCGTCCTGCGCGGTCAGCAGCCCGTCGTCGAGCACGGCGGCGAGGTGGAAGATTCCGGTCCAGGGACGCTCGGTGCCGGTGTCGGTGTCGGTGCCGGTGTCGGCGAGTACTGCCGCGATCTGGTCGCGGTCCGACACGTCGCAGGCCACCAGGCGTACGGTCTCGGCTCCGGCGGCCGTGAGTTCCGCCGTCAGCTCCTGGGAGCCGGGGGCGTCCTGGCCGCGTCGCGAGGTCAGCACCAGGTGCCGCACCCCGTGCACACGCACCAGGTGCCCGGCCACCGCACGGCCCAGCTCACCCGTACCACCCGTGATCAGCACCGCACCGGACGGATCCAGCACCGGCCGCTCACCGGCGACACTGTTACTGCTGTCGGCACCGGCCCCGGTCACGCCCACCAGACGCGCGACCCGTACCTCGCCCTCGCGTACCGCCACCTCCGGCTCGCCCGCGACGGCAAGCGCGCGCTCCGCGTCGGCGGCCGGCGTCTCGACGTCCACCAGCCGGATCGCACGCTCGGGGTGCTCGCTGCGCGCCGTGCGCAGCAGCCCCCACAGCGGGGCGTGCACCAGGTCGCGCACCCCGTCACCGGCATCCACCGCACCGGAGGTGAGCCACACCAACTCGGTTTCTTCCAGGCGCTGTTCGGATATCAGCTGCTGAACGAGGCTCAGCGTCCGGGTCGTCTCCACGAGGCCGTCGCCGAAACCGCCCACGGGGTCGCCGGCGGAGCCGCCGTCCGGACCGGTGGTGTCGATGACGAGGCGAAGCGGCGCGGGCGTGCCGTCGTCCAGGCGTGCGGACACCTCGTCGACGGTGCAGAAGCCCTCCGCGTCCAGGGCGCGGGCCACCTCGCCGTTGCCGCCGAGTACCCAGACCTCCCCGTCCGGTGCCTCCTCCAGCACGCGGGGGGCCCTGAATTCGACGCGGTAGAGGTGCTCGACCGACTCACCGGCACGGATCTGCTCGGCGCTCGCCTCACGAATGCGCAGGCCCTGCGCGACGGCGACCGGGGCACCGGTGCCGTCGGCCACCACGAGCGAAATGTTCTCGCCCGTCGCGGATTCCGCCTCGATGCGTACGCGCAGTTCGGTGGCGCCGGTCGCGTACAGCTCGACACCGGTCCACTCGAACGGCAGGAACACCGGCTTCTCGGCCCCGTCCGCCTCCTGCCGCACGCCCATCAGGGTGTGCAGGGCGGCGTCCAGGAGTGCGGGGTGGATGCCGAAGTCGTCGGGCCGGAGCCCCTCGGGGAGGCGGACGGTCCCGTACGCGGTGTTCCCCTTGCGCCACAGTTCGGTCAGGCCCTGGAAGGCGGGGCCGTACTCCAGGCCACGGGCACGGAAGTCCTCGTAGAACCCGTCCAGTACGACCTGCTCTGCACCCGCAACCGGCCACTGCACCAGTTCGGCGGCCGCCTCCGGAACCGCGGACTGCGTGTGCCCCAGCTCACCGGCGGCATGCTGACGCCACGGAGCATCCTCGGACACGTCCTCACCCCGGCTGTAGACCGCCACCGGCCGACGCCCCTGCGAAGTTTCCGCTCCGACGACGACCTGGAGGCGGAGGGGGGTCTCGTCGGTCAGGACGAGCGGTTCGAGGAGGGTGAGTTCCTCGACGGCCGAGGCCCCTACGTGGTGGGCCGCGGTCAGCGCCAGTTCGAGCAGTCCGGTGCCGGGGACGAGAACGGTCCCGAACGCGGCGTGCTCGGCCAGCCACGGCTGGTCGGTGAGGGAGAGGCGGCCGGTGAGCAGGTGGCCCTCGCCGTCGGCGAGTGCGAGGGCTGCGCCGAGCCAGGGGTGTCCGGAGGCGTCCAGGCCCATGGAGCGCACGTCACCGGACGTCTTCGGGGTGTCCATCCAGTAGTGCTCGTGCTGGAAGGCGTAGGTGGGCAGGTCGGGCAGGGGGTTCTTGCCGACGTTCGGGGCGGTTCCGAGGGCCTGGTTCCAGTCGATGGCGTGGCCCTGGACGTGGAGGAGGCCGAGGTTGCGCAGGAGCTGCGCGGTGGTCCCGTGGTCGCGGGCGAGGGAGCCCACGACGATCCCGCCCCGCTCCGCGCTGCCGTCGGTCAGCGGCATGGACAGCACCGGGTGGGCGGAGATCTCGACGAAGACGGTGTGGCCGTCGTCGAGGAGGTGGTTGAGGGCGCGGTCGAAGCGGACGGGTTCGCGCAGGTTGCGGCACCAGTAGGTACCGTCCAGGTCGGTGCCGTCGGACACCTCACCCGTCACCGTGGAGTAGAACGCGATCCGGGCCTGCTGCGGGGCGAGGCCCTCGAAGTCGGAGGCGAGGCCCGGCAGGAGCGGGTCCATCTGGGCGTTGTGGGAGGCGTAGTCCACGTTGATCTTGCGGGCGTAGACATCCCGTTCCTGGAGCTCGGCCACGATCTGCTCGATCGCGTCCGCCCGGCCGGAGATGATCGTCGACCCCGCGGTGTTCACCGCCGCGACGGACAGTGCGTCCCCGTACGGGGCGAGGAATTCCTCCACCACCGCGACGGGGCGTTCGATGAGGGCCATGCCGCCCTGTCCGGCGCAGGCCAGGACAGCCCGGGAGCGCTGGGCGACGATCTGCGCACCCTGCTCCAGGGTGAGAGCGCCGCTCACGACCGCGGCGACCACCTCGCCCTGCGAATGACCGACCACGGCGGCCGGCTCCACACCCAACGACCGCCACAGCGCGGACAGGGCCACACCCATCGCGAACAGCGCGGGCTGGACCACGTCCAC
>NZ_JBEXPY010000103.1:0-5097 GCF_040612315.1 Streptomyces sp. NPDC006435
GAACCGTTCAGCGCCGCCGTGATCTCGTCGGACCGGTTCTTGAACGAGTCGAACGCCACCCGCCCCGAACCGTGGAACTTCCCTTCCAGGGGGGCCGCCGCCTGCAGCAGCTGACGGATCAGCAGCCCCAGATCATCACTCGACCCACGAGACTTCGACGACAGAGTCGTCAGAACCTGTGCCCCCATGTCGAACTTCATTCGATCCCCCTGCCGAACCTGAGCAAACAAATGTGCTGACCATCCCTATCAAGTCCGGGGGACCGAAGCAATCGAGGGCATCCGGGCTGTGGAAAGGCTGTGACAGGGCCGCCGGGGACCGGCGTGGGCAATGAGGTGTGCAAACGGAACACTTGGCCGAGCCGCGGAGGGGCGAGGCCTCTTCGACGCAAACGGACCTCCCGAGAATCTCCGGCCGATCTTCACCCGGTGCACACGACCGTGGGCGATGCCCGTTCGGGCGGATCCGGCGGACGGTGGCCCACAGGACTGCATGGCGCATGTGCTGTGCTCGTGCATCAGCAGGACGCGTGAGCGCCCCATGGGTGAACGTCGGCTCCCGGGTCGCCCCGGACAACGGTCCGCAGCCGCTCCTGGGCGCGCGTGACCGACTCGCTCCACGGAGTTGCAGTTCGGGCAGAAGACCGCAGGACGTCGGGGAACCGCTCAGACGAAGAAATCCTCTGCGTCGGGGTCGGGCACACCGATCAGGAACCGGGAGAAGGCATCCAGCGCGTTTTCTCCCAAGTAGTGTCCGCCGGTGTGGTGGAGGTGGAAGAAGCGCCCTTTCTCGTCGGCCAGGAGAATTCCGTGCTCGGAGGACTCGTGGCCGATGGGAAAAAGTTCCGTTCCGAGCCCGAACGCCAGCTCCCGGATGGCTCCTGCGTCGCCCTCGTACCCGAGCGCCGGGCCCATGACCCAGGAGGTGCCCTGCACGGTGGGGTGGGCCAGGTGCAGCAAGCCGTACGCACGGATGATGCGCACCGCGGCCGGTACGGGCGTCAGAGGGATTCCTTGCCGCCGGGCGTCCTGCACCCGCACGCGGATGAGCTCGGCGGCGCGTTCACCGATGTCACGGTCGGGGTACCAGCCGTTCGTGGTGAGCCAGGCGTGTACTTCGGGCGTCGGCTTCTCGGGGCCCGTCATCGCGTTCCGTTCCATGGGCCGGGGATCGGCGGGCCCGCCGTCAGCGACTCGATGAACGCGGCGGCCTCGATCTCGGTGATCTCGACGTGGTCGATGTCGTTGTGGCCGAGCGCGTACAGCCGGAGGTACTCGGTCGGCTCCCAGCGGAGATTGCGGGTGAACGCCTCGTCGTACGTCCGGCCGTCGTCGACCCGGCGCCGGACGATGCCGCGCGGGCTGCTCCGCGGGCGGTTCTCGTCGATCTTCGCGTAGTACGTGATCTCGCCCTCGGCGTCCAGGGCGTCGAGAGCGGCCGGTGCGAGCGTGAGGAAGGGGCGGGCGGCGAGGTTGCTCTCCACCGTCCCGAGCCGGACCATCGCACCGCCCAGGTCGATGAACTCCTCGACGAAGAATCCGCCGCCGCGTTCGTACAGGGCCAGCAGTGGTTCGTAGGGGTCCGGGAGATCCGGCAGCGGGCCGGCCGCGTTCCCGGTACGGAGCACGGCCCAGCGGACAGCCGCCCGGCAGGTCGTCCTGACCGAGGACGGGCCGACACCCCGCAGGACCTCGTCGAGCTCGGCGGCGATGCCGACGGGGATCCGGACGGCGGCGTCGACGTGCTCGGCCAGGTCGAGGAACGGCCAGGACCGCTCGGCGCCGCAGTGGTCCGCCCAGAGAGCCGCCCGGCGCAGATACTCCCGCATCAGGCGTGCGCGGGAGTTCTCGTGGCGCCAGGCGCTGCCCTCGTCGGACCAGTCGACGGCTCGCAGCCGCCGGAGGACGGACCGGGACGGTTCGACGTTCACTCGCGATCCTCTCCGGGCCGGTGCCACTTTGCGGTCGGCGGGGTTTTACCGCGGCCCGCATGCCAGTTCTTCGTCGGGCGGCCCTCTTCGTCCCACCGACGTTCCGCCACCATGGCCGTACCGTTCCCGGAGAACTCCACCTCGGCGGCGAGCACACCGTTCGGGTGCCATTCCCTGGACGTCCCGACCGGGAGCCCTTCGCGGGCCGTCGCCTCGGAGCGGAGCGTGCCGTCCTTGTACCACTCGCGGCCGGGGCCGTGCCGCACCCCCTCCACGTAGGAGTCCAGACTGACCGGGGCGCCGCCCAGGTGCTCCTCGACCTCGCCGGTGAAGGGCTCCCCCCTGTACAGCAGGCGCTGCCCCCGGTCCATGTCGACTTCGGGGTCGTCGATGTCGATTCGTGTCGCGTCGGGCATCGGGGAATCCAGGGTTCGTCGGCCGGACCGGCCGGTTCGGAGACTGGCGGCGACGTACTCGGCGACCGCGATCATCCGGGGCTCGTTCCCGGCGGGCACCAGGTAGTCGTGCTGCCTGATGCGGGCGAGGAATTCCCCGGGGAGCTCCACGTCATGTGTCCGGACGTAGAACCAGAGGTCTCCTCGCCAGATCCACTCCCCGTCGGAGAGCACCGAGTCACCGCCGAGCACGGTCCTGCCGGAGCCGAGCACGTCCTCGGAGGAGCCCATGACGCTGAAGACCTCGTGCCCGCCGAGCAGATACTCCGTGATCCGCCCGGCATCCTCGTACGGGTTCGGCGCGAGGAAATCCCGCACGCTTCCCCTCGGGGTTCCGAACGAGAGGGGCCAGAGTTCCTGAAAGAAGTCGGCGATCCGCATGGGGTCCTCTGCCGCGTCGGAGCCATGACCCAGGGAAAATCCCTGTGCCGTGGGATGGAAAGGTGCAGCAGACGGCGCGGGTGGACGGCGTGCACCGAAGCCGGCACGGGCGTCGGGGGAGTTCCTCGAAGCCCATTGTCCATTCCGGGCCCGGGCAGAAACCGCCTGAGAACCGGGCCCCGGGGTTTTCGTGGAATCAGTGCTTTGTCGCGGGCGCCACCACTGGCCGGCAGCGGCAGCAGTGGCGCCCGTGATTCCCGGGTGGATCGCCTTTCGCGTTCCGGTCAGCGTGCGGAGCGCGGAGGAATGACGGTCGCGGCGCCTCCCCGCCGGCGAATCCACTCCTCGAGGTCCGGTCCGCCCAATTCCTTGACGCCGTCCGCGGTGACGAGCTCGACCGGGCCGAAAACCGTCCCGGAGAAGCCGTCGAGAACGGTGCTCTCGTCGAACTTCACCTTGAACGAGTTCTCGTCCGCCACCGCGTTCGTCAGGTCCGCGCCGCGGAGGTCGACGCCCAGCAGGGAGGCCCCCATCAGCCGGGCGCCGCGGAAGTGCGCTCCCGAGGCGTCCACGTCGTAGAGCGAGGCCTTGACGAAGTCGACACCGTCGAGGGTCGCGCCCCGGAGCGTGGCGTCGTCCAGGTTCGCCCGCACCAGCGAGCCGTTGGCCAGGTTCGCGCCGGAGAGATCGGCGCCCTCGAGATCCGCGCGGTAGAACTCCGCACCCGCCAGGTTCGTACCGACCAGCTTGGCTTCGGTGAACCAGGACTCGGAGAAGTCGCCGCCCGACAGATCCGCGCCACTGAAGTCGAGACCCACACCGTCCAGCCCGCGGTCCTCCGGGCCCTCCAGCCATTCGCGCAGGCGATCGGCGGCAGCTCGGTCGGCGGGGTATTGGCGCGGCGCCCAGCCTTTACGGGTACCAGATGACATCGTCTTCCCAACCGTTCCTTTCGACGATGCCCTTGACATCATCGATCGCTGCCTGGCTTGCGTTGCGCATGTCGAGAATAACAATACGGTGCTTCTCGACGATCTGTTCGGAGAGCTTCTTGACCCACTTGCCATTGTTGGCGGGGTCGTACGCACCCTTGAAAGGCTGCGACTTGTCGCGGACGTTGTTGAACGGCGGCCAGTCGGAGTGCACGCCCTTGATGTCGTAATACTTGTCCGCGCTCGGGGAGTAGAACTCACCGCGGTCGGCCTGAGTGGGGCGCTGGATGTCGTCGGGGAGCCGTCCGGTTTCGCGGAGGTCCAGACCCACCCGTGCCTCATCCTTCGAGGGCTCCGAGATGCCGCCGTTCTTGTCCGGGTCGCGCTGCAGATCGTCGAAGTCGTCGGGGCTGCGCTGTTCCACCTCGTCGAGGTGACCCCAGTGGTCGGCCCGTTCCTGCGGCGTGAGTTCCGGAAGGGGATCGTTCACACGGTCCCCGGGGACGCCGTCGGTCGGCTCGTTGCCCGGAGTCTCGTTCCCGCCGCCGTTGTCGGGCTTGTCGCCGTGGCCGCCGGTGTTGTCCGGGGTGTGGTCGCCGCCGCTGCCGGGGCCGTCGCCGGGTCCGTCGTTGTGTCCGCCGGGTCCGTCGTTGCCGTGGCCGCCGGTGTTGGGCGGGTCCTGGTGGCCGCCGCCTCCGCCGTTGCCGCCGTCGCCGGTGTGGGTGTTGGGGCCGGGTCCGTCGTTGCCGTGGCCGCCGGTGGGGGGCTCGTGGCTGTTGGAGGGGCCGAGGTCGTCGGCGCGGCCGCCGGGAAGGTTGTCGCCGACCTGCCCGGTGGGGATGTTGTCGCCGGCACGGCCGCCGGGGAGGTTGTCGCCGATCTGGCCGCCGGGGAGGTCGTCGCCGATGCGGCCGAGGTCGCCGAGGCCGGCGGGGTCGCTGCCCAGGCGGATGATGTCGTCGCCGTTGCGGGCGCCGACACCGGCCAGGACGGGTTCCCTCACGGGGCTGTCGGTGTGCGGGGTGGTGGGGGAGCCCTCCTTGGGGGCGTCCTTGCCGGACTGGACGATGTCGCCGTTCTTGTCGAGGAGGTTGCCGTCGGGGTCGACGTACTGGATGGGGTCGTCGGCGGCGGTGGGGAGCTTGGTGGTGCCCTCGGGCAGCACCGGGGCGTCGTCGGGGAACTTGACGCTCCCGTTGGGCAGTTCGATCCCCCCGTCGGGAACCTTGGTGCCGTCGGGCAGATGGAACGTCCCGTCCGGCAGCATCGTCGCACCGTCGGGCAGCGTCACCGCATTGTCCGGGAGCTTGGGGATTTCGATGTTGCCGATGCCCTTGAGGCCCTTGGTGATGTCGCCGATCTTGGACAGGCCGGTGCCTGCGCCCTTGGCGATGTAGGT
>NZ_JBEXPY010000104.1:0-4919 GCF_040612315.1 Streptomyces sp. NPDC006435
CCGCCGGGGCGGGAAGCGCCCCGGCGGCCGGGGCCGGGAGGAGCCCGTCGGGGGCGAGCACCCGGGCCTCGCGCTCCGCGAGCCGTCGCACGGCCGCCTCCAGCAGCGACTGCCGGGTCCGTGCGTAGTTGGACGTCGAGCCCTGGGGGAGCCCGGCGCGCTCGTCCACCGCGCGGTGGGTCAGCCCGCGCATCCCGCGCTCGGCGAGCAGGGCGAGGGCGGCGTCGGCGATGAGAGCGGCCCGGGAGGTACCGGCGGTGCGTGTGGCCATGGGGCCAACCTACCCCTCCAACTACAGCCGTAGTACGGTGAGCATGTCACTACGGATGTAGTGCGGACGCAGTTCCGAGGAGGAGTCATGGACAAGCCCCGTGCCGTCGTCATCGGCGGCGGAATCGGCGGTCTCACCACGGCGGTGGCCCTGCACGGCCGCGGCTGGCACGTCACCGTCCTGGAGCGCGCGGCCTCCCTGGAACCCGTCGGGGCCGGTATCTCCCTGGCCCCCAACGCCCAGCGCGCCCTGGACGTCATAGGCCTCGGCGAAGAGGTGAGGTCCCTCGCCGCCTGGCAGGGCGAGGGCGGCATGCGCGCCCCGAACGGCCGCTGGCTCTCGCGCACGGACAGTGCCGCCGCGGTCGAGCGGTTCGGCGGCCCGCTGGTCCTGCTGCACCGCGCCACCTTCGTCGACCGCCTCGCGGCCCGGCTGCCCGAGGGCACCGTCCGCACCGGCGCGGCCGCGCGACTGCTGGACCCGGGCACCGCCGGCGGCGCGCCCGCGGTGGTCGAGACGGCGGCCGGAAGCATGGAGGCCGAGCTCGTCGTCGGCGCCGACGGCATCAAGTCGGTCGTGCGCGACGCGCTCTTCCCGGCCCACCCCGGCCCCTCGTACGCCGGATTCACCACCTGGCGCATCGTCGTCCCCGCCCCCGAACGGTCCTTCTCCCCGCACGAGACCTGGGGGCGCGGCGCGCTCTGGGGCACCCAGCCGCTCAAGGACGGCCGGATCTACGCCTACGGGGCCGCCGTCGCCCCCGCCGGGGCCCGCGCGGCCGACGACGAGAAGGCGGAGATGATGCGCCGCTTCGGCGACTGGCACGACCCGATCCCCGAGGTCATCGCCGCCGCCGAGCCGGACCAGGTGCTCCGCAACGACGTGTACCAGCTGATCGACCCCCTGCCCGCCTTCCACCGGGGCCGCACCGTCCTCGTCGGCGACTCCGCCCACGCGATGGCCCCCAGCCTCGGCCAGGGCGGCAACCAGAGCGTCGAGGACGCGATCGTGCTCGCCCACCGGCTGACGACGGGCACGGACCTCGGCGCGGGACTGGCCGCGTACACCGCCGACCGCCTGCCCCGTACGTCGGCCGTCGTCCGCAAGGCCGCCCGGACCGCCCGCCTGATGCGGCTGAGCAGCCTCCCGGCCGTCGCGGCGCGCGACACGCTGATGTCCACCGTCTCGCGCTTCGGGCCCGCCCTCGTCCTGCGCACCTTCGACGGGATCATGGACTGGCGGCCGCCGCGGTCCACGTATGCTGCCCGGACGAACGACGCGCACGGGACGCTGCGGTAGGACATCGGCTCCGGAGGAGCCCGCGGGGCGCTCCCGCCCGGTGGCCACCGCACCGGGCGGGCGCCGGACAGCGAGAGGGAGACCCCGTGAAGGTCGGCTGCATCGGACTCGGCGACATCGCGCGGAAGGCGTATCTGCCCGTCCTGACCACCGTGCCCGGGATCGAACTGCACCTGCAGACCCGCACCCCCGCCACCCTGGAGGAGGTCGCCGGGGCCCACCGCATCCCGCCGCGGCAGTGCCACGCCGATCTCGGATCGCTGCTCGCCCAGGACCTGGACGCCGCCTTCGTCCACGCCCCGACCGCCGCGCACCCCGAGATCGTGGGCCGGCTGCTGGAGGCGGGCGTCGCCACGTACGTCGACAAGCCGCTGGCCTACGAACTCGCCGACTCCCGGCGGCTGGTGGAGCTCGCCGAGGAGCGCGGGACGAGCCTGGCCGTCGGCTTCAACCGCAGGGTCGCGCCCGGTTACGCGCAGTGCGCCGAGCATCCGCGCGAGCTGATCCTCATGCAGAAGAACCGGGTGGGCCTGCCCGAGGAACCGCGCAACATGGTGCTCGACGACTTCATCCACGTCGTCGACACCCTGCGCTTCCTGGTGCCGGGGCCGGTCGACCAGACCGTCGTGCGGGCCAGGATCCGCGAGGGGCTGATGCACCACGTCGTGCTGCAGCTGTCCGGCGACGGGTTCACCGCCATCGGCACGATGAACCGGCTCAGCGGATCGGCCGAGGAACGGCTGGAGGTCTCCGGCCAGGACTCCAAGCGCGAGGTCGTCAACCTCGCCGAGGTGATCGACCACAAGGGGCAGCCGAGCCTGCGGCGGCGCGGCGACTGGGTGCCGGTGGCCCGCCAGCGCGGCATCGAGCAGTGCGTGCTGTCCTTCCTGGACGCGGTGCGCGCCGGTACGGTGCTGAGCGCCCGGGACGCCCTGCGGACGCACGAGCTGTGCGAACGCATCCTGCGCGACCTGGGCTGCGTCTGAGGGCCGGACCCGGGAGCACGGGCCGGGCCCGGGGGCCGCGGAGGCCGCCCGGCCCCGGCGCCGACGGCCTTCCGGATGCGTGGGGCCGGGCACCGATGCAGGCTGGGGTGATGGACCACCGGCCCGTGGAGGTGACCTCGTGAGGCCCCACGACGAGCCGAAGGGCTGGGGAGCTCTTCAGCCGCCGCCCGGCTACTACTCCGCCGACGGACGGCCGCCCGACGCGACGCAGCGCGGGCTGATCCTCGACTGGGCGGTCAACCAGCGGATCGCGAGCGGCTGGCGGGTGGAGTCACGGGCCGAGACGCAGGTCGTCATGGTCCGGGGCAAGCCGCTCAACCATGTGCTGCACGCCCTCCTGACGGTGTTCAGCTGCTTCCTCTGGAGCGCCGTGTGGCTGGTGCTGGCCGTGACCAACAAGGTCGAACGGGTCGCGCTCACCGTCGACGCCCAGGGCCACATCGTCTCCGTGAACGGCCCCCACCGAAGGCTGTGCGGCTGAGCCCGCGACGTCACCGTCCGCCGGGACCGCCGGAGTCGGCGCCGGTCGCGACGGGACCGCCCCGGGCACCGGCCGGCCCGACCCGGCCGCGCCGCCCCGCCGACCGTGCCGCTTCGAGGGCGCCGTACGCCACCAGCACCGCCGCCGCACCCCACAGCGGCCAGTCGCCCAGCCGCACGTAGAGCGTGGTGCCCGTCGCCAGCGGCACGTCGAACACGGCGGCGGCGCTGGTGTCCGTACCGAGCGGAGCACCGACCGGTGCGCCCTGCGGGCCGTACACCGCGCTGACACCGGTCAGCGTGGCGTGCACCATCGGGCGGCCGTTCTCGGCGGCCCGCAGCGCCCCGAGCGACGCGTGCTGCTCGGGCGCCCAGCTGTGCTGGAACGATGAGGTGGACGACTGCGCGACCAGCACCTGCGCACCGTCCAGGGTCAGTCGGCGGCTCATGTCGGGGAACGCGGACTCGAAGCAGACCAGCGGTCCGAAGCGCAGCCCGCGTCCGCCGTCCGCCCCCGGCAGCGACATCGTGACCGGGGCGGTGCCCCGCAGCCGGTCCTCGCCCGCGGCCCGGCCCATGGAGGTGACCCAGCCGAGCACCGGACGGGCCGGGACGTACTCGCCGAACGGCACCAGCCGCATCTTGTCGTAGCGGTCCCCGGTCGGCCCGTCCGGGCCCACCAGCACCGCCGACTTGAAGATGCCCTTCCGGCCCGATCCGTCGGTCTGCCGGGCGTCCGTGTTGACCAGTACGTCCGCGCCCACCCGACGCGAGAGGGCCGCGATCCGGGCGGCGATGTCCGGACGCCGGGTGAGATCCGCCCCCACACTGCTCTCGCCCCACACCACCAGGTCGAGATCGCGCCCGGCCAGCGAACCGGTCAGCCGCTCGCCCACCGCGAGACGGCGCTCGACGCTGTGGGGCCCCGCGACCACCCCCGGCTGCACGACGGCGATCCTGACCGTTCCCGACCGCTCGGGCCGCGGCGCCCAGCCCGCCGTCGCGCCCACGGCCAGCGCGCACACCACCAGGCTCACGACGGCCGCGGTGCGGGCGGCCGCGGTCACGAACAGCAGGGCGACGGCGGTGTTCACCGCCACCACCAGGAGACTCACCAGCCATACCCCGCCCACGGACGCGACACGCAGCGCGGGAGCCACCTGCCACTGGCTCGCACCGAGCAGCCCCCAGGGACCGCCCAGCGCCTCCCAGGACCGGACCAGCTCGATCATCAGCCAGCCGCAGGGCACCACGACGACCGCCCGGACGGCACCCGCCGCCGACACCCGCCCGCCCAGCGTCCGCAGGACCAGCAGCCCCCACGGGGCCCACAGCAGACCGAGCAGGGCGGCCAGGAGCACGATGAACACATGGAGGCTCGGCATCAGCCAGTGATGCACCGCGACCATGTAGCCGATGCCGCCGAGCCAGCCGTCCAGCGCCGCCCTGCGCCCCGTACCGGCGGAACGGATGAGGAGCAGCCACGGCACCAGGCCGACACCGGCGAGCCACCACAGGGAGGGG
The DNA here is from genome assembly GCF_040612315.1 of Streptomyces sp. NPDC006435. Classification (NCBI taxonomy): domain Bacteria; kingdom Bacillati; phylum Actinomycetota; class Actinomycetes; order Kitasatosporales; family Streptomycetaceae; genus Streptomyces; species Streptomyces sp. NPDC006435. Next base: position 4,582 of record NZ_JBEXPY010000104.1, read on the forward strand.
GCGGGAAAGGCGAGCGCGGGCAGCGCGCCCGAGAGGACCGCGAGGACGCCGCGCCATCGGCCGGACCGCAGCATCCGCGCCCACCGCTCGCCCCGACCGGCCGGAACCAGCATGTTCCGCCTCCTCGTCCCGCCTGATCAGCAGTCTCCACCCTGGTCCCCCGCTCCGCAGTTCTTCCCCGGAGCGCGGGGACGGAAGCCTCGTCCCGTACCGGCACGGCCCCCGGCGGCGGGCGGGGGGGCCGGCGGGGGGGGGGGCGGGGGGGCTCGGGTTCCAGCGGGAGGGGGCCGGGCGGGAAGGGGCCGAGCGGGGAGGGGCCGGGGATCCGCGCGCGGACG
>NZ_JBEXPY010000105.1:0-3151 GCF_040612315.1 Streptomyces sp. NPDC006435
GGTTGTCCCGCTCTCGTGTCGTGTTGTCCCGATCACGGGAAAACATTCACGGAGAGTTTGATCCTGGCTCAGGACGAACGCTGGCGGCGTGCTTAACACATGCAAGTCGAACGATGAAGCCGCTTCGGTGGTGGATTAGTGGCGAACGGGTGAGTAACACGTGGGCAATCTGCCCTTCACTCTGGGACAAGCCCTGGAAACGGGGTCTAATACCGGATACCACTCCGTCCCGCATGGGACGGGGTTGAAAGCTCCGGCGGTGAAGGATGAGCCCGCGGCCTATCAGCTTGTTGGTGGGGTGATGGCCTACCAAGGCGACGACGGGTAGCCGGCCTGAGAGGGCGACCGGCCACACTGGGACTGAGACACGGCCCAGACTCCTACGGGAGGCAGCAGTGGGGAATATTGCACAATGGGCGAAAGCCTGATGCAGCGACGCCGCGTGAGGGATGACGGCCTTCGGGTTGTAAACCTCTTTCAGCAGGGAAGAAGCGAGAGTGACGGTACCTGCAGAAGAAGCGCCGGCTAACTACGTGCCAGCAGCCGCGGTAATACGTAGGGCGCAAGCGTTGTCCGGAATTATTGGGCGTAAAGAGCTCGTAGGCGGCTTGTCACGTCGGTTGTGAAAGCCCGGGGCTTAACCCCGGGTCTGCAGTCGATACGGGCAGGCTAGAGTGTGGTAGGGGAGATCGGAATTCCTGGTGTAGCGGTGAAATGCGCAGATATCAGGAGGAACACCGGTGGCGAAGGCGGATCTCTGGGCCATTACTGACGCTGAGGAGCGAAAGCGTGGGGAGCGAACAGGATTAGATACCCTGGTAGTCCACGCCGTAAACGTTGGGAACTAGGTGTTGGCGACATTCCACGTCGTCGGTGCCGCAGCTAACGCATTAAGTTCCCCGCCTGGGGAGTACGGCCGCAAGGCTAAAACTCAAAGGAATTGACGGGGGCCCGCACAAGCAGCGGAGCATGTGGCTTAATTCGACGCAACGCGAAGAACCTTACCAAGGCTTGACATACACCGGAAAGCGCCAGAGATGGTGCCCCCCTTGTGGTCGGTGTACAGGTGGTGCATGGCTGTCGTCAGCTCGTGTCGTGAGATGTTGGGTTAAGTCCCGCAACGAGCGCAACCCTTGTTCTGTGTTGCCAGCATGCCCTTCGGGGTGATGGGGACTCACAGGAGACTGCCGGGGTCAACTCGGAGGAAGGTGGGGACGACGTCAAGTCATCATGCCCCTTATGTCTTGGGCTGCACACGTGCTACAATGGCCGGTACAATGAGCTGCGATGCCGCGAGGCGGAGCGAATCTCAAAAAGCCGGTCTCAGTTCGGATTGGGGTCTGCAACTCGACCCCATGAAGTCGGAGTTGCTAGTAATCGCAGATCAGCATTGCTGCGGTGAATACGTTCCCGGGCCTTGTACACACCGCCCGTCACGTCACGAAAGTCGGTAACACCCGAAGCCGGTGGCCCAACCCCTTGTGGGAGGGAGCTGTCGAAGGTGGGACTGGCGATTGGGACGAAGTCGTAACAAGGTAGCCGTACCGGAAGGTGCGGCTGGATCACCTCCTTTCTAAGGAGCACTTCTTACCGGGCTTCGGCCTGGTCAGAGGCCACTACGTCGGCAAATGTCCGGCGGTGGTTGCTCATGGGTGGAACGTTGACTATTCGGCACGGTTCTTCAGGGATTCACTAGTACTGCTTCGGCGTGGAACGTGAGTATCCGGGGGGATTGTGTCGGGCACGTTGTTGGGTGTCTGAGGGTACGGCCGTGAGGTCGCCTCAGTTGCCGGCCCCAGTGAACCTGCTTCTTCGGAGCGGGGTGATGGGTGGCTGGTCGTTGTTTGAGAACTGCACAGTGGACGCGAGCATCTGTGGCCAAGTTTTTAAGGGCGCACGGTGGATGCCTTGGCACCAGGAACCGATGAAGGACGTGGGAGGCCGCGATAGGCCCCGGGGAGCTGTCAACCGAGCTTTGATCCGGGGGTGTCCGAATGGGGAAACCCGGCAGTCGTCATGGGCTGTCACCCGCTGCTGAACACATAGGCAGTGTGGAGGGAACGAGGGGAAGTGAAACATCTCAGTACCCTCAGGAAGAGAAAACAACCGTGATTCCGGGAGTAGTGGCGAGCGAAACTGGATGAGGCCAAACCGTATGCGTGTGATACCCGGCAGGGGTTGCGCATGCGGGGTTGTGGGATCTCTCTTTCACGGTCTGCCGGCCGTGAGGTGAGTCAGAAACCGTTGATGTAGGCGAAGGACATGCGAAAGGTCCGGCGTAGAGGGTAAGACCCCCGTAGCCGAAATGTCAGCGGCTTGCTTGAGAGACACCCAAGTAGCACGGGGCCCGAGAAATCCCGTGTGAATCTGGCGGGACCACCCGTTAAGCCTAAATATTCCCTGGTGACCGATAGCGGATAGTACCGTGAGGGAATGGTGAAAAGTACCGCGGGAGCGGAGTGAAATAGTACCTGAAACCGTGTGCCTACAAGCCGTGGGAGCGTCGCATGCAAGCTTGCTTGCATGTCGTGACTGCGTGCCTTTTGAAGAATGAGCCTGCGAGTTTGCGGTGTGTTGCGAGGTTAACCCGTGTGGGGAAGCCGTAGCGAAAGCGAGTCCGAACAGGGCGTTTCAGTAGCACGCTCAAGACCCGAAGCGGAGTGATCTAGCCATGGGCAGGTTGAAGCGGAGGTAAGACTTCGTGGAGGACCGAACCCACCAGGGTTGAAAACCTGGGGGATGACCTGTGGTTAGGGGTGAAAGGCCAATCAAACTCCGTGATAGCTGGTTCTCCCCGAAATGCATTTAGGTGCAGCGTCGTGTGTTTCTTGCCGGAGGTAGAGCACTGGATAGGCGATGGGCCCTACCGGGTTACTGACCTTAGCCAAACTCCGAATGCCGGTAAGTGAGAGCACGGCAGTGAGACTGTGGGGGATAAGCTCCATGGTCGAGAGGGAAACAGCCCAGAGCATCGACTAAGGCCCCTAAGCGTACGCTAAGTGGGAAAGGATGTGGAGTCGCAGAGACAACCAGGAGGTTGGCTTAGAAGCAGCCACCCTTGAAAGAGTGCGTAATAGCTCACTGGTCAAGTGATTCCGCGCCGACAATGTAGCGGGGCTCAAGCGTACCGCCGAAGTCGTGTCATTCCAGC
>NZ_JBEXPY010000105.1:3249-4714 GCF_040612315.1 Streptomyces sp. NPDC006435
TCTGAGACCTGATGCCGAGCCGATTGTGGTGAAGTGGATGATCCTATGCTGTCGAGAAAAGCCTCTAGCGAGTTTCATGGCGGCCCGTACCCTAAACCGACTCAGGTGGTCAGGTAGAGAATACCGAGGCGTTCGGGTGAACTATGGTTAAGGAACTCGGCAAAATGCCCCCGTAACTTCGGGAGAAGGGGGGCCATCACTGGTGATTGGATTTACTCCATGAGCTGGGGGTGGCCGCAGAGACCAGCGAGAAGCGACTGTTTACTAAAAACACAGGTCCGTGCGAAGCCGTAAGGCGATGTATACGGACTGACGCCTGCCCGGTGCTGGAACGTTAAGGGGACCGGTTAGCCGACTTTCGGGTCGGCGAAGCTGAGAACTTAAGCGCCAGTAAACGGCGGTGGTAACTATAACCATCCTAAGGTAGCGAAATTCCTTGTCGGGTAAGTTCCGACCTGCACGAATGGCGTAACGACTTCTCGACTGTCTCAACCATAGGCCCGGTGAAATTGCACTACGAGTAAAGATGCTCGTTTCGCGCAGCAGGACGGAAAGACCCCGGGACCTTTACTACAGTTTGATATTGGTGTTCGGTTCGGCTTGTGTAGGATAGGTGGGAGACTTTGAAGCGGCCACGCCAGTGGTTGTGGAGTCGTCGTTGAAATACCACTCTGGTCGTGCTGGATGTCTAACCTGGGTCCGTGATCCGGATCAGGGACAGTGTCTGATGGGTAGTTTAACTGGGGCGGTTGCCTCCTAAAGAGTAACGGAGGCGCCCAAAGGTTCCCTCAGCCTGGTTGGCAATCAGGTGTTGAGTGTAAGTGCACAAGGGAGCTTGACTGTGAGACCGACGGGTCGAGCAGGGACGAAAGTCGGGACTAGTGATCCGGCAGTGGCTTGTGGAAGCGCTGTCGCTCAACGGATAAAAGGTACCCCGGGGATAACAGGCTGATCTTCCCCAAGAGTCCATATCGACGGGATGGTTTGGCACCTCGATGTCGGCTCGTCGCATCCTGGGGCTGGAGTCGGTCCCAAGGGTTGGGCTGTTCGCCCATTAAAGCGGTACGCGAGCTGGGTTTAGAACGTCGTGAGACAGTTCGGTCCCTATCCGCTGTGCGCGTAGGAATATTGAGAAGGGCTGTCCCTAGTACGAGAGGACCGGGACGGACGAACCTCTGGTGTGCCAGTTGTCCTGCCAAGGGCATGGCTGGTTGGCTACGTTCGGGAGGGATAACCGCTGAAAGCATCTAAGCGGGAAGCCTGCTTCGAGATGAGTATTCCCACCAACTTGATTGGTTAAGGCTCCCAGTAGACGACTGGGTTGATAGGCCAGATGTGGAAGCCCGGTAACGGGTGGAGCTGACTGGTACTAATAGGCCGAGGGCTTGTCCTCAGTTGCTCGCGTCCACTGTGTTTGTTCTGAAATAACGAACGGCTGTGTTGTCACCGGTTGTTCAGAATTTCA
>NZ_JBEXPY010000106.1:0-4418 GCF_040612315.1 Streptomyces sp. NPDC006435
GGCCGGCGGGCGCCCGCGCGCGCGGGCGCCCGCCGGCCCGCCGCCGCCCCCCCCCCCCCCCCCCGACGAGCAGGTGCGGGGCGGTCACCGCTGGGGGCGGCGGGGCGTCTGCGCCGGCCGGGAGGTCCGGGGCCGGGCCGGGGGCTGTGCGGTCCGCGCAGCCGCCTGGCCGGGTCGTGCGGTCTGGGCCGGCCGCGCGGTCTGGGCGGCGAGCAGCAGGCGCCGCTGCCGCTGCCGCATCAGCCGTACCTTCCGTACGGTCGCGATGACACCGGCGACGAGCGTTCCGCCGTACAGCCATCCGGCGTGCACGGCGAGCGCCGTGACGACCGCCATGGTCCGGCCGCCGAAACCGCCCGTGCCACCGGCGATCGGGATGACGCCGACGGTGAAGGCGATCGGCACGATGATCGGCGCGGTCACCAGGTCCGCGGGCCGCACCCACAGCGCCGTCAGCGCGCTGACCGGCAGGAACAGCGCCCCGAACACGAACGGCGAACCGTCGAGGAGCAGCAGGTCGAGACAGCCCAGCACGAGCATGGAGGCGGCGGCGAAGAGCCCCGCGCCGATGCCGGTCAGCCGCGGGTTGGGCAGCTTGCGCAGCGCGAGCACGACGGGCGGCACCGGCCGGGACCGCCCCTCGGGCGCCCTGATCACCCGGTAGACGGTCGCGGTTTCCTCGATGGTGCCCTGCGGGGACAGCGGGGCCTGCTGGGCCTGCCTGCGCTGCGGGGGACGTGTCCTGTGCTGCTCCACCGGGACAACGTAGGTCGCCGGGCGGGAGGAAGCGGGTGCGGGACACGCGCTTTGGGCGACCTAGGCGATGAGTTCGATGCCACACGGCCGAACGGGAACCGACCATCCCCTCACCCGTCCCGCCCCCGAGACCCCGTGCCATCCACCCCTCCCCGCCCCGAGACCCCCTTGCCTCCCCGCCCGGCCGGACCCGTGGCTGCCCGGTCGTGCTCGCCCGTAAACTGGAGAATCGGCCCACCGGGTCCGCAACCGCTCCACCACCTCCTCACTCCTCAGGAAGTCGCCAACGTGTCGCTCACGATCGGAATCGTCGGTCTGCCGAATGTCGGCAAGTCGACCCTGTTCAACGCCCTGACCAAGAACGACGTGCTGGCGGCCAACTACCCGTTCGCCACGATCGAGCCGAACGTCGGCGTCGTGGGCGTCCCGGACCCCCGTCTGAACAAGCTGGCGGAGATCTTCGGCTCCCAGCGGCTGCTCCCCGCCACGGTGGACTTCGTCGACATCGCCGGCATCGTCCGCGGCGCCTCGGAGGGTGAGGGCCTGGGCAACAAGTTCCTGGCGAACATCCGCGAGTCCGACGCGATCTGCCAGGTCATCCGCGCGTTCAAGGACGAGAACGTCGTCCACGTCGACGGCAAGGTCTCGCCCAAGGACGACATCGAGACGATCAACACCGAGCTGATCCTCGCCGACCTCCAGTCGGTCGAGAAGGCCGTCCCGCGCCTCACCAAGGAGTCCCGCCTCCAGAAGGACAAGGTCGCGGTCCTCGCCGCGGTCGAGGAGGCCCAGAAGATCCTGGAGTCCGGCCAGACCCTCTTCGCCGCGGGCATCACCGCGGGCACCGAGAAGGGCAGGCTCCTCCACGAGCTGCACCTCCTGACCACCAAGCCCTTCCTCTACGTCTTCAACGTCGACGAGGACGAGCTGGTCGACGAGGACTTCAAGAACGAGCAGCGTGCCCTGGTCGCCCCCGCCGAGGCGATCTTCCTGAACGCCAAGATCGAGTCCGAGCTGATCGAGCTCGACGACGAGGAGGCCCTCGAACTCCTCCAGTCCATGGGCCAGGAAGAGCCCGGCCTGGCCACCCTCGGCCGCGTCGGCTTCGACACCCTGGGCCTGCAGACCTACCTCACGGCGGGTCCGAAGGAAGCCAGGGCCTGGACGATCAAGAAGGGCGCCACGGCCCCCGAGGCGGCCGGTGTGATCCACACCGACTTCCAGAAGGGCTTCATCAAGGCGGAGATCATCTCCTTCGAGGACCTGGTCGAGACCGGCTCGGTCGCCGAGGCCCGCGCCAAGGGCAAGGCCCGCATGGAGGGCAAGGAGTACGTGATGCAGGACGGCGACGTGGTCGAGTTCCGCTTCAATGTGTAGCGGCTGACTTAACACCACGTCGCTGATCTGGCAAACGTGCAGGTCAGATGGGGTCCGACTCTTCGGAGTCGGGCCCTTTGTTTTTTCCCGTGCTGGGATGGTGCTGGGATAGCTGACCCCTCGTCACCTGTCGTCATCCCTGGTCATCCGTACCGTGCTGGGACGGGGATGGGCTGACGGTGCTGGGACACAACTTGGCGTTGAGCCCGACTCGGCTACCGTTCCACATTCCGGCAGTTACGGGGGCCCTGGATGGAAACCGCCCTGGGGGCGTTCTGGCCGTGCTGGTGCGTGACGATGTGGGGTCGGCACTCGCTCGACATGGAGCGTCCACCCGAAGTGGGCTTGCGGACTCATGGTCGGCTTCTCTTAGGACTTGTCCGGCCGATCGTGCGCGGAGCCAGATGACGAGGGCTGCGGCAGTCGCGGTCCCGAGGAAGATGTAGCCGCGCTTGTCGTAGCGGGTGGCCACAGCTCGGGCGTGCTTGAGCCTGTTGATGGCCCGTTCGACGGTGTTGCGCTTCTTGTACCGCTCCTCGTCGAAGCCCGGTGGCCGTCCGCCTCGTGAGCCTTTGCGCAGGCGGGCGGCATGGCTGTCGATCTTCTCCGGGATGGCGTGCCGGATGCCCCGGCGCCGCAGGTACTCACGGCACGGCCCGTTGCTGTAGGCCCTGTCCGCCGCGAGGCTGTCAGGCTTCTTCCGCGGCCTGCCCAGCCCGATCCTCGGGACACGGATCTTCTCCAACACCGACTCGAACTGCGTGCAGTCCGCCCGCTGCCCCGGTGTGACGATCAGGGACAGCGGGCGGCAGCGGCCGTCCACACTCAGATGGAGCTTGGTCGTGAACCCGCCCCGCGAGCGGCCCAGGCCCTCACTTTCTGCACCACCTCCGCCAGGTGGGCGACGAGGCTCTGCCACCGTGTCTCGCCCTGGTGTTCTACTGCTGCGGCCCCCTTTGAGGCGGGGAGTCGGCGGCGGATTGGTGCGGGCGCCGGCGGCGTGCTGATGTGCACGCACGACGGTGGGGTCGACCGAGATGTCCCAGCCGATCTCCCCGGCCGCGTCGGCCTCGGCCTGGACCTGCCGGAGCAGGCGTTCCCAGGTCCCGTCGGCCGACCACAGGCGGTGGCGTTCATAGACGGTCTTCCACGGACCGAACCGTTCGGGCAGGTCACGCCACTGAACGCCGGTCCGCACCCGGTGCAGAATGCCGTTGATCACCTGCCGGTGATCCCGCCACCGGCCGCACCGACCGTTGCTGAATGGAAGGAACAGCCGAAGCCGTTCCCATTCGGCATCCGTCAGGTCACCCCGCCCCATGACCACGTGAACGATTCGGCAACGGAGTAGTCACATGATCAGCTGGATGGCGGCAATCTTGCTGACCTCGCCGCCGGGAGCCGCGTGGTCATCGGTCGGAACTGCTGAGGGCACCAGGTGCGCGGCCCGCGAGCCAGACGGCGACCCGCTTCTGCAACTCCTTGTCGGCGCGGGGATAGTCCCAATTCGCGTACCATTCCAGGTACTGCAGGATGTTCTCCGAGCGGGCCGGGTGGGCCACCGCGACCACGTCGACACCGACCTCGCCGGTCGAGCAGCTGATGTACACGCTGCTGTCGAGCGCCATCATGCCGAAGCCCGGGTGGCCCGCACGTATGCCGAGGAACGCCGATGCCGCACCCCGGCCCATGATGTCCCAGCGGTCCAAGAGCCGGGCCCGGGTCCAGACCTCCGGTGCGGCACGGCGGCCATAGGGCTGGCTCCGCTTCTGCAGGACGGCTTGGTGCGTGTGGGTGCCGTGGGGAAGCAGGACGAGGAACTCGCGCCGGTGGTCGAGAAGGCCGGAGGAGACCGCCAGGTCGTACCAGTCCTCGTTGAGACGCTCGACGAGCCGTGGGGTTTCGTACCGGTGGGAGAAGCGGCCGACAATGTCCTCGGGGCGATATCCGAAGACGAACGGCATCGTGCCGTCTGGCACGGCGTCCGGGATCACCTCGAGGCCGGCCCGCCGCAGCGGCCGGTACATCTTGCGCTCGCGCTCCTGGATACCCACCGGTCACTGTTCTACCAGGGTCAGCGCGCCAAGAATCCTCCGGCCCGGCGCTTCCTTGTGTCCCTCCCGACCTCCCGGATCAGACCGGTACAGGACCAGCCACATGATCGGCCGGACAGGCCCTAGTAGGGCTTTGTTACGTCTCTGGGCAAGTGGTCGGCTTGGTGGTTTCCTGCTGGTATGAGGGCAGATGAACTCGCCATGTGTCAGGGTCGGTTGGAGGAGTTCGCT
>NZ_JBEXPY010000107.1:0-4125 GCF_040612315.1 Streptomyces sp. NPDC006435
GGGGCGCGTTATCGGCCTGCGCGCTGGTCCCGGCGCCCGTCCCCCCGGGGGGGGGGGGGGCCCCCCCCCCGCCCCCCGGCCCCCCCCCCCCCCCCCGGCCGGGGGAGTGACGGGGGCCGCGGCGGCGGCGAGCGGGCCGTGCGTCCCCGTCCCCTTCAGGTCAGGGGACGAGGAGACGCTCCGGCCTCCGCCACCGCACTGGCGTCGCGCCGCCGCGGCCTCGTCCTGCCCGTGCGGTGTGCCACCCCTCATCCGGGTACACGGCACGGGCAGGGTCCGGGGGTCAGTCCTCGCGCAGGGCGCGGACCGCCTCCTCCACGCGCCTGCCGTAGTCGGCGTCGGCGGCGCGGAAGTGGGCGAGGTTCTTCTCGATCACGTCGTCGCGGGTCACCTGGGAGAGCCCGCCCGCGATGTTGGCGACCAGACGGCCCTTCTCGTCCTCGGACATGAGCCGGTACAGCTCGCCCGCCTGGAAGAAGTCGTCGTCCTTGGTGTGGGCGGGCGCCGCGTGGGTGCCGGTCCAGCCGTGGATCGCGAGCGGGGCGGAGAGCGCCGCGTCGGTCTGGGCGGGGCCCGCGTACGAGTTGGGCTCGTAGTTCTTGTCGTGGCGCGAGCCGTTGCGGGTGGCGTGCAGGCCGTCGCGGCCGTAGTTGTCGACGACGGCGGTGCGCGGCGCGTTCACCGGGAGCTGGGTGTGGTTGACGCCGAGCCGGTAGCGGTGCGCGTCCGCGTAGGCGAACAGCCGGCCCTGGAGCATCTTGTCCGGGGAGGGGCCGATGCCGGGCACGAAGTTGTTGGGCGAGAACGCGGCCTGCTCGACCTCGGCGAAGACGTTGTCCGGGTTGCGGTCCAGCACCAGCCGGCCCACCCGCTGGAGCGGGTGGTCGGAGTGCGGCCACACCTTGGTCAGGTCGAACGGGTTGAAGCGGTAGTCCGCGGCCTCGGCGGCCGGCATGACCTGCACGTACAGAGTCCAGGACGGGTGCACCCCGCGCTCGATGGCCTGCAGCAGGTCGGTCTGGTGCGAGTTGGCGTCCTTGCCCACCAGCTCGGCGGCCTGCTCGGCGGAGAGGGAGCGCACGCCCTGGTTCGTCTTGAAGTGGTACTTGACGAAGAACGCCTCGCCCGCGGCGTTCGTCCACTGGTAGGTGTGCGAGCCGTAACCGTTCATGTGGCGGTACGAGGCGGGGATGCCGCGGTCGCCCATCAGCCAGGTGACCTGGTGCGTCGCCTCGGGGGCGTGGGCCCAGAAGTCCCAGACGTTGTCCGGCTCCTGACGGCCCGTGAACGGGTCGCGCTTCTGCGAGTGGATGAAGTCGGGGAACTTGATCGGGTCCTTGATGAAGAACACCGGGGTGTTGTTGCCGACCAGGTCGTAATTGCCCTCGTCCGTGTAGAACTTGAGGGCGAAGCCGCGCGGGTCGCGCACCGCGTCCGCGCCGCCCAGCGAGTCGGCGACGGTCGAGAAGCGGATGAACGTCTCGGTGCGCCTGCCGACCTCGGAGAGGAAGTCGGCCCGGGTGAAGGCGGTGACGTCGTCGGTCACCTCGAAGTAGCCGTACGCGCCGGAGCCGCGGGCGTGGACCACGCGCTCCGGAATGCGCTCCCGGTTGAAGCGGGCCAGCTTCTCCAGCAGGTGCTGGTCCTGGAGGAGGATCGGGCCACCGACGCCTGCGGTGGCGGAGTTCTGGTTGTCGGCGACCGGGGCGCCTGACTCGGTCGTAAGCACACGCTGCGTCATGGTGTCGGGGCGACCTTCCGTACGGGAGCTGCTGAGTTGCTGAACTGCGACGGCTCAGGGCTCCAGGAGCGTAAGTACGCCCCGAACCCGGCGTCAACAGTTTGTTGAATCTGGCTGTGAGGTGTTCCGGACGGCGCCGGCGCCTGGGCGCGACAGGACAGGTGTCGGCGCCGACGCCGTCCGGAAGTCGAGGGGGACGGGGCGTTTCGCGAGGGGGCGTCCGGGCGGACGGGCTCGCGGCCCCGCCCGGTCAGGACTGGACGGGCTGCCCCGACAGGCGCTCGACCGCCCGCAGCAGCGCCGAGTGGTCCAGGCCGCCGTCGCCCTGCGCGCGCAGCGAGGCGACGAGCTGGGCGACCACGGCGCCGACGGGCAGCGCGGCGCCGACGTTGCGGGCGGCGTCCGTGACGATGCCCATGTCCTTGTGGTGCAGGTCGATCCGGAAGCCCGGGGCGAAGTCCCGCTTGAGGAAGTTGTCCTTCTTGCGGGTCAGGACGGTCGAGCCGGCCAGGCCGCCGTTGAGGACGTCCAGCGCGGCGGTGAGGTCCACCCCGGACTTCTCCAGGAAGACGACGGCCTCGGCGCACGCCTGGATGTTGACCGCGACGATCAGCTGGTTGGCGGCCTTCACCGTCTGGCCCGAGCCGTGCGGACCGCACAGCACGATGGTCCTGCCGAGCGCCCGGAGGATCGGTCCGGCCTGCTCGAAGTCGGTCCGCTCGCCGCCGACCATGATCGACAGCACCGCCTCGATCGCGCCGGCCTCGCCGCCGGAGACCGGGGCGTCGAGCACCCGGATGCCCTTTTCCTCCGCGTTCCTCGCGAGGTCCACGGAGGTCTGCGGCGTGATCGACGACATGTCGATCAGCAGGGTGCCGGGGCGTGCGTTCTCCAGGATGCCGTCGGGGCCGTAGGCGATGGCCTCGACCTGCGGGGAGGCGGGCACCATCGTGATGACGACATCGGCGTCCCGGACCGCCTCGGCGACCGAGGCCGCGCCGGTGCCGCCGGCCGCGACCAGCCGGTCGACCTTCGCCCGCTCCAGGGTGTACCCGGTGACGTCGTACCCGGCCCCGATCAGGTTCTCGGACATGGGGGAGCCCATGATGCCGAGCCCGATCCACGCGACCTTGGGGAGATTGCTGCTCATGAGGGTGCCTTCCGAATAAGCGTGTGTACGAGGGGGCGGCCGCCCTCAGCGGGCGGCCCGCGCGGTGGCCGGGAGCCACTCGAAGGCCTCGGCGCTCGGCCGGTCGCCCGGCTTGTACTCCAGGCCGACCCAGCCGTCGTAACCGGCCTTCGCCAGCCGGTCGAGGAGCTGCTCCAGCGGGAGCGATCCGGTGCCGGGCGCGCCGCGCCCCGGGTTGTCGGCGATCTGGACGTGGCCGGTCCTGTCGGCGTACCGCTCGATGGCCTCGTCGAGGTCCTCGCCGTTCATCGACAGGTGGTACAGGTCGAGGAGGAACTTCGCGTTGCCGAGGCCGGTCGCCGCGTTGACCCGGTCGACGACCTCGATCCCGGCCGGTGCGCTCACCAGGGGGTAGTGCGGGGACTCCGGCGCGTTGAGGGTCTCGATCAGGAGCACCGCCCCGATCCGGTCGGCCGCGCGGGCGGCGAGGACCAGGTTCTCCAGGGCGAGTTCGTCCTGCGCGGCCGGGTCCACGCCGTCGACCCGGTTGCCGTAGAGCGCGTTGAGCGCCCGGCAGCCGACCGAGGCGGCGAAGTCGGCCGCCACCTCGATGTTGGCGCGGAAGCGCTCCGACTCGGCGCCGGGCACGGAGAGCGCGCCGCGGTCGGGGCCGGGCAGCCGGCCGGCGTAGAAGTTCAGCCCCACCAGCCGCGTGCCGGCGTCGTCGAGCGCCTTCTTGAGGGCGTCGAGCTCGGCCTGCGGCGGAGTGGGGGTCTCGATCCAGGGCCACCACAGCTCGACCGCCGTGAAGCCGGCCGCGGCGGCGGCCGCGGGGCGCTCCAGGAGCGGGAGTTCGGTGAAGAGGATCGAAAGGTTCACATCGAAGCGCTGGTCCGGGTAGCCCATGAGGGTTCGGCGCTCCTTCCGTATTGCGGAAGTTAGTTTCTACGTGATGGAAGATTGCCCGGCGGTGTGGAGGCTGTCAAGGGGGTGCCCGGAATTCGGGCCGGCCGCCGCCGTGCGGATCGCGCGGGGCGTGGCGGAATCGGTCCGGTTGCCGAGGGGGTGCGGGGCGGGCCAGGGTGGCCGGTGCGTCCGACGCAACCGACCCCCACGCGAGGTGTCCCGCATGAACCACGCCACCAGCCGCCGCACCGTCCTCGGAGCACTGATCGGCGGCGCCGCCCTCTCGGTGGCCCCCGCCCCGGCCCGCACCCCGGAGCCCGCGCCGGACCCGGTGCGCGCCGCCGCCGCG
>NZ_JBEXPY010000108.1:0-3987 GCF_040612315.1 Streptomyces sp. NPDC006435
TGGGTGTCGCTCATGATTCCTCCAAAGGGGTTTCGAGTGAATTCCGACGGAATCCGTTTCGGCGAAACACCGCCCGGGCCCTGCCGGAATTATTTGCCTCTCGGCGAGACACTTCGAATCTAGAGGTCCGGGCAAGAGGTCACAATGAATTCCCGACGCTTCCTCGGGAGCGTGCACGACCGGGTCCGGACCGTTTCACCGATTCGTGCCGCGGTCGTCGTGGCCACCGGAATTCGACGCCGGCGCAGTGGTGTGCGCAGCGAGTGGGCCCGCCTCCGCCCCGTCTCTGCCCCGCTTCGGTCGACGTCTCCTGGGCCGATCCGGCCGAGGCACGCTTCGGAACGCGAAGACGCCCCGGCCTGTTCAAGGGGCCGGGGCGTCGTGCCGGGGTGGAGGGCGGCGGTGCCGCGCGGTGCCGACTCGGGGAGGTCGACCGGCACGGCCCGAGTACGTGTGGAGCACGTAGCGGGGTGGGGGGGGGCGGTCAGGGGCGGGGTGCCGGGGGCAGGCCGAGGTGATCGCGGAGGGTCTCGCCCGGGTAGGCGGTTCGGTAACTGCCGAGCTGCTGGAGCTCGGGGACGACCCGGTCGACGAATTCGTCCAGGCCGCCGGGGGCGTACGCGGGCACCAGGACGAACCCGTCCGCGCCGCCCGAGCGGACGTAGTCGGTCATCTGCTGCGCCACCCGGGACGGGGTGCCTATGAAGGGCTTCCCGGCGGTCAGCCTCATCACGAGTTCCCGGATGCCGAGGCGGTGCCGGGAGGCGTAGGCCCGCCACTTGTCCGCCCGTCGCAACCTGACCGGGGCCGCGGAGAGTCGGGGCCATTCGTCCGGATCCGGTTCGGGGTCGGGATCGATGTCGGGCAGCGGCCCGTCGGGGTCGTGGTCGGACAGTACGCGTCCCCAGGTCCGTTCCAGGTACCAGATCGCCAATTCGGGGCTGACCGCCTGCGCCTGGGCGGCGCGCGCGTTGTCGTGGGCCTCCTGGTCGGTGTCGCCGAGGGCGAAGGAGACGCCGGGCATGACCTTCACCTGCTCGGGGTTCCGTCCGTGGCGTGCCACCCGGTTGCGGATGTCCGCGGTGAAGTCCAGTCCGGCCGCGCCGAGATGACGGCTGTAGACCACGTCCGCGTGCGAGGCGGCGAACTCCCGGCCCTGCTCGGAGTCGCCGGCCTGGACGGTCGGTGGGCAGCCCTGGGGGCCGGGCGGGACGGTGAAGTGTCCCTGGACGCGGAACTGGGAGCCCTCGTGCCGGAAGCGGGTGGGGCCGTCCGCTGTCCAGCCGCCCCACATGGTCCGGGCGGCGTCGACGAACTCGGCCGCCCGCCGGTAGCGGTCGGCGTGCGGGAGGTAACCGCCGCGGCGGAAGTTCTCGCCGGTCCAGGCGTCCGAGGTGGTGACGACGTTCCACCCGCACCGGCCACCGGAGAAATGGTCCAGGGTGGCCAGTCTCCGGGCCACGTCGAAGGGTTCGTTGAAGGTCGCGTTGACGGTGGCGACCAGACCGATCCGTTCGGTGACCGAACTGAGCGCCGACAGCACGGTGGTCTGGTCGAGTTCGCCGGCGATGCCGACGTCGGAGACCGTGCCGCGGTGCTCGGTCAGCCGGGGGTAGTCGGCGAGGAGGAAGAAGTCGAACAGACCTCGCTGCGCGGTGCGGGCCAGGCCGGAGAAGGTGGCGAAGTCGTTGTGGTCGCCGAACCTGGGGTCGCGCCAACCGGCCGTGTGCCTGGCGGGGAAGAGCGCCGCCAGATGCATCTGCTTGCCGGTCGTGCCGGCCGTGTCCATCGTGCTCGTACTGGTCGTGTTCATCGTGCGAGTGCCGCTTTCCGGACCGGGGACGTGTTCGGCCTCGGGGCGGTCAGGCCGAGGCGTTCGCGCAGCGAGCCGCCCACGGTGCCGGGGCGGACCGGACGGTACCGGCGCAGGAGCGGGACAACCTCCTGGACGAGGCGCTCGACCGTCCCGGGGAGCGCGGCGGGCCGCAGGTGGAATCCGTCCACGGGCTCGCGCGCGGACACCGCTTCGAGGGTCGCGGCGAGTTCGGCGGCGCTTCCGGTGAACCGGAGGCGGTCCGCGGCGCCCGGCCGTTCGGGGCGGCCGTCCGCCCCGTCGCCGTCGAGTCGCACCTCGACCTCGGCGATGACCCGGACACCGGCCCCGACGCGTGCCCGTACCCTCCGCGCGTCCTGGACCTCGGTGAACACCAGGTCGGCGTCCTGGCCGTCGGCGAGCGGGGAGTGCGGGCCGAGCCGGGTCGCGAGCACCGGGTGGCCCTGCGGGGGGCGGGGCACGACGGCCGGACCCTTGATCCGGAAGTGTGCTCCCACGTGGTCGATGGGACGGACCTTGGTGCGGTCCAGGAAGCGGCCGCCCTCGGTGTCACGGATGACGGCGTCGTCCTGCCAGCTGTCCCACAGCGCGGTGACGACCTCGGTGAACTCGGCCGCCTCCGCCCGGAGTCGGCCGATCCCGGCCAGGGGTTCGGGGCCGAAGTGCGCGGCTTCGGCCGCCGAGGCCGCCACCCGTGGGCGCCAGCCCGCCCGGCCGCGGCTGATGTGGTCGAGGGTGGCCAGCGCCCGGGCCACGCGGAACGGTTCGGCGTATGTGGTCGTGACCGTCGCCACCAGACCGATGGTCCGGGTCACCGGCGCGAGCGCGGCCAGGGCGGTCACCGCGTCCGGCCGCCCGCGGCCCGGTGGGGTCACCGGGGCCATGGAGTCGTCCAGCGTGACGAGGTCCAGACCGCCCCGCTCGGCCTCCGAGGCGAGCCGCCGGAGCTGTCCGGCGCCCATCGGGTCGGGCGGCGACGCCTGCCGGGTGTCCGGATGCCATCCGGTGCCGCCGATAGCCAGGCCGAGCAACATCCAGGTTCCTTTCGGGAGTTACGCGCGGAGGACCGAGCCGTCCATACCGTGGAGCCCGAGCCGTCCGCGTCGCGGAGGCCGTGCCGTCCACACCGCGAGGAGCGGTCCGTCGCACGCCTCGGGGGTCGTCCGGTCCGCAGCCTAGGTCCGGGGGACGGCGTCGGTGCGGCGCCGAACGCGAACGGCACCGCTCCCGGCCGCAGCCGCGCGCACACTTGCACGGATGCGTGCCGCGGATGCGCCGGGGGCCGGTGTCCGGCCCCCGGTCGGGACGGTCGCGGGTGCGTGCCCGCCGGAGTGGTTCGGTGGTCTTCCGGCGCACGGTCCGGGTCACTCCGCGGTGCCGACGCGGCTCTGCTCCAGCAGCGTTCGGGCTGCCTGGACGGTGTCGGACAGGTGCCGGTGCACGGTCAGTCCCGGTCGGGCGAGCGAGAGCTGGATCCCGATGTCGCGCCTGCGGACGTAGTCCGGGTCGGCGCCCACCACGATCGGGACGTCCCGCCCGCTGTGCATCCCGAGCTCGTACAGCGCGATCGGCTGCACACTGCCCACGCTCGGGGGGAACCAGAACAGCACGACGGCGGCCCGGTGCAGGTGCTGGTACTCCCAGGTGATCTGCTCGGTGACCGGGATCGGCGCGACCGACGTGCTCCGCCGGGGGTTGAGCACCGCGACGTCGTCGTCGGCGAGCATCCCGGCCACCTCGATCTGCCAGTCGGGGCAGCCGGTGATGCCGCCCGCCAGGAACACGGCGGGCCGGGCACCGGGACGGTACTCGGCGGGGGCCTCGAAGTATTCCATCGGCTGCTCCATTTCTCGTCGGATCGCGCCGGAATCGGCCCGGGGCGACTCATTGTCCGGGCCGCGCGGAAGAAACGTCCAGGGCGGCACGGGCCCGTGAACGACCGCGGCATGAATCGGTGGAACGGTCCGGACCCGGCTGTACATGCTCCCGAGGAAGCGTCGGGAATTCGTTGTGACCTCCTGCACGGGCCCCTAGGTTCGAGGCATCTCACCGAGAGACGGCGCGTTCCGGCAGGGCCCGGACGGTATTTCGCCGAAACGGATTCCGTCGGAATTCACTCGAAACCCCTTTGGAGGAATCATGAGCGACACCCG
>NZ_JBEXPY010000109.1:0-3974 GCF_040612315.1 Streptomyces sp. NPDC006435
CGTGCCTCGTCGAGCAGCCGGAGCCCACTGCCGTCCCACTCGATGTGCGGGCTGGGCTCGTCCACGTACAGGGTCTTCGGAAGGGTCTCGTGCTGGAGCGCGAGAACCATCTTCATCACGCCTACGACACCGGCGGCCGCCTGCGCGTGCCCGATGTTCGACTTCGACGACCCCAGCCACACCGGCCGGCCCGCCTCACGCCCCGGACCGAACACCTCACCCAGCGCACCCGCCTCGATCGGGTCGCCCAACGACGTACCCGTGCCGTGCGCCTCGATCGCATCGATATCGGCCGGAGCGAGGTACGAAGCCTCCAGGGCCGCCTGCACGACACGCTGCTGCGAGGGTCCGTTGGGGGCGGTGAGCCCCTGACTACGACCGTCCTGGTTGACGGCACTGCCCCGCAGCACCGCCAGGACCCGGTCCCCGTCGCGCTCGGCGGCCGACAGCCGCTTCAGCACGAGGATGCCGACCCCTTCGGCCCAGCCGGCGCCGTCGGCCTGGGCGGAGAAGGACTTGCAACGCCCGTCCGGCGCCATGCCCTTGAGGCGGGAGAACTCCACGAACAGTGCCGGGGTGTTCATGACGGTGGCACCGCCGACGAGGGCGAGTTCGCACTCGCCCTGGCGCAGGGCGGTGGCCGCGAGGTGCATGGCCACGAGCGACGACGAGCACGCGGTGTCGACGGTCACGGCCGGGCCCTGGAGGCCGAGCGCGTACGACACCCGGCCCGAGACCACGCTGCTGGCGTAACCGGTACTGGTGTAGCCGTCGAGGGCGTCCAGGTCATGACCTTGGTGGCCGTAGTCCGACGTCATGGCGCCGAGGTAGACGCCGGTGTTGCTGCCGGTCAGTGCGTCGGGCCGGATGCCGGCCCGTTCCAGCGCCTCCCACGACGCCTCCAGCACCAGCCGCTGCTGAGGGTCCATCGACAGCGCCTCACGCGGCGAGATCCCGAAGAACGAGGCATCGAAACCCTCGACATCATCGATGAACCCACCCTCACGGGCATAACTCTTACCGACCGACTCCGGATCCGGATCGAAGAGGTCAAGCCCCCGCCAACGCTCCGGCAGACCACCCACCGCATCCCCACCGGACACCAACAAATCCCAGAACGCCTCCGGCGTATCGATACCGCCCGGAAGCCGGCACGCCATCGACACCACCGCGATGGGGTCGCTCTCCGCAGCCGGCGTCTTCCGGACCATGCGGGTGGGAGAAGTCCTCGGCCGGTCCGAAAGTGCGAACTTCTCCAGCAGAAGGCCCGCCACCGCGGTGGGGGTGGGGTAGTCGAAGGCGAGGGTCGAGGGCAGCGTGAGACCGGTCTCGGCCGAGAGCCGACGCCGCAGCTCCACCGCCATCAACGAGTCGATCCCCAACTCCTTGAGCACCTGCTGCGCACCGATCCCGTCCGCATCGGACACACCCAGAACCACAGCGGCCTCACGCTGGACAAGACGGGTGAGCCAAGCCGAACGCTCCGTCTCCGGAAGGACCGCCAACTGCTCACGCAGGCCCGACGGCGTCGCCCCGGACTCCCCCGCACGCCTGCGCCGGGCTCGCAACAGTCCTCGGCAGAGAGGCGGCACCGACCCGCCGCCGTCCGCTTCGCGTTGCAGGGAAGTCAGTTCGAGCCGTACGGGCACGAGGTGGGCGAGCGGGTGCGAGAGGGCCGTGTCGAGTGCGGTCAGCCCCTGCTTCTCGCTCAGCGCGCCGACGCCCTGACGGCGCAGTCGGGCCAGCTCCGCCTGGCCGAGGCCCGCGGTGAGCCCGACCCCGGCCTGCTGCCACAGGCCCCACGACAGGCTGACGGCCGGCAACCCGTCGGCGCGCCGCCGGGAGGCCAGGGCGTCCACGAAGGCGTTGGCCGCGGCGTAGTTGCTCTGTCCCGCGCCACCGAGCACTCCGGCGGCCGACGAGAACAGCACGAACGCCGCAAGATCCATGCCTCGCGTCAGCTCGTCCAGGTGCGCCGCGCCCTGCGCCTTGGGCCCCCACACATGGGCCAGTCGCTGCGCGTCCTGCGCCGGGAGCACGCCGTCCGACAGCACCGCCGCCAGGTGGAAGATTCCGGTCCAGGGACGCTCGGTGTCGGTGTCGGTTCCGGTGTCGGCGAGTACTGCCGCGATCTGGTCGCGGTCCGACACGTCGCAGGCCACCAGGCGTACGGTCTCGGCTCCGGCGGCTGTGAGTTCCGCCGTCAGCTCCTCGGCGCCGGGCGCCTCCTGGCCGCGTCGCGAGGTCAGCACCAGGTGCCGCACCCCGTGCACACGCACCAGGTGCCCGGCCACCGCACGGCCCAGCTCACCCGTACCACCCGTGATCAGCACCGCACCGGACGGATCCAGCACCGGCCGCTCACCAGCAACACTGTTACTGCTGTTGTCGTTGTCGGTGGCTGCCGCACGCACCAGCCGGCCCACCCGCACCCGGCCCCCACGCACCACGACCTCGGGCTCGTCCACAAGGAACGGCACCTCGATGTCGGTGCCGGTGCCGGTATCGACGTTGGCGTTGGCGTTGGCGTCGAGGTCGACGAGTTGGATCACCCGCTCCGGGTATTCGCTGCGCGCCGTGCGCAGCAGCCCCCACAGCGGGGCGTGCACCAGGTCGCGCACCCCGTCACCGGCATCCACCGCGCCACGCGTCACCCACGTCAACGCAACTTCCTCCAGGCGTGGTTCGGCCAGGATGCGCTGCACGAGAGCAAGGGCTTCGCCGGCCGCCTCCAGTGCGGTACCGGCCGGGTCCTCCGGCTGCCCGGCCGTACCCGTCATGTCGATGACGAGGCGCAGGGGCGGTTCGATGCCTTCGTCCAGTCGGGCGAACAGTCCGTCGGCCCGCGCGATGCTCTGCGCGTCCAGGGCCCGGGCCATCTCGCCG
The DNA here is from genome assembly GCF_040612315.1 of Streptomyces sp. NPDC006435. Taxonomy (NCBI): domain Bacteria; kingdom Bacillati; phylum Actinomycetota; class Actinomycetes; order Kitasatosporales; family Streptomycetaceae; genus Streptomyces; species Streptomyces sp. NPDC006435. The sequence continues at coordinate 2,887 of NZ_JBEXPY010000109.1, forward strand.
CTGCCACCGAGGACCCAGACCTCCCCGTCCGGTGCCTCCTCCAGCGCACGGGGGGCCCGGAACTCGACGTGGTAGAGGTGCTCGGTCGAGGCAACCGACCGAACCTGCTCGGCCGTCGCCTCACGCAACTGCAACCCCTGCGCGTGTGCCACCGGACGACCGGCCGGATCCACGGCCGACACGCTCAAGTTGGTGCGTGCGTCGTCGAGTTCGATGCGTATGCGCAGTTCGGTGGCGCCGGTCGCGTACAGCTCGACACCGGTCCACTCGAAGGGGAGCGGTACGTGTCCCTCGGTTCCCGTTCCGTCCTGGACCGCCACCATCGCGTGCAGGGCGGCGTCCAGGAGTGCGGGGTGGATGCCGAAGTCGTCGGGCCGGAGCCCCTCGGGCAGGCGGACGGTCCCGTACGCGGTACTGCCCTTGCGCCACAGTTCGGTCAGGCCCTGGAAGGCGGGGCCGTACTCCAGGCCACGGGCACGGAAGTCCTCGTAGAACCCGTCCAGTACGACCTGCTCTGCACCCGCAACCGGCCACTGCACCAGTTCGGCGGCCGCCTCCGGAACCGCGGACTGCGTGTGCCCCAGCTCACCGGCGGCATGCTGACGCCACGGAGCATCCTCGGACACGTCCTCCCCCCGGCTGTAGACCGCCACCGGCCGACGCCCCTGCGAAGTTTCCGCTCCGACGACGACCTGGAGGCGAAGGGGGGTCTCGTCGGTCAGGACGAGCGGTTCGAGGAGGGTGAGTTCCTCGACGGCCGAGGCGCCCACGTGGTGGGCCGCGGTCAGCGCCAGTTCGAGCAGTCCGGTGCCGGGGACGAGAACGGTCCCGAACGCGGCGTGCTCGGCCAGCCACGGCTGATCGGCGAGAGAAAGACGACCGGTGAAGAGATACCCGTCGTCATCCGCCGTCGCGGTGACAGCACCCAGCCAGGGGTGTTCCGAGGCCCTGAGACCCACGGAACGGACATCGCCCGATGGCTTCTCCGAATCGATCCAGTAGTGCTCGTGCTGGAAGGCGTAGGTGGGGAGGTCGGGCAGGGGGTTCTTGCCGACGTTCGGGGCGGTTCCGAGGGCCTGGTTCCAGTC
>NZ_JBEXPY010000110.1:0-3674 GCF_040612315.1 Streptomyces sp. NPDC006435
GTGCGGGGACGAGGTCGCGGTGGACGTGCGGCTCAAGCGGGGCCGTTTCCACAACGAGCTGACCCGGCACCGCTACGACACCGTCCTCACCAGGACGGCGACGGGCTCCGCGACGGCACCCTCGGAACGGGTCCTGACGTGGGGCGACGAGATCACCGGCATCGATGAACTGGCCGTGCACCTGACCGAGCCGGACGCCCCTCGCATCCGTGTCAGCGGCGTGCCCAACGACCGTGTCGCCCACGAGGTCGCCGCTTCCCGTGCCCTGTCCGCGGGCGAGGACCGGGCAGACGTGCGTGACCTGCTCGAGGCGCGGAGCGGTACGACGGTCGACCCCGAGGACCTCTACGAGCTCGGCGAGCGTCTCGGCCACCGCACGGCGGTCACCTGGTCCCGGTCGGGCGAGGACCTCGTGGACGTGGTGTTCGAGACACGGGCCGGCGACACCGCCGCGGGAACCGTCGCAGCCCCGTACCGGATCGTCGGGGAACTGCGCCCCGACCCGGTCGAGTACGCCAGCGTCCCCACCGCCTCGCGCGACAACAGGGCCCTGATCGCTGCGGTCCGCGAGTTCGCCGAGGCCGAACTGCCCGAGTACATGGTGCCCTCGGCCCTCATGGTGCTCGACGTGCTTCCCCTGACGGCCAACGGCAAGGTCGACCGCAAGGCGCTGCCCGCCCCGGCGATCGCCACGACGGGAGGCCGGGCCGGCGGTTCGGAGCACGAGGAGATCCTGTGCGGCCTGTTCGCCGAGGTGCTCGGCCTGCCGACGGTCGGCGTGGACGACAACTTCTTCGAGCTGGGCGGCCACTCGCTGCTCGCCACCCGCCTGGTGAGCCGCATCCGGCCCGCCCTGGGCGTGGAGGCCGACGTGCGGATGCTCTTCGAAGCGCCCACCGTCGCCGAACTGGCCACCAGACTGGGCACGGGAGGCGAAGTGCGGCCCGCTCTCGTCCCGGCGGACCGGCCCGAGAAGGACATCCCCCTCTCGTTCGCCCAGGAGCGCCTCTGGTTCCTGGGCCAGCTGGAAGGGGCGAGCGCCACCTACAACATTCCGATGCTGCTGAAGCTCAGGGGCCCCCTGGACGTGGCGGCGCTGCGGGCGGCCATCGGCGACCTGGTCACCAGGCACGAGAGCCTGCGCACCGTGTTCGTGGAGACCGCCGGTGTCCCGGTCCAGCGCATCCTGGACGTGGACGACGCCGTACCGGAGCTCGCCGTCAAGGACGTCGCGCCGGCGAACCTGTCCAGGACGCTTGCCGCCGCGGCCGAGGAGACCATCGACCTCTCCCGCGAACTGCCGTTGCGCTCGACTCTGTTCAAGGTCGCGGAGAACGACCACCGACTGTGCATGCTGCTGCACCACATCGCGGGCGACGGCTGGTCATTGGCCCCGCTCACCCGGGACCTGGCGGCGGCGTACGCGGCGCGCTGTGCGGGGCGGGCTCCCGAGTGGCAGCCGTTGCCCGTGCAGTACGCGGACTACACGCTGTGGCAGCGCGAGCTGCTCGGCGACCCCGCCGACCCCGCCAGTCTGGGGGCTCGCCAGGTGGAGTACTGGCGGGAGGCGCTGCGGGACCTGCCCGATCAGCTCACGCTGCCCGTGGACCGGCCCCGCCCGCCGATCGCGACCTACAGGGGCGACCTCTTCGAGTTCGAGGTCGACGCCAAGCTGCACCGCCAGCTCCTGGCCCTCGCCAGGCAGGGCCGGGCCAGCCTGTTCATGGTGCTGCAGTCCGCGCTCTCCGCACTGCTCACCAAGCTGGGCGCGGGCGAGGACATCCCGCTCGGCGCGGGAATCGCGGGCAGGACCGACCGGGCGCTGGACGACCTCGTCGGGTTCTTCGTGAACATGCTCGTCCTGCGCATCGACACGTCGGGCGCCCCCACCTTCGCCGAACTGCTGGAGCGGGTGCGCGAGACCGCACTGGGCGGCTACGCCCACCAGGACGTGCCCTTCGAGCAACTCGTCGAGGTGCTCAACCCCGTGCGGTCGCCCGCCTACCACCCGCTGTTCCAGGTGACGCTGGTGCTGCAGAACACGCCCAGGGGGCGGGTCGAGCTGGCGGGTCTCGAAGCCGAGGCGGAGCGCATCGGGACCGGGACGTCGCGGTTCGACCTGTTCTTCAGCATGACGGAGAAGCACACGGCGAGCGGCGATCCCGATGGGATCGACGGCTTCGTCGAATACAGCACGGATCTGTTCGACCGGTCGACGATCGAGGGCATGGTCGAACGCTTTCTGCGACTTCTCGCGGACGTGGTGGCCGACCCCACTCTGCGGATCGACTCGATCGATGTGCTCACCGAGGACGAGCACCTGGAAATGCTGAACTGGGCCACAGGAAGTTGAGTCATGTCTGAGGTAATCGAGAACCAGACCGGCGCGTTCGACGAACTGGTGTCCCTGGACCAGAAGTTCGAGGGCCAGGTCGCGCGCACGCCGGACGCGATCGCCCTCGTGGCGGGCTCGCAGCGGATCTCCTACCGGGAGCTCGACGACCGCGCCGAGCGGCTGTCCCGCGTACTGGCGGAGCGCGGAGTGGACAGTGAGCGCGTGGTGGCGATCGCCATGCCGCGATCGGTGGAATTCGTCGTGGCGGTACTCGCCGTGGTCAAGGCCGGCGGCGCCTACATCTCCCTCGACGGCCGTTACCCGGACGCCCAGATCCGTCTGATGTGGACGGACAACCACGTCTCGCTCCTGCTGACCGACACGGCATCGAGCGCGCCGGAGTTCGTCCCCGACGAGCAGGTCCTGGTGTTCGCCGACACCCGGGGCGACGACAGCGGGGAAGACGCCGGACGGACCCGGCCCGTGCGCGAGGCACGTGGCGGCGCCGGCCGGGACCGGCTCGCCTGCGTGATCTACACCTCGGGATCCAGCGGCACCCCCAAGGGCATCGGCGTCACCCACGCGGCCATCGCCGCACTTTCCGACGAACCGCGGGTGACCTCCCACACGGACCGGGTTCTGCTGCACTCGCCGACCGCCTGGGACGCACTCCCGTACGAGCTGTGGGTGCCGTTGCTGACCGGTGGTCAGGTGGTGGTGGCGCCCGAGGGCAGGGTCGACGCCGAGGTGCTGCGGCGGGTGATCGTCGAGCACGGGGTCACCTCGCTGTGGATGGCCTCCGGCCTCTTCAGCCTGATGGCCACCGAGTGCCCGGAGGCCTTCGCCGCCGTGCGTCAGGTGCTGACCGGCGGCGACGTGGTCTCACCGGCGGCGGTCAGGCAGGTCATGGACAAGTGTCCCGACCTCACCGTCGTCAACGGCTACGGCCCCGGCGAGGCCACGACCTTCACCACGCTCCACCCCATCGACCCGGTCGCCGACGAGCAGCAGGTGCCGATCGGGCGTCCCGTCGCGGGCAAGCGCGTGTACGTGCTGGACAAGAGGCTGCGGCTGGTACCGCCGGGTGTGGCGGGGGAGCTCTATGTCGCAGGGGCCGGACTGACGCGCGGCTACGTGGAACGGGCCGGCCTCACGTCCGGACGCTTCGTGGCCGACCCCTACGGCGAGCCCGGGACCCGGATGTACCGGACGGGCGACGTGGTGCGGTGGCGCACGGACCGACGCCTGGAGTTCGTGGGTCGTGTTGATGATCAGGTGAAGGTTCGGGGTTTTCGGGTTGAGCCGGGTGAGGTGGAGGCTGCTTTGGGGCGGCATCCGG
>NZ_JBEXPY010000111.1:0-3634 GCF_040612315.1 Streptomyces sp. NPDC006435
CACCAGTGCAGATAGTTCACAACCCCCCGGTGCTCCAGAGCCACCCCCTTCGGCCGGCCCGTCGAACCCGACGTATAGATCACATACGCCAGATCATCCGGCACCGCCAACGGAACCGGATCCGACTCCGGACCGGCAGGCCACTGCGTATCGACCAGCAGACGCGGGAACCCCTCCGGAATACGGCCGGCCAGACCGGTGCTCGTGATGACCAGCGGGGCCTTCGCATCCTCGACCATGTAAGTGATCCGGTCCACCGGATACTCCGGATCCAGCGGAACGAACGCCGCACCCGCCTTCAGAATACCCAGCAGCACGGCAATCAGCTCCGGCGAACGGTCCAGACACACCGCCACCAACGTATCCGGAGAAACACCCGCCCCCCGCAGATGATGGGCCAGCTGATTCGCACGCGCATTGATCTCACCATAGGTCCAGCACCGCTCCCCATGCGTGACAGCAACCACACCAGGAGCAGCCGCAACACGCTCCTCCACAAGCCGGTGAATAGTCGCAGCATCCGGATACGGACCGGCCTCACCGTTCCACTCGACCAACACCTCCCGCAACTCCCCCACCGTCAACATGTTGAGATCGCCGATGCGTGCGTCGGGCGAGTCCATCAGGGAGGTCAGCAGGCTTTCGAGGTGGCCGGCCATGCGCTCGATCGTCTTCGCGTCGAACATGCTCCGGTCGTAGACGAAGCGGAACTCCAGAGCCCTGCCCGCCGATACGACGAGGGTCAGCGGGTACCCGGTGCGCTCCACGCAGTTGACCAGGCGGCGGGTCAGTCCCTCGGGGAAGTCCGACGGCTTCTGCACCACCGGGTAGTTCTCGAAGACGAGGATCGACCGGAACAGCGGCTCGCCGCGCGGGATCCTGCTGTGCTTCTGCACGTCGACGAGGTGGCAGTACTCCCACTGCCGCATCTCCAGTTGTTCGTCCTGGAGATCCTTCAGCCACTCGGAGACGACCAGGTCGCCCGTGAGCCGGCCTCGCACAGGCAGCGTGTTGATGAACAGACCCATCATCGAGTCGACGCCGGGCAGATCGATCGACCGACCCGAGATGGTGGAGCCGAACAGCACCTCGTCCTGACGGCTGTACCGTGAGAGCAGGATCGACCACAGACCCTGCACCAGGGTGTTCATCGTGACGCGCTGGGACCTGGCGTAGTCCCGGGCCCGAGCGAACAGTTCCGCGGAGGCGCACACCTCGAACTCGCCGACTCCCGTGTCACCGGTGTCCTGGTCGACGTTCAGTGCGGTGGGCTCGGTGACACCCGCCAGGTAGTCGGTCCAGAACTCCGCGGAGCCGTCGTCCTGCCGGGAGTTGAGCCATTCGATGTAGCGGCGGTAGGGGACGGTCGTCGGCAGCCCGGCGGAAGTACCGTCGAGCAACGCGCGATAGAGGGCGAACAGTTCCTTCTGGAGGATCTGCACGCTCCAGCCGTCGAGGAGGATGTGGTGGAACGACCAGACGACGATCCGGCGCTCCTCCCCCGTCCGCAGCACGGTGACCCGGACCAGCGGGGCCCGTGAGAGGTCGAACCCCCGGTCCCAGTCCTCGGTCAGGAAGGCGCTCAGTTGCTCCTCCTGATCGGACAGGCCGCGCAGATCCCTCACTTCGAAGGGGAGCGGAGCCTCGCGCTGCACCACCTGCACCGGCTCCGACACCCCCTCCCACACGAACGCACTGCGCAGGATCGAGTGCCGGTCGACGAGCTGCTGCCAGGCCGCTCCGAACAGTGCCTCGTCGAAGGATCCCTCGACCTCCTCCGTCATCTGCACCATGTACGGGCGCGTGTCGGAGGTGTCCTCCAGCGAGTGGTAGAGCATGCCGAACTGCAGGGGCGAGAGCCCGTAGACGTCTTCCACGTTGTGCGCACTCATATCGAGAACCTCTTCAGGATCGCGGCCATGTCGGCGTCACCGACATCGGTGAGGGGAACACCGGGGGACTCCCGGCGGGCGTCGGCGGCTCCGTCGGCACTGCCGGCGATCAGCTCGCGCAGGTGACCGACGATGCCTTCGGCCAGACGCTCGACGGTGCGCCGCTCGTGCAGCGCGGTCGAGTAGTTGATGTACAGGCCGAACGTGTCGCCCTCGACGGCGGCGGTCACGTCCAGCACGTTCCAGCGCATGCCGTCCGGGCTGATCGAGTGGCCCTTCGACTCGCCGGGACCGGCGTACCGCCCGATGCCCGGCAGGTCCCTGGTGAACTGCCCCAGATAGTTGAAGTTCACTTCCGGGGTGGGCTGCCGGCCCAGCACGGCGGTCACGTCCGGGGCGCCGAGATGGCGCAGGATGCCGTAGCCGACGCCCTTGTTGGGGATCCGCGCCACCTGCTCGCGCACGGAGTCGAGCGAGGCGACCGGGTCGGTGGCCCCCGGCGCAAGTCGCAGCGCGACGGGGAAGACGGACGTGAACCATCCGACCGTTCGCGACAGGTCCACGTCGGGGAACAGGTCCTCACGGCCGTGGCCCTCCAGACCGATCAGGGTCTCGTCGTCCCCGGTCCAGTCCCGCAGGGCGTGTGCCAGTGCGGTGAGCAACGCGTCGTTGATCCGGGTGCTGAAGGCCCGTGGCACGTCCCGCAGCAAGGCACGCGTCTCCTCGGGGCTGAGCGTTGCCATGACACTGGCGGCGGATCCCAGGTCGTTGCGGCCGTCCCGGTCGCGCGGCACCCGGCCGGCCGGCTTGGGCTCGGCCCAGTAGGCGTACTCGGCCCGTGCCCGGGCGGAGTCGGCGAAGCCGTTCAGCCGTTGGGCCCACGACCGGAACGACGTCGTCTTCGCCGGCAGCAGGGGTGCGAGACCGGCGGCCCGCCGCTCGTAGCAACTGCCCAGGTCCTCAAGGAGGATCCGCCAGGACACACCGTCGACCGCCAGGTGGTGCACGACGGTCAGCAACCGCTGCCCGCGTGTCGGTCCCAGCTCCAGCAGGGCGGCCCGCAGCAACGGGCCCTTGGCCAGACCGAGGCTCTGCTGCGTCTCCTCCGCGATGTCCAGCGACACCGACGCCAGGGACTCGTCCGGGACCCCGGACAGGTCGTGCACATCGAGGATGTCGGTGTCCACGGTCTCGTCCAGGTACTGCCGCCAGCCGTCGGGCCCGTCCACGCAGCGCAGGCGCAGCGCGTCGTGGTGCTCGACCAGGTCGGCCAGTGCGAGCCGCAGCACGTCGGGATCGAGCCCGTCCGTGACGAGAAGTTCGGCCTGGTTGAAGTGGTCGAACGTCGGCAGGTCCTTCTCGAAGAACCAGTGCTGGATCGGTGTCAGCGGGACCTCGCCCGCCACGCGGCCCTGCTCCGCGTCGACCGGTGCGGCCTCGGCGGCGTGGACCGCGATCTCGGCGATCGTCTGGTTCTTGAAGATCAGCCGCGGAGTGAGGTGCACACCGAACTTCTTGGCCCGGGCGATCATCTGGATGCTGACGATCGAATCCCCGCCGAGTTCGAAGAAGTTGTCGTGGATGCCGATGGTGTCGATGCCGAGGATCTCGGACCAGATCGCGGCAAGGGTGCGCTCGGTGTCCGTCCGGGGTGCGGTGTAGGTGGTGGCGAGTTCGGGCCGGTCGTGGCCGGGGGCGGGGAGTGCCTTGGTGTCGACCTTCCCGTTGGGGGTGAGGGGCAG
>NZ_JBEXPY010000112.1:0-3609 GCF_040612315.1 Streptomyces sp. NPDC006435
CGAACGATGACGCGCAGCCGTCACCGCCACATCCGCCACCCGCACACCCTCACGACCGGACAGCCAGGACGCCCAACGCCCCGCCTGCCCACGCAGCGCGGTCTCGTCACGACCCGACACCACCACCGGGAAGACACCGTCGTCGACGGCTCCGGCGGCCGGCCCCGTCGTCCCGGCGACCGGCGGTTCCTCAACGATGACGTGCGCGTTCGTACCGCTCAGGCCGAACGACGACACACCCGCGCGCCGGACCCGGCCCTCTTCCCGTTCCCACGGCGTGAGTTCGTCGACCACCCGTACCGGCAGGTCGTCCCAGGCGATGTTCGGGTTGCGCGGGGAGCTGTACCGGGTGCCGGGCAGGGCGTCCTTCCGGAAGGAGGCGAGCATCTTGCAGACACCGGCGATGCCGGCCGCCGACTCCAGGTGGCCGATGACGCTCTTCGCCGTACCGAGTCCGAGTTCCCGGCCCGGCTCGCGGCCCTCCCCGTACACGGCGGCCAGTGCCTGCACCTCGATCGGGTCGCCCAGCGACGTGCCCGTGCCGTGGCACTCGACGTAGTCGACGTCCTCGGTGGACAGGCCCGCCGAGCGGAGGGCGGCGCGGATGACCTTCTGCTGGGAGGAGCCGTTGGGGGCGGTGATGCCGCTGCTGGCGCCGTCGTGGTTGATGGCCGTGGCCCGGATGACGCCCAGTACCGTGCGGTTCTGCTCGATCGCGTCGGAGAGCCGCATGACGGCGATCACGCCGACGCCCTCGCCTCGCCCGTACCCGTCCGCCTCGGCCGAGAACGCCTTGCTGCGGCCGTCCGGGGAGAGTGCGTGCGAGCGGCTGAGGGCGATGAACGCACCGGGGTCCGTGAGGACCTGGACGCCGCCCGCGAGCGCCAGTTCGCACTCGTCGTTGCGCAGTGCCTCGCAGGCCAGGTGCAGGGCCACCAGCGACGACGAGCACGCGGTGTCGATGGACAGCGCGGGGCCCTGGAGCCCGAGGTGGTAGGAGAGACGGCCCGCGTTGAAGCTCGGCAGGGTGCCGGTCAGGGTGTACGTGTCCGGGGCGCCGTTCGGGCGGTACTTGCCGTACTCGCCCACGCCTGCGCCCACGAAGACGCCGGTGCGGGAGTCGCGCAGCTCGCGCGGGCGGATGCCGGCGTTCTCCAGGGAGTTCCAGGCGGCCTCCAGGAGCAGCCGGTGCTGGGGGTCCATCGGTTCGGCCTCGCGCGGCGAGATGCCGAAGAAGGCCGCGTCGAAGTGGGCCACGTCGTCGAGGAAGGAGGCGTGGCGGGCGTAGGTCCGGCCCTCGGCGTCCGGGTCCGGGTCGTAGAACGCGTCGATGTCGAAGCGGTCGGCCGGTACCTGGCGCACCGTGTCGCGGCCCTCGGCGAGCACGTCCCAGAGGCTGTCGAGGTCGTGGGCGTCGCCCGGCATGCGCAGGCCGACGCCGACGACGGCGAGCGGTTCGTCGGTGCGGTGCGCTGCGACGGCGGCGGCGGTGTCGGTGAGGGCGGGGGCGAGTTCGCCGAGCAGCCACTGTGCGGCGGCCGCCAGGTTCGGGTGGTCGAAGATCAGGGTCTTGGGTGTGATGACGCCGGTGCGCTTCTGTACGCGCACGCTGAGGTCGACGGCCATCATCGAGTCGAAGCCCAGGTCCTTGAAGCCGCGCTCGGGGTCGAGCGACGCGGGGTTCTCGGTGCCGAGCACCGCCGCCGCCTCTACGGCGAGCAGGGACCGCAGGTGGTTCTCGCGGGCGTCCTCGGCCAGGGCGAGCAGGGTGGTGCGCAGGGGGTTGGTCTGTTCGGCGGGGGCGTCCGCGATTGCTGCGCGGGCCTCGGGGACCTCGTGCAGGAAGGGGCGGTCGCCGCCCTCGGTGTACGCGGCGGCGGCCCGGGGCCAGTCGATCCCGGCGACGACGGTCGAGCCGCCGTGGTCGAGTGCCGCGTCGAGGGCGTCCAGGGCGCGTTCGGCGGGCATCGGTTCGAGGCCGATGCGGCGCAGTTGGTCCTCGGCGGCGCCGTGGGTCATTCCGCCGTCGGCCCAGGGGCCCCAGCCGATGGAGACGGCGGGCAGGCCCTCGGCCCGGCGCCCGGCGGCGAGGGCGTCCAGGGCGGCGTTGGCCATGGCGTAGTTGGCCTGGCCGATGTTGCCGAGGGTGCCGACGACCGACGAGTACAGGACGAAGGCGTCGAGGTCGCGGTCGCGGGTGAGTTCGTGCAGGTGGACGGCCGCGGTGAGCTTGGGGGCGGCCACGGCGGCGAGGGCCTCGGCGTCCAGGCGGTCGATGAGCCGGTCGTCGAGGACGCCCGCGGTGTGGAAGACGGCGCGCAGGGGTGCCTCGTCGCGGTCGATCGCGGTGAGGAGTTCGTCGAGCCGGCGCCGGTCGGTGACGTCGCAGGAGGCGAGGGTCACGCGGGTGCCCGCGGCTTCGAGTGCGGCGGTGAGTTCGGCGGCGCCCTCGGCGTCGGGGCCGCGCCGGGACACGAGGACGAGGTGTTCGGCGCCGCGTTCGGCGAGGCGGTGGGCCAGGTGGGCGGCGAGTGCGCCGCTGCCGCCGGTGATCAGGACGGTGCCCCGGGGGGTCCAGGGCCGTGCGGTCGCCGTTGCGGTACCCGTACGGCGCAGCCTGCGGACGAGGCGTTCGGCGGGGCGCAGCGCGACGTGCTCCTCCGCGCCCGGGGTGCCGTGCGCGGCGAGGGTGGCCAGGAGCCGGCGGGTGGTCGTCGGGTCGGGTTCGGCGGGCAGGTCGACGAGTCCGCCCCAACGGTTGGCGTGTTCGAGGGCCACGACGTGGCCCAGTCCCCAGGCGAGGGCCTGGGCGGGGCCGGGGGCGGGGTCCGTGTCGTGGGCGCGGACGGCGCCCTGGGTCACGAACCACAGCGGGGCCCGTACCGAGGCGTCGCCCAGTGCCTGTACGAGCGCGAGGCTCCGGGCGGCGCCCGTGGTCACGGCGGGGTGGCCGGGGTGCGGGGCGGTGTCGGCCGCGGTGAGGGCGAGGACGCCGCGCAGCGGTTCGTCGCCGAGTTCCGCGAGCAGGTCGCCGATCGACGCGGCGTACACGGCACGGTCGGCACCGGTACCGGGGGTTGTGTCCGTGTCGGCACCGGTACCGGGGGTTGTGTCCGTGTCGGCACCGGTACCGGTGGTCGTGTCCGTGTCGGCGGTCAGGAGGTGCGGGGAGGCGCCCGCGCCGGTCAGTGCCCCGGCCAGCTCTCCGGCGAGGGCCTGTGCGGCGGCGGGGGCGACGATCAGCCAGTGGCCGCGCGGCAGCGGCGCGGTGCGGGCCACCGGGGAGGGCTGCCAGGTCTCCTCGTAGCTCCAGTCGGCGACCTCGCCGGCCCTGTCCTGCTGTTCGCGCCAGGTGGCGAGGTAGGGCAGGAGGGTGGCGACGGCGGAGCTGTCGGTCACGCCGAGGAGTTCGGAGACGCGTTCGCTCTCGCCTCTGCCGACGGCCTGCCACAGGGCGTCATCGGCGTGCGGCCGTCCGTGGCCGGTGTTCCTGCCGGTGTTCCTCCCGGCCTTCGGTTCGATCCAGTGGTGCTTGCGTCGGAAGGCGTACGTGGGAAGGTCCACCGGCGTTCCGTCGGGCAGGGCCTTGTCCCAGGCGATGTCCTGTCC
>NZ_JBEXPY010000113.1:0-3503 GCF_040612315.1 Streptomyces sp. NPDC006435
ATCTTCGACCTCGTCGACTACGGCGTGGTCGGCGACCTCTTCCAGGTCGTCCCCCAGCTCACCGAGGAAGTCAACACCCGCAAGGGCTGACACCCGACGGGGAGTCCAGGCGGCCCGGGGCCGCGCGGTGTGTTCCACCGCGCGGCCCCGGGCCGTTTCCGGTCACCATTGACGCGGATACAGCCGCCTTATAACTTCACCATACGGATTGTTGATTCCGGTAAGCGGAAACGACGTGACTGTGAAGGGTGTGGAAATGGGTCAGCAGGAGAAGGTGGCAACGAGCCTCGCCGGTGCGGTCAGCGAGGAGATCAGCGCTTCCCTCACCGCGGTCGACGCCGAACTCGCCCGCCGCTACCCCGGAGACCCCGGCACGCGCCAGCCGGTCCACACGGTCTACGTCCCCGGTGACGCGTTCGCCGCCGGCACCATCCGCTCCTGGGGCGACCAGGCGCTGGAGGCCCTCGACGAACACGCCCCCGACGCCGCCTCGTTCGCCGCCGTCCTCGGCATCCCGGGCGAACTCGCCGGACCCGTCCACGACCGGGTGCGCGCCAAGCTGGAGCGCGAGCCGGTCGAGGACCTGCGCATCGACTTCGAGGACGGCTACGGCCCCCGCCCCGACGCCGAGGAGGACGCGGCCGCGGCCCGCGCCGCCCGGCTGGTCTCGGAGGCGTACGCGAAGGGCACGGCGGCCCCTTACACGGGCATCCGGATGAAGTGCATGGAGGCCGCCGTGCGCGACCGGGGCATCCGCACCACGGACATCTTCCTCACCGGCCTCATGCGGGCGGGCGGCCTCCCCGACGGGCTGGTCCTCACCCTGCCCAAGGTGACGTACCCGGAGCAGGTCACCGCCTTCGTCCGGCTCCTGGAGGCGTTCGAGGAGGCCCACGGCCTGCCCGCCGGGCGGCTCGGCTTCGAGATCCAGATCGAGACCAGCCAGTCCATCCTCGCCGCCGACGGCACCGCCGCCGTCGCCCGCATGATCGACGCCGCCCGGGGCCGGGCCACCGGCCTGCACTACGGCACCTTCGACTACAGCGCCTGCGTCGGCGTCAGCGCCGCCTACCAGGCCAGCGACCACCCGGCCGCCGACCACGCCAAGGCCGTCATGCAGGTCGCCGCCGCGGGCACCGGCGTACGGGTCTCCGACGGCTCCACCAACGTCCTGCCGGTCGGCCCCACCGACCGGGTGCACGAGGCCTGGCGGCTCCACTACGGCCTCACCCGCCGGGCCCTGGCCCGCGCCTACTACCAGGGCTGGGACATGCACCCGGGACACCTGCCGACCCGCTACGCGGCCGTCTACACCTTCTACCGCGAGGGGCTGGAGCAGGCCGCGGCCCGCCTCGCCGCGTACGTCGCCAAGTCCGGCGGGGACGTCATGGACGAACCCGCCACGGCCAAGGCGCTCAGCGGCTACCTCCTGCGCGGCATCGACTGCGGCGCCCTGGACACCGCCGAGGTGGCCCACCTGACCGGACTCACCCGGGCGGACCTGGACGCGTTCGCGTCGCCGCGGCGGGCCGGGCTCACGGTGACCGCACCGTGACGACCGGCCGCCGGGGAGCCGTGCGGCTCAGGCGGGCGGCAGTTCGCCCGAGCCGCGCGGGATGAGCGTCGTGGGCAGCTCCACGCGGGCCGGGGTGTGATCGGCGCCGTCCAGACGACGGAAGAGGTGCTCGGCGGCGGTGCGGCCCACGGCGGCGGCGTCCTGGGAGATGACGGTGATGCCGAGCAGATCGGCGAGCTCGATGTCGTCGAAGCCGACCAGGGCGATGCGGCGCTCCTGCTCCGCGAGGACGCGCACCGCCGTCACCGTCACCCGGTTGTTGCCCGCGAAGATCGCGGTGACGGGCTCGGGGCCGGAGAGCATCCCCTCGACGGCGGCCCGGACCCGGTCGGGTTCGGTGGAGCCGAGGGAGACCCAGGCGTCCTCGACCCGAGTCCCGGCATCCGCCATCGCCGCGTGATAGCCGCGCAGCCGTTCGGTGGCCGTGTGGATGCGCGGCCGGTCGCCGATGAAGCCGATCCGCCGGTGGCCGTGCGCGATCAGGTGCGCGACGCCCTCGCGGGCACCGCCGAAGCTGTCGGAGAGGACCGTGTCGGCGTCGACCCGGCCCGCCGGGCGGTCCACGAAGACGGTGGCGACGCCCGCCTTGATCTCCGGTTCCAGATAACGGTGGTCGTCACCGGCCGGGATCACGATCAGCCCGTCCACCCGGCGGGCGCACAGCGCGAGCACGAGCTCCTGCTCGCGCTCCGGGTCCTCGGCGCTCGACCCGTTGATGAGCAGGGCGCCGTGGGCCCTGGCCACCTCCTCGACCGCGCGGCTCAGCGGACCGTAGAACGGGTCGGCGAGGTCCTCCAGGACCAGACCGATCGAGGCGGTGCGGCCCTTGCGCAGGACCCGCGCGCTGTCGTTGCGGCGGAAGCCGAGCGCCTCGATGGCCTCCTGGACCCGGCGTTCGGTGTCGGGAGTGACACCAGGTTCGCTGTTGACCACGCGGGAGACCGTCTTGAGGCCCACTCCGGCGCGGGCCGCGACATCCTTCATGGTCGGCCGGTTGCCGTAACGGGGCTCGGGGTGACGGGCGGTCTCGGCCACGATGCGCTGTCCTGTCCTCGGGGGCGGTCCGGCGGGGGGTCCGCGGGCGTCGCCACGGGCCGGCCGGAGGCTGTGCGGTCGAGCATAGGCCCTGGACAACGTTGTCAGCTGAATGGAGACTGATCCTGAACCCCGGGGTCCTTCGTTCGGATCGGGCCGGACCTGCGCACGTGTGCAGGCCTCGCGGGCCCGGCATGATCCGGACAGGAAGTCCCAGGCCCCCGCCGCCTACTCACGGAGCCTCACCGATGCATACCGACCTCGTCGCCGCGCTGGACATCGGCGGTACCAAGATCGCCGCCGCGCTGGTGGACGGCGACGGCGGGCTGCTCGTGCGGGCGCAGCGGCCGACCCCCGCCCGGGAGGACGCCGAGACGGTGATGGCGGCCGTGGAGGAGGTCGTCGCCGAGGTGTCCGCCGCTCCGTCGTGGGAGCGGGTGAGGGCCGTCGGGATCGGCAGCGCGGGGCCGGTGGACGCGTCGGCCGGCACGGTCAGCCCCGTCAACGTCCCGTCCTGGCGCGACTTCCCGCTGGTGGAGCGGGTCGGCAAGGCGACGGGCGGACTGCCCGTCGAACTGGTCGGCGACGGGGTCGCGATGACGGCCGCCGAGCACTGGCTGGGCGCCGCCCGGGGGTACGACAACGCGCTCTGCATGGTGGTGTCCACGGGGGTCGGCGGCGGGCTGGTCCTCGGCGGCAGGCTCCACCCCGGCCCCACGGGCAACGCCGGACACATCGGCCACCTCAGCGTGGACCTGGACGGCGACCCGTGCCCGTGCGGTTCGCGCGGCTGCGTCGAGCGCATCGCCAGCGGCCCGAACATCGCCCGCCGGGCCCGGGAGGCCGGCTGGCGTCCCGGCCCGGACGGCGACGCCTCGGCCGCCGCGGTGGC
>NZ_JBEXPY010000114.1:0-3426 GCF_040612315.1 Streptomyces sp. NPDC006435
CTTCCGACTCTACCAGAACCTTTTCCCGTTCCGTTTCCGGACCGGATTCCGAATTCTCGGTGACCGTCGAAGTGGTCTTTTGCCTTTCGGCGGATCCAGACTTTACCAGAAACATTCTGCCGAAAAACCGGCTTCACGATTCGAAGTAAGAGGATCGATGGCTCTGCGGAAATTCCATTTCCGGTGAGAGCGAAGTAGAGACTAACTGTCGAGCTCGAACTTGTCCAGTCCGAGGCAACCGTTAAAATCTACCTCCCCAGATCCGCTGTGTCAACAGTTTCCTGGGCGAAGAGGAGACTAGCAGGTCAGCGGGGCCGTATGCACATCAGGCGGCGACGGGGAGTTCGGCGCTGCGCTCCGCGGCCTCGATGTCGCCGCTCTCGCCGGCACGTGCCGCTCGGCCGCCCAGGATGTAGACGTAGGCGAGGAAGGCCAGCTCCGCCACGATGCCGATGGCGACGCGGCCCCAGGTCGGAAGGCCGGAAGGGGTGACGAAGCCTTCGATCACGCCCGAGACGAACAGGACCAGGGCCAGGCCGATGGCCATGCCGATCGCGGCCCGGCCCTGTTGGGCGAGGGCCGAGCGCCGGGTGTGCGGGCCCGGGTCGATGACCGTCCAGCCGAGGCGCAGCCCCGTACCCGCGGCGACGAAGACGGCGGTGAGTTCGAGCAGGCCGTGCGGAAGGATCAGCCCCATGAAGGTGTCGAGCCGGCCCGCCGAGGACATCAGACCGATGCCGACCCCGAGGTTGAGCACGTTGATGAAGAGGATCCAGATCACCGGGACGCAGAGGAACGCGCCCAGGACCAGGCACATGGCCGCGGCCTGGGCGTTGTTCGTCCACACCTGGGCGGCGAACGACGCGGCCGGGTGGCTGGAGTAGTACGTCTCGTACTCCCCGCCGGGGCTGGTGAGGCGGCGGAGGTCGTCGGGGGCCGCGATGGCCGACTGGACCTCCGGGTGCGTACCGATCCACCAGCCGATGACCGCCGCCAGCACCGTGGAGAGCACGGCCGTCGGTATCCACCAGTGCCGGGAACGGTAGACGGCGGCGGGGAAACCGGCGGTGAGGAAGCGGGTGACATCGCGCCAGGAGGCTCGGCGGGTGCCCGTGACCGTGGACCGGGCGCGCGCCACGAGCTGGGTCAGTCGGGCGGTGAGCATCGGGTCCGGGGCACTGGACTGGAGGAGCGAGAGATGGGTGGCCGTGCGCTGGTAGAGCTCGACGAGTTCGTCGGCCTCCGTACCGGTGAGGCGGCGCCCGCGGCGCAGGAGCTGGTCCAGGCGGTCCCACTCGGCGCGGTGGGCGGTCACGAATACATCGAGATCCATGTTCGGCTGCTGCTCCAGGCATGGGTGCGTACGGGTTCGTACTACGGCGGGGGCGCGCTGCGGGCCAGCTTGGCAGACTGAGGGCCCGAGGGGCAGGGACGATCGGCGAAGGATGGGGCGGCGATGAGTGAGCTCGTGACCGGGGACGCGGTCGTGCTGGGGCTGCGGCCGGCGAAACTGCCGAGCCGGGCGCTGGCGGTGGCCATCGATCTCGCCGTGGTGGGGGCGGCGTTCGTCCTGGTGTCGATCGGGCTGGCCGTCGCGACGGCGACGCTGGACGACGCGGCGCTCGCGGCGGTGTCCGTCGCGAGTTTCCTGCTGATTCTGGTGGGCGGGCCGATCGCGGTGGAGACGCTGAGCCACGGGCGTTCGCTGGGGAAGCTGGCGTGCGGGCTGCGGGTGGTCCGGGACGACGGGGGGCCGATCCGGTTCCGGCACGCGCTGGTGCGCGGGGCCGTGGGGGTGGTCGAGATCCTGCTGACGCTCGGGGTCGTCGCCTGTATCGCCTCGCTGGTGTCGGCCCGGGGGCGGAGGCTCGGGGACGTGTTCGCGGGGACGCTCGTCGTACGGGAACGGGTGCCGGCCTCGCGGGCTGCTGCCGTGCCGCCTCCGCCGCCGTGGCTGGTCGGGCGGTTCGCGGGGCTGGACCTGTCGGGGGTGCCGGATTCCCTGTGGCTGGCCGTCCGCCAGTACCTGACACGGATGCACCAGCTCGACGCGCAGGTCGGCGGGGCGATGGCGGAGCGGCTGGCCGGGGAGCTGGCGGGGCGGACCGGGGTTCCGGCGCCGGAGGGGGTGCCGGCCGGTGCGTACCTGGCCGCGGTGGTGAACGAGCGGCAGGCCCGGGACGCGCGGCGGATGTTCGTCGCGGCTCAGGAGAGTGCCCGGGAGCGCGGTGCCCGGGAAAGCGGTGCGCTGGGGAGCACCGTGCGCCCCGGTGGTTCCGGTGAGCCCGGGGGTGTGGCTCCCGGGTGGGCGCCGGTGGTGTCCGGGCCTGTCGCGGAAGGCGTCGGGGCGGGTGCGTCGGGGCGGTCCGCGGGTGCGGAGGGGCCGGGACGGGGCGCTGGGGTGACGGACGACCGGACACCGCCGCCCGCTGCCACCGGGTTCGCGCCGCCCGCCTGAGACGACCCGGCCGAGACCACCTGTACGAGGGCCGTCTGCCTGCCGACCGCCTGCCCGAGGGTCGCCGCAGGTCCGGGGAACCCTGCTCTCAGGCGTACGAGGGTGGGGAGTCCAGGTCCTCCAGCTCGATGCCGGGGGCTGCCAGGACCACGTCGCCGGCGATGTGAACGGTGTGCCGCTCGCCGGTGTCCAGGGCGCTGACCTGGTATTCGTCCACGGTCAGGGGGCCGTTGTCAGTGGCGTGCGTTTCACTGTTCACCAGCGCCCAGGACTGGTCGACGGTCCGGGGCGCGAGGACCGGATCCGTGAAGGCGACCAGACGTACGCGGGTCGCGGTCGAGGCGGGGGTGAGGCGCAGCAGTCGTGCGGTCGCGACGAGGAACGCGGGGGACGTGCCGGTGAAGGCGTGGGCGGGGACATTGCCTTCGGTGGCATGGGTGCCGGTCGGGTCGGTGCGGACCCAGGTGACGCCTTCGAGGGCGGCGCCGCGGACCTGCCAGCTCGCGGCGTGGAGTTCGAGGCGGATGGGGCGGCCGAGTTCGTCGAGGGTGAGGTCGACGGAGCCGAGGTGATCGCCGGACGGGGCGGTGGTCCTGGAGATGTAGCGCCAGCCGGAGGGGCCGGGGGCGCATTGGAAGTGCTCTTCGCCGAGGGGGGTGTGATCGTGGAGATCGTGGAGCGAATATCGGCCGCGGGGCATGGGGTCCTTCTGGGGTCCTCGGGCTGAGCGGGCGCGGTACGGCGCAGGCCCCCGACACGGGGGTGCGGGGGCCTGCGTTCGTCACTGCTGCTGAGACCGTTCCGGTCGCCGACGGCCTGTCGTCACCGACCGGTGGTGGCCGGCTGGGTGGTCACCACCGGTCGGTGCCGGGATGGTCGTCGGTGGGTGGGGTCAGTAGCGGTAGTGGTCGGGCTTGTACGGGCCCTCGACCTCGACACCGATGTACGCGGCCTGCTCCGGGCGGAGC
>NZ_JBEXPY010000115.1:0-3418 GCF_040612315.1 Streptomyces sp. NPDC006435
CAGGTCGTACTGGACGGGTTCTACGAGGACTTCCGTGCCCGTGGCCTGGAGTACGGCCCCGCCTTCCAGGGCCTGACCGAACTGTGGCGCAAGGGCAGTACCGCGTACGGGACCGTCCGCCTCCCCGAGGGGCTCCGGCCCGACGACTTCGGCATCCACCCCGCACTCCTGGACGCCGCCCTGCACACCCTGATGGGCGTGCGGCAGGAGGCGGACGGGGCCGAGAAGCCGGTGTTCCTGCCGTTCGAGTGGACCGGTGTCGAGCTGTACGCGACCGGCGCCACCGAACTGCGCGTACGCATCGATCTCGACGACACGAACACCAACGCCCGTATCCGGGTGGCCGACGCCACGGGGCAGCCCGTCGTCCACGTACAGGGCCTGGCCATTCGTGAGGCGAGCGCCGAGCAGATCCGTGCCGGTGAGTCGGTCGAGCACCTCTACCGCGTCGAATTCCGGACGCCGCGCGTCACCCAGGAGACGCCGGCCGACGGCATATGGATCCTCGGCGAAAACGCCGGGGCGTTCGAGATCCTGGAGGCCGACCATGTGGCTGATGTGGATGTACTGCTTGCCCGCCTCGATGACGGGGGGAAGGCGCCCGCTCGACTGGCCGTTGACGCAACGGCGGCGGCAGCGCCGGCAGACGGTGACATCGCTCGTGCCACGCAGGAGCTGACCGCTTCCGCGCTGGGCACGATCCAGCGTCTCCTCGGCGAACCACGCCTGGAGGCGACGGAGTTGCTGTGGATCACGCGCTCGGCCGTGGGCGCGGACGAGGACGTCCGCGACCTGGCACACGCGCCGCTGTGGGGACTGCTCCGCACGGTGCGCAACGAGTACGCCGAGCGTGCGATCCGCCTCATCGACCTCGGAACGGGCAGCGCAGACGAAGCACTGCTGCCCCGGGCGGTCGCCATGGCGGACGAGCCGGAGATCGCGATCCGTGACGGCGAGATCCTCGCCGCACGGCTCGTCCGGACGACGAACGCCGAAACCACCGAACCGGGGCGGCGACAGCCGGTCGCGGACCTGCTCGACCCCGACGGTTCGGTACTGATCACGGGCGGCACGGGCGAACTGGGCCGTGCCGTGGCCGGACACCTGGTGCGTGCGCACGGGGTACGGCACCTGGTGCTGACCTCGCGACGCGGGCTGGAGGCGCCGGGAGCGGTGGAGCTGGTGGCGGAGCTGACCGCTGCGGGCGCCACGAGCGTACAGGTGGTGGCCTGCGACGTGAGCCGACGCGAGGACGTCGCCACGGTGCTCGCGACCGCTGACGCACAACACCCCTGGACCGGTGTGTTCCACCTCGCGGGGGTGCTGGACGACGGACTGCTGAAGGCCCAGGACGCCGAACGGCTGAGCCGGGTCCTGGCGCCGAAGGCCGGTGGCGCCCTGCACCTCCACGAGCTGACGAAGGACCTGGGCCTGGCGGCGTTCGTCCTGTTCTCGTCGGCCGCCGGAGTCCTGGGCGGTGCCGGACAGTCCAACTACGCCGCCGCGAACACGTTCCTCGACGCCCTCGCCGCCCGGCGACGTGCCGACGGCCTGCCGGGTGTCAGCCTCTCGTGGGGGCTGTGGCAGCAGGCCGGGATCGGACTGACCGCCGGGCTCGGACAGGCCGAACTGGCACGGATGCGCCGCCGCGGCATCGGTGCGCTGAGCGAGAAGCAGGGCCTGGCCGCCCTGGACGCCGCGCTGACTAGTCCGTATCCGCACCTGGTTCCGGTGAGGCTCGAACTCACCTCGTTGCAGCGGGAGTCGGACAACGGCGGCGAGGTTCCCGTACTGCTCCGGAACCTGCTGCGGGCCCCGCGCAAACGGGCCGGCGGGTCCGGCGGAACCCCCTCCGGGCTGCGCGAACGACTGCTGGCACTGCCGGAGGGCGAGCGGACCGCTCATCTCGCCCGGCTGGTGCAGCAGGAAGCGGCGACCGTCCTCGGGGTGTCCGGGGCGGGCGGCATCGGCGCCGACCAGGTCCTCAAGGAACTGGGCATGGATTCGCTGATGGCGGTCGAACTGCGCCGCCGTCTCTCGGCCGAGTCCGGGGTGTCCCTGCCCTCGACCCTGGCCTTCGACCACCCGACCCCCACCGCGATCGCGGCACTGCTGCTCGACAGGCTCGCCATCGGCTCCGGCGGCCCGGCGAGCAGCGGACGGGGCGTCACCAGAAACCAGATCGACAGCCTGGTGGAGCTGCTGCGCTCCGCGACACCGGCCCAGCTCGACGAGCAGGGCCTGACCGCCGGCCTGCTGGCACTGAGGGACGGACTGGCGAAGACCGCCGCCGTGGCCGACGAGCAGCCGGAGCCGGAGGCCGAGATCGACACCGGCAGCACGGATGACCTTCTTCAGTTCCTGGATCGCAAGCTTGGAGTGAGCGAATGAGCGCGTCCGAAGTCGAGAAGCTCGAAAAGCTCGAGGCGTATTTGCGGCGAACGGCGAACGCGCTCGTCGAGACGGAGAAGGAACTCACCGCCGAACGCGCGTCACGCACCGAACCGATCGCGATCGTGTCGATGGCGTGCCGGCTTCCGGGTGGTATCGACACACCGGAGGCGTTCTGGGAGCTGCTGGCGTCCGGTGGGGACGCGGTGGGCGGCCTGCCGCCGCGGTGGGACGGTCTCGGCGTGTACGACCCGGATCCGGAGTCGGTCGGTAAGAGTTATGCCCGTGAGGGTGGGTTCATCGATGGTGTCGAGGGTTTCGATGCCTCGTTCTTCGGGATCTCGCCGCGTGAGGCGCTGTCGATGGACCCTCAGCAGCGGCTGGTGCTGGAGGCGTCGTGGGAGGCGCTGGAACGGGCCGGCATCCGGCCCGACTCGATCGGCGGAAGCCGTACGGGTGTCTACCTCGGCACGATGAGTTCCGACTACGGCAACCAGCAGGGGCACGACCTGGACGCTCTCGACGGCTACGTCAGCACCGGCAACGCGTCGAGCGTGGTGTCGGGCCGGGTGTCGTACTCGCTCGGCCTCCAGGGCCCGGCCGTGACGGTGGACACCGCGTGTTCCTCGTCGTTGGTGTCGGTGCATCTCGCGGTGCAGGCGCTGCGCCAGGGCGAGTGCGAACTCGCCCTGGCCGGCGGTGTCACGGTGATGAGCACCCCGGCGTTGTTCGTGGAGTTCTCCCGTCTCAAGGGCATGGCTGCGGACGGACGTTGCAAGTCCTTCTCGGCTGCTGCGGATGGTGCGGGCTGGGCCGAGGGTGCGGGTGTGCTGGTCCTGAAGCGGTTGTCGGCCGCGGAGCGTGACGGTGACCGGGTGCTGGCGGTGCTGCGGGGCTCGGCGGTGAACCAGGACGGTCGCAGTCAGGGGCTTACGGCTCCGAACGGGCCGTCGCAGCAGCGGGTGATCCAGGACGCTCTGGAGGCGGCCCGTCTGACTCCGGCCGATATCGATGCGATCGAGGCGCA
>NZ_JBEXPY010000116.1:0-3391 GCF_040612315.1 Streptomyces sp. NPDC006435
GCTCAGGGGGTAGGTGCGGTTCGCGGCCTGGGCGATGGCGGCGTCGTAGTTGAGCTTGCGGTAGGAGTAGGAGACGTACTCCGCGAAGCCCCCGAACCACCCCGCGGGCGCTCCGGATTCCGGGGCGCCCGCTCCGGGTGGAACCGGGCCCGACCCGGGTGGAGCCGGGCTCCACCCGGTCTCCAGAACGACGGTCGAGAGTGGGACGGGCACTGTCACGGGCCCGTCCCCGCATCGTGCGCCGGTCGTCCGCTTCAACGAGCTATCGAGGATGAGCAGATGAGCTATGCCCAGGTGAACAGTGGCGACGGCCGGGCTCCGGCGACCGCCGAGGACATCACGGCCTTCGTCCGGACTGCCGTCGCCGAACTGCTGGACGTACGGCCGGAAACCGTCGACGTCGACCGGCCGCTGCGCGACCTCGGACTGGACTCCGTCCGGATCCTGTCCCTCGTGGCGGTGCTGTCGGAACGCCTCGGACGCCCCGTGCCCGGCTGGGCGGTGTGGCAGTACCCCACCGTCGCCGGGCTCGGCGCCCACCTGGCGGGCGAGGACGCGCCCCCCGCCGCCGCACCGCGCCCCGGCCGGACCCCCGCCGCGAACGACCCCATCGCCATCGTCGGCCTCGGCTGCCGGCTGCCCGGCGGCATCGAGACGCCCGAGGCGCTCTGGGAGAGCCTGTGCGACGGACTCGACGCGATCCGCGAGGTCCCCGCCGACCGCTGGAACGCCCGGGAATGGCTCGACCCGGACCCCCGGGCACCCGGCCGGATGAACACCCGCTGGGGCGGCTTCCTCGACGACGTCGCCGGGTTCGACGCCGACCTGTTCCGGATCTCGCCCGCCGAGGCCAAGCACATGGACCCGCAGCAGCGCATGGCGCTGGAGGTCGCGTGGGCCGCCTTCGAGGACGCCCGGATCGTCCCCACCGACATCGCCGGCACCCGCACCGGCGTCTTCTTCGGCACGATGGCACAGGAGTACCACCTCGCCACCGGCGCCGACGCCGACGACATCGAGACGCACTCCGCCGTCGGCTGGGACAACTCCATCATCCCGGCGCGCATCGCCTACACCCTGGGCCTGCACGGCCCCGCCATGGCCGTCGCGACCGCCTGCAGCTCCTCGCTCACCGCCACCCACCTCGCCGTGCAGAGCCTGCGCCGCGGCGAGACCGACCTCGCCCTGGCGGGCGGCGTCAACATCATGCTCCACCCCAACACCACCGTCGCCATGACCAAGTTCGGCGGCATGAACCCGGACGGCCAGTGCCGCGCCTTCGACGCGGGCGCCAACGGCTACGTGCGCGGCGAGGGCTGCGGCGCCGTCGTCCTGCGCAGGCTCTCCGACGCCCTGGCCTCCGGCGACCGCGTGTACGCCGTGATCCGCGGCACCGCCGTCAACAACGACGGCGCCTCCAACGGACTCACCGCCCCCAATCCGCGCGCCCAGGTCGACGTCGTGCGCACCGCCTGGCAGGACGCCGACGTCGACCCCAAGGACGTCTCCTACGTGGAGGCGCACGGCACCGGCACCCTCCTCGGCGACCCCATCGAGGCGGAAGCCCTCGGCACGGTGTTCGCCGAGGGCCGCGAGGAACCCCTGCACCTGGGCTCCGCCAAGACCAACTTCGGCCACCTGGAGCCCGCGGCCGGTGTCACCGGCCTCCTCAAGACCGCCCTGTCCCTGTACCACGGCGAGATCCCCGCCAGCCTCCACTTCGACGTGCCCAACCCGCACATCGACTTCGAGGCCAACAAGCTCAGCGTCGTCGCCGAGCGCCGCCCGTGGCCCGCCGCCCGCCGCCGCTACGCGGGCGTCAGCGGCTTCGGCTTCGGCGGCACCAACGCCCACGTCGCCCTCGAAGAGGCCCCCTGCGTCCGCCGCCGCCTCGTGCCCCTCGCCGCCGCGACCGAGGAGGCGCTGAACGCGGCGATCGCCACCGCGGGGGACACCACGACCGGCCCGCACCCGGCCCCGGACGCCACCGGCACCCACCGTGCGGTCGTCGCCCCGACCCCGGCCGGCCGCGCCGAGCTCGTCGCGGGGCCCACCCGGTCCGAGCGACGCCCCCAGCTCGCCCTCTTCTTCTCCGGCCACGGAGCGCAGTGGATCGGCATGGGCCGCGACCTGCTCTCCGAGCCCGCCTTCCGCACCGCCCTCGACGACTGCGACCGCGCCGTCGCCGAGCACACCGGCTGGTCGGTCACCGACGAACTCCTCGCCGACCCGGCCTCCTCCCGGCTCGACCGCACCGACGTCGTCCAGCCCGTCCTCTTCTCCGTACAGGTCGCCCTGGCCCGCACCCTGGCCGCCTGGGGCCCGGAACCCGACACCGTCTTCGGCCAGAGCATCGGGGAGGCCGCCGCGGCCGTCGTCGCGGGCGCCCTCCCGCTGGACGAGGGCGCCCGGCTCATCACCACCTGGTCCGCGCTGATCGCCGAACGCGCCTCGGGCCACGGCGCCCTCCTGGTCTGCGACCTCACCGCCGACGGGGCCGCCCGCCCGGCCGCCGACCACGGGCTCTCCGTCGCCGGACACCTCGCACCCGACCAGGTCTGCCTGTCCGGCCCCGCGGACGCCGTCGCCGCCGCCGAACGGGAACTCTCCGAGAACGGCGTACGCACCGCCCGCGTCAACATCGACTACGCGTCCCACAGCGCCGGGCTGGAGGACCTCGCCCCCGAACTCGTCCGCAGGCTCGGCACCCTGCGCACCGGCGTCACGTCCGTCCCCTTCTGGTCCACCGTCGACGACGACTTCGTCGACGGCACCGCGCTCGACGCCGAGTACTGGGCACGCAACATGTGCCGCCCCATGCTGGTGGCCGAGGCGGTCGCCGCCCTCACCCGCACAGAGTCCGCCGCCGCGCACGGACTGAGCGTCGTGGAGATCGCCCCGCACCCCGTCGCCCGGCACTCCCTGGAGCGGACGCTCACCGCGCTCGGCGCCACCCGCTCCGCCGCCCTCGCCACCTGCCGACGCGACCGGCCCGCCCGCCGGAGCCTGGAGGACCTGGTCGCCCGCCTGTGGTGCGAGGGCCACGACATCGGCTGGACGGCCGTCCACGGCCGCTCCGACCGGCCCGCGCTCAAGACCCCCGTCGTCCTCACCGTCTCCGGCAAGTCCGAGGAGGCACGGGCCGAGAACGCCGCCCGGCTCGCCGACCACCTGACGGGCCGGCCCGACGCGGAACTGCTCGACATCGCCTACAGCGCCGCACACCACCGCGCCCACCTGGACCACCGGGCGAGCGTCGTGGCGAGCACCACCGACCGGGCCGGGGAGGCACTCCTGGCGTTGGCGGATGGTCGGGCGCATCGTGATGTCGTCGAGGGTTCCGTCGTCGGTGGTGAGCTGGCGGTGTTGTTCACGGGGCAGGGCAGTCAGC
>NZ_JBEXPY010000117.1:0-3219 GCF_040612315.1 Streptomyces sp. NPDC006435
ACCGCATACGCACCGAAGGCATCGAGAAGAACACCCACGACAACCCCTTCGGCGCCGTCCTCTCCTTCCGCGGCACCCCCACCGACACCACCGTCAAGCACACCCTGGGTGCGGCGATGCCGGACCTCTCGGACCTGTTCGAGGTCGGTGACTCGTCGAAGTTCTCCGTGGGCCAGTGGTGGGCCGTGGAGGTCAACGCCCTGGCGGGCAAGTACGAGAAGGAGATCCAGCGGCTCGTCCAGGTCACCGATGTCGTCGACGCCACGCACATCCGGGTCAACTACCAGATCGGCTGGGACCTGGCCGCCGGACGCACCCTGACCTGGACCCGCGTCGAGCCCGTCGACCGCGCCCACGTCCGCAACATGGTCTTCGAGGGCTGGGGCGAGGACGAGATGTCCGGCTCGCACCCGGTCGCGTACGAGTACGCGGTGCGCTGCGACGTCTCCGGGATCGAGGCCATCGGCACCTTCTGGCCGGTCGTGATGCGCCGCTGGTGCACGTACTACCGCACCGAGCAGTGCTCGCTGACCAACCCGAAGTCGGTGACGTACGGCGGCGCGGGCTACCTCACCCAGCAGATCTACTGCCTGTACGGGCACGTCGAGGACTGTCACACCTCCAACGCCCGCCACCTCAACGACTTCACGGCCTCCGCCTACTGCTACGTCACCAACTGTCACGGCGACGGCGACGACGAGGGCCCGTTCGTGACGCACGGCCAGTTCGAGCACGACCTCGTCTACACCGGCAACTCCGGGCTGATGACCTTCGCCAACTCCGGCGCCGCCTGGGGCGGCCGGGCCAAGCGGATCACCGTCCGCCGGCACGCCTGCTCCTGGTTCGTGGCCCGGGTCAAGATCACCGATCTGACCCTGGAGGACGTCCTCGTCGTCGGCAAGAAGTCCCTGTCCGGCTCCGGGATGCTCTGGGTCAACGCCGACGGCGTGCAGATGCGCGGCTGCACGGCCACGGGTCCGCTGATCGTCTCCCGCGCCTCGGACCTGTCCGCCCGCCCCAATGTGATCGCCGACTCCTCGTTCGCGTTCGCGGCCGGCGCGGAGATCACCCAGGCCAACGTGACCGTCCCGCTCACCCTCCAGCGCAACGTCCTGAAGGGCGTCGACGCAGCGGTGTTCAACGGCACCGGGCCGCTCGTCCTGGACCAGTGCACGCTCACCGGCTCGAAGGACACCGCCCCCGTCTCGCTCAAGCACACCGACATCACCGTGCTGGGCGGCGAACTCCGCGACACCGGGCTCAAGCTGGCCTCCGACAAGGACCAGCGGCTGCGCGTCGACGGAACGCGGCTGAACGGCACCAACAAGGACGGCGCCCTGCTGTCGCGCACCGGTGCCGGACGGACCGTCGACTGGCAGCTGTCCGGCCTCGACTCGACCGCGCCCGAGGGCACCGCCCACGTGCTGGTCACCGAGGGCACCAACCGCTACCGGGCCACCGGCTCCACCTTCACCGGCGGCCGGCTCGAACTGCGGCCCGCGGCGTTCACCGGCAACAGCCATCTGCTGCACACCGGTTGCGTCGAGGACGGCACCGAGCGCACCGCGCTGCCGGACGAGGGCGACCGCGTCGCCCACACCGCGGCCACGCTGCGCATCTGACCACCCCATCGAGCACCAGGGATTCCCGTGTCCACGCATACCCCGATCACCGGCCGGCCCGTACGGGTCGCACTCGTCGGCGCCGGCAACCGCGGTCTGACGTACGCCGAGTGGATCAAGGCGCACCCCGAGCGCGCCGAGCTCGTCGCCGTCGCCGACCCGCGCCCCGCGGCGCGGGCCGCCGCCGGCGCTCCCGTCGAGTTCGACGACTGGCGTCCGCTGGTCGAGAACCGCATCGCCGACGCCGTCGTCGTCGCCACCCAGGACCGCTTCCACGTGGAGCCGGTGCTGGCCCTGGCCGAGGCCGGCTACGCGATCCTCGCCGAGAAGCCCCTCGCCCCGACCGAGGAGGAGACCCGGCGGATCGTCGAGGGCGTGGAACGCTCCGGAGTCCTGTTCGCGGTGTGCCACGTCATGCGGTACACCCCGTACACCGACCTGGTGAAGGAGGTCGTGGACTCCGGCGTGCTCGGCCAGCTGGTCTCCCTCGACCATCTGGAGCCGGTCGGCTGGTGGCACTACGCGCACTCCTACGTGCGCGGGCCGTGGCGCAGCGAGAAGGACTCCTCGCCGATGCTGCTCGCCAAGTCCTGCCACGACCTGGACTGGATCACGTACGTCATGGGCGGCCGGATCGAGCAGGTCTCCAGCTTCGGCGGGCTGAAGCACTTCCGGCCCGAGAACGCCCCGGCCGGGTCCGCCGACCGCTGCCTCGACTGCGCGGTCGAGGACGGCTGCCCGTACAGCGCGCTGAAGCTGTACATGCCGACGCTGCGCGAGAAGGGCGCGGTCTGGCCGGTCACCCACGTCACCGAGGCGACCGACGAGGCCGGTCTCGTGCAGGCGCTGCGCGAGGGCCCGTACGGCGTCTGCGCGTACCGGAGCGACAACGACGTGGTCGACCACCAGGTCCTGGCCATGCAGCTGACGGACGGGGTGACCGCGACCTTCCAGATGGTGGCGTTCACCGAGCAGACCCACCGGCAGACCCGGATCTTCGGCTCGCACGGCTGGCTGATCGGCGACGGCGAGCGGGTCACGGTGCAGGACTTCCGGACCGGCGAGTCCACCGTCCACGAACTCGGCGCCTCCGGTTCGAACGCGGCCGACGGGCACGGCGGCGGGGACGCCGGACTCGTCGACGCGTTCGTCACCGCCGTCGCCACCGGTGACGCCGGGGCGGTCCGCTCCGGTCCCGCCACCTCGCTCGGCAGCCACCTCGCGGCGTTCGCCGCCGAACGTGCCCGGCACACCGGCACCGTCCAAACGGTTCCGGCCCGGTGACTCCCCCTCTTCCCCGCCCCACCCTCACGTCCTCGGAGGACCAGCTCATGTCCCGTCTCCTCACCCGCCGTTCCAGAGTCCGCGCCGTCGCCGCCCCCGCGCTGGCCACCGTGCTCGCCGTCGGTGTGCTGGCCGGCTGTTCCGGCAGCGGCAGCGACGACAACACCGTCACCATGTGGACCTACCCGGTCATCTTCGACGAGGCCAAGAACAAGGCCTACTGGGACGGCCTGGTGAAGGCGTTCGAGAAGGAGCACTCGGGTGTGAAGGTGAAGGTGGAGACCTTCCCGTGGGCCAACCGCGACACCGCGCT
>NZ_JBEXPY010000118.1:0-3007 GCF_040612315.1 Streptomyces sp. NPDC006435
GAGTCGCCCAGTGAGGACTTGGCTGCGGTTGTCGGTTGTGCGGGGGTCGTCGCCGGTCTCGGTGCCCGGTTGACCGGTGTGGCGCCCGAGTGGGTCGATGGTTCGGGGCGGCCCGCCCTGCGCTGGCGGTTCGGTTCCGGTGACCGGGTGCTGTTGCTCGGCCACTTCGACACGGTGTGGCCGGTGGGTTCCCTGGCCACCCACCCCTTCGGGATCACCGGGGGCCGGGTGACCGGGCCCGGCTGCTTCGACATGAAGGCGGGGGTGGTGCAGCTGTTCCACGCCCTGTCGGTGCTGGACGGTCTGGACGGGGTGTCGGTGCTGCTCACCGGGGACGAGGAGATCGGTGCCCCCGCCTCGCGTGCCCTGATCGAGGACGAGGCCCGCCGCACCCGGGCCGTGCTCGTCCTGGAGGCGAGCGAGGGCGGCGCGCTGAAGACCGCGCGCAAGGGCATGTCCGGCTACGGGCTGGGCATCGCCGGACGTGCGGCGCACGCCGGTCTCGAACCCCATCGCGGCATCAACACCACCACCGAACTGGCCCACCAGGTGCTCGCGTTGTCCGAGCTTGCCGATCCGGCGGCCGGCACCACGGTGACTCCGACCGTCGCCTCGTCGGGCACCACTCGCAACACGGTGCCCGACACGGCCCGGCTGATGGTCGACGTACGGGTGGCGACGGCCGCGGAGCAGGACCGGGTGGACCGTGCCGTGCGGGCTCTGCGGCCGGTGACCGAGGGCGCCTCGCTCACCTTCACCGGCGGCCCGGACCGGCCGCCGCTGCCGGCCAGCGCGTCGGCCGCACTGTTCGAACTGGCCCGCCGTCACTACGCGGAGCTCGGCTTCGGAACCCTGCGCGGGGTGGCGGTCGGTGGCGCGTCCGACGGCAACCTCACCGCCGGGGCGGGCACCCCCACGCTCGACGGGCTCGGGGCCGTGGGCGGCGGGGCGCACGCCGACGACGAGCATGTGGTCGTCGCCGAACTGCCCCGCCGCACGGCCCTGGTGGCCCGCCTGGTGGCGGCGCTGGTCAGCGGACCGCCGGCCGGACCGGGCGGAGCGGCCGGGTGAGCGGGACACGAGCGGCGGCGGATGCCGCGGACCTGGCGGCGCGCCGGGCGGGCGTGACCGTGTCGGAGCTGCACGGGCCGGAGGAGATGCACGAGGCGTGCCGGGTGCTGGACCGGATCTGGCGGCCCGCTTCCGGCAGCCCGCTGATCCCGCCGGAGCTGCTGCGGGTCTTCGCGCACTCCGGCAGCTATGTCGCGGGTGTCCACCGGGACGGGCGGATGGTCGGGTTCTGCCTGGGCTTCCTGGCCGCCGGGGGACTGCACTCGCATGTGGCCGGGGTGGACGGCAGTGTCCGGGGCCGCAACGTCGGCTTCGCGGTCAAGCAGCATCAGCGGGCCTGGGCCCTGGCCCGCGGCATCACCACGATCACCTGGACCTTCGACCCGCTGATCAGCCGCAACGCCTACTTCAACCTGGCCAAGCTGGGTGCGGAACCCAGCGAGTACCTGCCCGACTTCTACGGCAGCATGCAGGACGAGGTCAACGCGGGGACCGAGACGGACCGGCTGATGGTCCGCTGGGAACTGACCGGTCCGCGCGCCGCCGGATCCGCCACCGGCATCCCCCGCACCGTCACCGCCGACGTCACGGGCCCCCGCACGGTGGTCGGGCTGGAGGCCGGGCCCGATGGCCGTCCCGTCGTCGGGGATCTGGAGGGCGGCATTGTCCTGGTCCGGATTCCGGCGGAGGCGGAGGAACTGCGCCGGACCGCCCCGTCACTCGCCCGTGAGTGGCGGTATGCGTTGCGCGAGGTGCTCGGCGGGCTGATGGCCGGGGGACATGCCGTCACCGGATTCACCCGGGACGGCCGGTACGTGATCGAAAGACGTCAGGAGAACCGGACATGAAACTCGCAGGTGTGGAACTGCGCCGGATCGCGATGCCGCTGGTCGCACCGTTCCGGACCTCGTTCGCCACGATGACCACGCGGGAGATCCTGCTGGTCAGGGTCGAGACCGGGGAGCAGGAGGGCTACGGCGAATGCGTCACCATGACCGACCCGCTGTACTCCCCGGAATACACCGCGGGCGCCGCGGACGTACTGCGCAGCTACTTCGTGCCCGCCCTCACCGCCCTGCCCGGCCTGGACCCGTGGGCGGTCGCCCCGGCACTGGCCGCGTTCAAGGGCCACCGGATGGCCAAGGCCGCCCTGGAGACCGCGGTCCTGGACGCCTGGCTGCGCACCCACGGCCTGTCGATGGGCCAGTGGCTGGGAGCGACGGCCGAGCGGGTGCCGGCCGGGGTGTCGGTCGGCATCATGGACTCCGTCCCCGCCCTCCTCGACGCCGTCGACGGCTACCTCGCCGAGGGCTACCGGCGGATCAAGCTGAAGATCGAACCCGGCTGGGACGTGGCGCCGGTGCGCGCGGTCCGGGAACGCTTCGGCGACGACGTGCTGCTCCAGGTGGACGCCAACACCGCCTACACCCTGGCCGACGCCGCGCAGCTGGCCCGGCTCGACCCGTACGGGCTGCTGCTGATCGAACAGCCCCTGGACGAGGAGGACCTCAGGGGCCACGCGGAACTCGCCCGGCGGGTGCGCACCCCCATCTGCCTGGACGAGTCCGTGGTCTCCGCCCGTTCGGCGGCCGACGCGATCGCGATGGGCGCCTGCTCGGTCGTCAACATCAAACCGGGCAGGGTCGGCGGCTACCTGGAGGCGCGGCGGATCCACGACGTGTGCGCCGCCAACGGCGTCCCGGTCTGGTGCGGAGGCATGCTGGAGACCGGTCTCGGCCGGGCCGCCAACGTCGCGCTCGCCGCCCTGCCCGGCTTCACCCTGCCCGGCGACACCTCCGCCTCCGACCGGTACTACCGGACCGACATCACCGAACCGTTCGTACTGGAGGACGGCCACCTGACCGTGCCCCGCGGACCCGGCATCGGAATCTCCCCGGTCCCCGGACAACTGGCCGAGGTCACCACCGGGTCCCCG
>NZ_JBEXPY010000119.1:0-1281 GCF_040612315.1 Streptomyces sp. NPDC006435
GTCGGGGGTGTGTCAGTCGGTGGTGGGTGCCGGGAGGGGGTAGCGGGTGGGGTCGACGGGCCCGGGGAGGTGGGTGGCGGGGTGGGCGGGGGCGGTCGGGGCGTTGGGCATCTGTTGTTGTGGGGGTGGTGGGGTGATGTGTTTGAAGGAGATGCCGGGTGGGGTTTTCACGGGTGTGGTGGTGCCGGGTGTGGTGAGGGGGGTGTCGTGTCCGGGGCAGGTGGTGGTGGCGGGGGGCAGGGGGTGGGGGCTGGTGGGGGCGGGGGTGTTGCCGGTGATGCAGTTGCCTCCGGTGCGGGCGGTGGCCAGGACGAGGGTGCCGGCGGTGATGGTGTTGTCGCGGATGGTGTTGCCCTGGGCGGGGTAGCCCTGGACGTCGCGCAGGACGAGGGCGGCCACGCGGTGGTCCTCGATGCGGTTGCGTTCGATGCGGTTGCGGGTGCCGCCGCCGATCCCGATGCCGATGCCGAAGCCGCCGTCGGCCTGTTCGGGGCTGCGGTCGTCGTTGTTGCCGGTGACGGTGTTGCCGACGACCACGGCCCCGTGCTGCGGGCCCAGGGCCTCCAGGTTGTTGGAGTTGACGGTCACACCGACCCGGTTGCGGCGCACGGTGTTGGCCAGGAAGTACAGGTTGCGGGAGGCGTTGGTGACCTCGATGCCGATCGCGTTGTGCTCCAGGGTGTTGTTCCGCACCACGGTGTCGCACGGGTCGCACTGCCCGACGTAGATCCCCGAGTCGGACTGCCCCGAGGCGTAGGAGCGCTCGATGACACCACCGCGCGCGTCGAAGGCGTAGATGCCGTACAGGGCGTTGTTGTACGCGGTCACGTACGAGGCCCGGAACCCCTTCAGCGGCGGGAACCTGACCGTGTCCAGCGGGTCGTACCCCTCGCCCCCGCCCGCACCCGCGCCCTGCAGGCGCTCGTCGGTGACACCGGTGAACAGCACCCCGTTCGCCAGATGGTTGCGGACGGTCAGGTTCTCCACCACCGACCCCGCACCGGTGACCGTGATCCCGTTGGCACGCCGGAACTCCCCGTCCACGACCGTCCCCTCGCGGTCCGCACCGCGCAGCACCACCCCCGGACGGCGCACGGTCACCGCCTCACGGTAAACACCCGAAGAGACCAGCACGACATCCCCCGATCGGGCGACATCCACCGCCTCCTGGATCGACGGATACCCCCCGGGCACCCGCAACACCACCGGCGGCCCGGACAACCCCCGCTTGCCATCACCACCGGACGAACCACACCCGGACAGGACCAGAAGCACCACCGA
>NZ_JBEXPY010000119.1:1377-2490 GCF_040612315.1 Streptomyces sp. NPDC006435
AGTCCTGGTGACCGCTCTGCCTTCGCCCCACCGCCGTACGCTGCTCCTCGCCCCGCTCGCCGCGGCCACCGCGTGCGGCACCCCCTCCGCCACCGAGGACACGGCCGGGAAACCCACCGAGAACACGGCCACGGCCCCCTCCGGGCGTTCCGGTGTCTTTGGGGGCGGGGGCCGTCGGGTCGTCCGTACCCAGCCGGGCATCACGACTGTGCAGCCCGCCCATGTGCTGCTGCTCGCCCATGACCTGTCCCCCGCCGGGCCGTCCGTCGAGGACGTCCGCCGCGTCCTGTCCCGCTGGTGGGCCGACCAGGCCTCCCGTCCCGTTCCCGGAGTCACACCGACCGTGGCCGTCGGCCCCGCCCTCTACCGCAAGCTCGGCCTGACCGCCCCGCCCCGGCTGAAGGACCTGCCGTCCTTCCCCCGCGACCGCCTCGAACCCCGCCACGGCGGCGGCGACATCATCCTCCAGATCTGCGGCCCCACCGCCGCCGCCTGCAACCGGGCCGCCACCCGGCTCACCGCACGAGCCGCCGGCACCCTGGTACCCCGCTGGCAACAGCCCGGATTCCTGCCACCCCGCCCCGCCGGCCAGACCCCACGCAACCTCTTCGGCTTCAAGGACGGCACCGAGAACCCCACCGGCGACGAACTCACCCGCTGGATCTGGCACGACGACGGCAGCACCTTCCTCGTCTACCGCCGCATCCACATGAACACCGACACCTTCACCACCCTGCCCCCCACCCGGCAGGAACAGATCATCGGCCGCCACCGCACCACCGGAGCCCCCCTGGGCACCCACCACGAACACGACCCGGTCAACCTCTACGCCAAAACCCCCCAGGGCCGCTACCACATCCCCACCCACGCCCACATCCGCCTCGCCCACTCCCGCCTCGACGGCGGCGCCCGCATGCTCCGCCGCGGCTACTCCTACCGCAACACCCCCCACGACCAGGGCCTCCTCTTCCTCGCCTACCTCCGCGACCCCGCCCTGTTCACCCGCGTCCAGGAACGCCTCGCCACCGACGACGCCATGAACCCCTACATCGAACACCGCGCATCCGCCATCGCCCACGTACTCCCCCCACCACCCCCCGGCCAGCCCCTCGG
>NZ_JBEXPY010000120.1:0-1972 GCF_040612315.1 Streptomyces sp. NPDC006435
CTGCCCGAGCTGAAGCAGCGCCGGGTGCCCAAGCGGGACACCGCGGTACTGGAGGTGGACGAGCCGCAGGAGGGCGTCCGCTCCGACGTCGCGGTGGACAACCCCGTCCCCACGCCCCCCTTCTGGGGCACCCGGGTCATCAAGGGCATCCAGCTCAAGGAGTACGCCTCCTGGCTCGACGAAGGCGCCCTCTTCAAGGGCCAATGGGGCCTGAAGGAACGGGAGTTGATCGAGACCGAGGGTCGGCCCCGGCTGCGCCACTGGCTGGATCGGCTCCAGACCGACCGGCTGCTCGAAGCGGCCGTGGTCCACGGCTACTTCCCCTGCGTCTCCAAGGGCGACGACCTCGTCCTGCTCCACGAGGACGGCTCCGAACGCACCCGCTTCACCTTCCCCCGCCAGCGCCGGGGCCGCCGCCTGTGCCTCGCCGACTTCTTCCGCCCCGAGGAATCCGGACAGACCGACGTCGTCGGCCTCCAGGTCGTCACCATCGGCTCCCGCATCGGCGAGGAAACCGCCAAACTCTTCGAAGCCAACTCCTACCGCGACTACCTCGAACTCCACGGACTGTCCGTCCAGCTCGCCGAAGCCCTCGCCGAGTACTGGCACGCCCGCGTCCGCGCCGAACTGGGCATCTCCGCGGGCGACCCCGCCGTGTTGGACGGCATGCTCCGTACCGAGTACCAGGGCTGCCGGTACTCCCTGGGCTACCCCGCCTGCCCCGACCTGGAGGATCGGGCGAAGATCGCCGAACTGCTCCGGCCGGAGCGGATCGGGGTGCACCTCTCCGAGGAGTTCCAACTGCACCCCGAACAGTCCACCGACGCGATCGTCATCCACCACCCCGAGGCCGGATACTTCAACGCGGGAGGCCGTAGGCCATGACCACACTGCCCGAACTCCTGGCGAGCGGTATGCCCTCGTTCTCCTTCGAGTTCTTCCCGCCGAGGACGGCGGCCGGCACCCGCACGCTGTGGGAGGCGATCCGCCGGATCGAGGCCCTGTCCCCGACGTTCGTCTCGGTCACCTACGGTGCGGGCGGCACGTCCCGGGACCGTACCGTCGAGGTCACCAAGCGCATCGCCGCCGAGACCACGCTGCGGCCGGTCGCGCACCTGACGGCGGTCGGCCACTCCACCGCCGAACTGCGCCACATCATCGGTCAGTACGCGGACGCGGGCGTGCGCGACGTGCTCGCCCTGCGCGGCGACCCGCCGGGCGACCCCTCCGCCCCCTGGGTCCCGCACCCGGAGGGCTTCACCCATGCCCACGAACTCGTCTCGCTGGTACGCCGGTCGGGCGACTTCAGCGTGGGTGTGGCCGCCTTCCCCGAACGGCACCCGCGCTCGGCGGACTGGGCGGACGACGTCCGGCACTTCGTTGCCAAGTGCCGCGCGGGCGCCGACTACGCCATCACCCAGATGTTCTTCCGGGTCGAGGACTACCTGCGCCTGCGCGACCGGGTCGCCGCCGCGGGCTGCGACACACCGATCATTCCCGAGATCATGCCGGCGACCGACGTGCGACAGATCGGCCGCTTCGCCGAACTCAGCAACGCCACCTTCCCCGACGACCTCGCCCGGCGCCTGGACGCCGCCCGCGACAACCCGGCCGACGGCCACCGCATCGGTGTCGAGTACGCCACCGCCATGGCCGACCGTCTGCTCGCCGAAGGCGCTCCCGGACTGCACTACATCACGCTCAACCGGTCCACCGCGACGCTGGAGATCCACCGGAACGTCCAGAACACCCACAGCACCCGTACTGCCCGGAACGCCCAGAGCACCCGGAACGCCCAGAGCACAAGGAGCGCACATGCCCTCGCAGCCGTCCGCTGACTTCACGGACTTCAAGGTCGCGGACCTCTCCCTGGCCGAGTTCGGCCGCAAGGAGATCACCCTGGCCGAGCACGAGATGCCCGGTCTGATGTCGATCCGCAAGGAGTACGCCGCCGCGCAGCCGCTGGCCGGTG
>NZ_JBEXPY010000121.1:0-1857 GCF_040612315.1 Streptomyces sp. NPDC006435
ATCTTCGACCTCGTCGACTACGGCGTGGTCGGCGACCTCTTCCAGGTCGTCCCCCAGCTCACCGAGGAAGTCAACACCCGCAAGGGCTGACACCCCGGACCGCGGCGCCCCGTTCCCGGCGCCGCGCGGAGATCCACCCACCGGCCCCGCCGACGCTCCCCCGCGTCGGCGGGGCCGGTCGCG
This sequence comes from Streptomyces sp. NPDC006435, assembly GCF_040612315.1. Lineage (NCBI taxonomy): Bacteria > Bacillati > Actinomycetota > Actinomycetes > Kitasatosporales > Streptomycetaceae > Streptomyces > Streptomyces sp. NPDC006435. Next base: position 184 of record NZ_JBEXPY010000121.1, read on the forward strand.
TACCGCGCGGGGCCGGGCTCCGCCCCGACGCGGCGCGCCACGGTGCGGTGCCGGGCGGTACGCTCACCCGGGGCACGGTAAAAGCACGGCAAAACGCGCTCGTCAAGCGGCTGTCCGGACCTCGTGGGCGATTCTTTTCGGACTTTCCCGCCCACCCGGGCCGCACGGCTCCTGCACCCCCTCCACCGGCCCTATGCTTCTACACGTCTGTAGAGCTCGGGTGCTTCCTCCGAATGTGCCCGTGCTCCCCCGCACCCCTCGTACGCACATAAGGGAGTGAACGCCGCCATGGTGTTCAAACGACTGCTCGGCTCGCTCGGCGTGGGCGGCCCCACCGTCGACACGGTCCTCGATCCCGGGGCGGTCGCCCCGGGCGGGCCGCTGTCCGGCCAGGTCCATCTCAAGGGCGGCAACGCCGACTTCGACATCGAGCACATCACGCTGGAGCTCGTCGCGCGGGTGGAGTCCGAGCACGAGGAGGGCGAGAGCGAGGGCGTCGTGGCCTTCGAGCGCCTCACCGTCGGCGGCGGCTTCCGGCTGGCCGAGGGCGAGCAGCGCAGCGTTCCGTTCTCGGTCGCCCTGCCGTGGGAGACCCCCATCACCGAGCTGTACGGGCAGGACCTGGGCATCGTCCTCGGCGTGCACACCGAACTGGCGGTGGCCGGGGCCAAGGACAAGGGCGACCTGGACCGGCTCACCGTCCGCCCGCTGCCGGTGCAGGAGGCCGTCCTGGAGGCGTTCGGCCGGCTCGGTTTCGGCTTCAAGTCCGCCGACCTGGAGTACGGGCACATCGGCGGCACCGGTCAGCAACTCCCCTTCTACCAGGAGATCGAGCTGTCCCCGGCGCCGCAGTACGCGCACGCGGTCAACGAGATCGAGGTCACCTTCCTCGCCTCGCCGGGCGGCATGGAGGTGGTCCTGGAGGCCGACAAGCGCGGCGGCCCCTTCTCCGACGGGCACGACGCGCTCAGCCGGTTCACCGTCCCGCACGACGGGGTGGAGCACCAGGACTGGACGGCGCTCGTGGACGGCTGGCTGCGGCAGCTGGTCGAGCACCGGTCGGCGTACGCGGCGGAATCCGCGTACGGGCACGACGGCCCGTACCCCGCGCAGCACGGAGGCCACTCCCACGACGGCGGCCACCGTTCCGGACCGGGCATCGGCACGGCCGTCGCGGTGGGCGCCGCCGGGCTCGCGGTCGGGGTCGTCGGCGGCATGGTCGCGGCCGAAGTCGTCGACGAGGTCGGGGACTTCCTCGAAGGCGACGACGAGGACGAGGACGACGACTGATGTTCGGGATCAGCGAACTCGCGATCATCCTGATCGTGGTCATACTCGTCCTGGGTGCCAAGCGGCTCCCCGACCTCGCCCGTTCCGCGGGCAAGTCGGCCCGCATCCTCAAGTCCGAGGCCAGGGCCATGAAGGACGCCCCGAACGGTGACGGGGAGACCTCGCAGCCCCATGTCATCCGGGGCGAGACCGTCGACCGCCGGGACGCCGAGGGCCCGAGGCCGGACACGGGACGGCCGCCGGGGCACGCCTGATCCACCGGCCGTCGGGCCGTCGAACCGCCAAGCCGTCGGGCCGCTCGTGCGAGCGGCCCCACCCCGGGGGGGCGGTGAGGCGCGAACACGGGGCGGCGCGCCCCAAACGCCGGTCCCAAAAACACTAACG
>NZ_JBEXPY010000122.1:0-1755 GCF_040612315.1 Streptomyces sp. NPDC006435
GTGCGCAAGGTGCTCATCGCCAACCGTGGCGAAATTGCTGTCCGTGTTGCTCGGGCGTGCCGGGATGCCGGGATCGGGAGTGTGGCCGTTTACGCGGACCCGGATCGGGATGCTGTGCATGTGCGGGTGGCCGACGAGGCATTCGCTCTGGGCGGTGAGACTCCGGCGGCCAGTTATCTGGACATGGCCAAGGTGCTGCGGGCGGCGGAGGATTCCGGTGCGGACGCGGTTCATCCGGGTTATGGGTTCTTGTCGGAGAACGCTGAGTTCGCGCAGGCGGTGATGGATGCGGGGCTGACGTGGATCGGGCCGCCGCCGCAGGCGATCCGGGACCTGGGCGACAAGGTCGCCGCCCGGCACATCGCGCAGCGTGCCGGGGCCCCTCTGGTGGCCGGCACCCCCGACCCGGTGTCGGGTGCGGACGAGGTGGTGGCCTTCGCGGAGGAGCACGGGCTGCCGATCGCGATCAAGGCCGCCTTCGGGGGCGGCGGGCGGGGGCTGAAGGTGGCCCGCACGCTGGAGGAGGTTCCCGAGCTGTACGAGTCGGCGGTGCGCGAGGCCGTCGCGGCCTTCGGGCGCGGCGAGTGCTTCGTGGAGCGCTATCTGGACCGGCCGCGGCATGTGGAGACGCAGTGTCTGGCCGACTCGCACGGCAATGTGGTGGTGGTCTCCACCCGTGACTGCTCGTTGCAGCGCCGTCATCAGAAGCTGGTCGAGGAGGCCCCCGCCCCCTTCCTGACCGATGAGCAGAACGCGGAGCTGTACGCGGCGTCCAAGGCCATCCTCAAGGAGGCCGGTTATGTCGGTGCCGGGACGGTGGAGTTCCTGGTCGGTCAGGACGGCACGATCTCCTTCCTGGAGGTCAACACCCGTCTGCAGGTCGAGCACCCGGTGACCGAGGAGGTCACCGGCCTGGATCTGGTCCGTGAGATGTTCCGCATCGCCGACGGCGAGGAACTCGGCTACGACGATCCGCCGGTGCGCGGGCACTCCTTCGAGTTCCGCATCAACGGCGAGGACCCCGGCCGCAACTTCCTGCCCGCCCCCGGCACCGTCACGCTCTTCGCCCCGCCCACCGGCCCGGGCGTCCGTCTCGATGCCGGTGTGGAATCCGGCTCCGTGATCGGCCCGGCCTGGGACTCCCTGCTCGCCAAGCTCGTCGTCACCGGCGCCACCCGCGAACAGGCCCTCCAGCGCGCCGCCCGCGCCCTGGCCGAATTCACGGTCGAGGGCATGGCCACCGCCCTGCCCTTCCACCGCGCCGTGGTCACCGACCCCGCCTTCACCGCCGACCCGTTCCAGGTCCACACCCGCTGGATCGAGACCGAGTTCGTCAACGAGATCAAGCCCTTCGCCGCCCCCGCCGACGCGGACACCGACGAGGAGCCCGGCCGCGAGACCGTCGTCGTCGAGGTCGGCGGCAAGCGCCTGGAGGTCTCCCTGCCCTCCTCCCTGGGCATGTCCCTGGCCCGCACCGGCCTCGCCGCCGGCGCCAAGCCCAAACGCCGCGCGGCCAGGAAGTCCGGCTCCGCCGTCTCCGGCGACACCCTCGCCTCCCCCATGCAGGGCACCATCGTCAAGATCGCCGTCGAAGAAGGCCAGGAAGTCCAGGAAGGCGACCTCATCGTCGTCCTCGAAGCCATGAAGATGGAACAGCCGCTGAACGCCCACCGCGCCGGCACCGTCAAGGGCCTGACCGCCGAGGTCGGCAGCTCCATCTCCTCCGGCGCGGTCATCTGCGAGATCAAGGACTGA
>NZ_JBEXPY010000123.1:0-1683 GCF_040612315.1 Streptomyces sp. NPDC006435
CGATCCGGACGCACCATCGGCACCAACGCCGCACGCCCACCCACCGACGAACCCACCACACGCTCCGCCAACAACACCACCGTCTGCGCATCGAAGATGTCCCGGAAGGGCAGTTCGATGCCGAACATGGAGCGGACGCGGCTCACCAGGCGGGTGGCCAGCAGGGAGTGACCGCCCAGTTCGAAGAAGCTGTCGTCGATCGAGACCGACTCCACCTTGAGCAGTTCGCAGAACAGGTCGCACAGGGTCCGTTCCACCTCGTTGCGAGGGGCACGGGCGGTGCTGCGCTGCGGCTCGGGCAGCGCGGCCCGGTCGGTCCGGCCGTCCGCGGTGCGCGGGAGTCCGTCGAGTTCCACGTAGTGCACGGGCACCGCGTGGTGCGGCAGCAGGGCCGCGACGTGCGCCCGCAGCGTCTCGGCGTCCGCGGGGGCCACCGGGTCGGCGGGCACGTGGTAGGCCACCAGCTCGACGGCGCCCGAGGGGCCCGGGCGCGCGGTCACGGCCGCCTCTCCGACGGCTTCGTGGCCGGCCAGGGCGCCCTCGACCTCGCCGGGCTCGATGTCCCTGCCGTCGACCGTGATCCGGTCGTCGGTGCGGCCCAGGATCTCGATCGTCCCGTCCCGGGTGATCCGGGCCAGGTCGCCGGTGCGGTGGAGCCGGGAGCCGGCCGGGCCGTACGGGTCGGCCACGAACCGCTGCGCGGTCAGGTCGGCCCGGCCCGGGTAGCCGTGCGCCAGCTGCACACCGCCGACGTAGAGCTCCCCGGCGCTGCCCGGGGGCAGCGGGGTGAGGTTGGCGTCGAGCACGTAGGCGCGGCTGTTCCAGACCGGTCGGCCGACGGACGGGTACGCCCCTTCGGGGTCGGTCGCGCCGGACCACGCGGCGATGTCGGACGACGTCTCCGGCGCGCCGTGCAGGACGTGCAGTTCCGCCTCGGGCAGGAGCAGCCGGAAGCGTTCGCGCAACCCGTCCGTCAGGGGCTCGCCGCCGCACAGCACCCGGCGCAGTCCGGTGCACCGGGCGGCCTCGGGCTCGGCGAGGAATGCCTCCAGCACGGCGGGGGCGAAGTGCGCGGTGGTCACGCCCTCGCGCCGGACGGTCCGGGCCAGGGCGACCATGTCGCGGTGGCTGCCGGGTGCGGCGGCCACCTGGGCGGCGCCGGTCACCAGCGGGGCGAGCATCTCCCGGACCGACACGTCGACGTCCGCGGGTGCCTTGTGCAGCACCCGGTCGTCCGGGCCGAGCCCGTGGGCGTCCCGCGCCCACAGCAGCCGGTTCACGAGGCCCCGGTGCGGCACGAGGACGCCGCGCGGGCGGCCCTCCGGGTCGGCGGTGTGGAACAGGTAGGCCGGGGAGTCGGGCAGCGGGCCCGGCAGTCCGGCGGCCGGCAGGGCCGCGGACTCCTCCTCGGTGGCCGGGTCGTCGAGCACGACGACCGGGGCCCCGCGGTCCCGGAGCGCGGAGGGGCCCTCCTGGACGGTGACGACCGCGGCGGGCGCGGCGTCGTCCAGGAGGACGCGGATCCGCTCGGCCGGGTTCTCCGGCTCGACCGGCAGGCACACCGCACCGGCCCGCAGCACCGCGAGGTGCGCGACGGTCAGTGCGGCCGAGCGCGGGACGGCCACGGCGACGGTGTCGCCCCGCCGGACCCCGCGGGCCACCAGCAGCGCCGCCAGCCTCGCC
>NZ_JBEXPY010000124.1:0-1556 GCF_040612315.1 Streptomyces sp. NPDC006435
GCACCCGGCGCAGCCGCAACCGACGCCGCCAGAGTCACGAAATGCCCCGCCAACCGCTCGATCGACGCCCGCTCGAACAAATCCGTCCGATACTCAAGGGCTGCCAGCAGCTCACCGTCCGCCTCCGCCGCGGTCAGCTGGAGGTCGAACTTGGCGTCCTGACCACCCACACCGACCTGCTCGACCGTCAGGCCGGGCAGGTTCCACGACTCTCCGTCCGGGGTGTTCTGGAAGACGAAAAGGGTCTGGAACAGGGGGTTGCGGGACAGGTCGCGGTCGGGGGCCAGCTCGTCGACGAGGCGTTCGAAGGGCAGGTCCTGGTGGTCGTAGGCACCGAGCGCGGTGTCCTTGACCCGGTCGAGGAGTTCGGTGAACGCCGGATCGCCGGACAGATCGGTGCGCAGGACGAGGGTGTTGACGAAGAAGCCGATCAGGCCCTCGGTCTCGGCGCGGTTGCGGCCGGCGATCGGGGTGCCGACCGCGATGTCGTCCTGCCGGCAGTAGCGGGCCAGAACGATCTGGAACAGGGACAGCAACGCCATGAACAGGCTCGCCCCCTGCCCGCTCGCCGCCGCCCGCAGCGCCTCCGTCACCTCCGACGGCACCGAGAAGTACACGGTGTCGCCCTCGGCTCCCTCCCGATCGGCCGGCCGCCCGTGGTCGGTCGGCAGCTCCAGGGCCGGGACCCCCGCGAGGCGCTCGCGCCAGTACGTCAGCTGCTTCTCCAGGAACTCCCCGCCCAACTGTTCCCGCTGCCAGGCAGCGAAATCCGCGTACTGGACGGAGAGTTCGGGAAGCGACACCTCACGCCCGGCAACCGCAGCCCCGTACAACTCCCGCAACTCACGCGCCAGAATCCCGGAGGACCAACCGTCCGAGACGATGTGGTGCAGCGTGATCAGTACGTACTGGTCGTCGTCGGCGACGCGCACCACGTCGACCCGCAGGAGCCGCCCACCGTCCAGCTCGAACGGTCGTCGTGCCTCGGCCGCCATGATCTCCAGCGCGGCCCGCTCCCGATCGGCCGTCGGGAGGATTTGCACGTCGTGCACCACCGGAGTGACCGACCACGGCGCGTCCACGATCTGCGAGGGGCGACCCGAGTCGTCCGTGACGAACCGGGTCCGCAGCACCTCGTGCCGGGTCACCAGACCGGTGAACGCCGCACCCAGTGCACCGGCGTCGAGCGTTCCGCGCACCCGCAGACCGAACGGCACGAGGTACTCGGCGCTGCCCGGCGTCAGCTGGTCCAGGAACCACAGCCGCTGCTGCGCGAACGACAGCGGCAGTGGACCGTTGTCGCGATCGAGCGGTACCAGCGGCGCCTCGTCGGTCGTCCCCAGCTCCCGCACGACCCCTGCCAGTGCGGCCGGGGTGGGCGAGGTGAAGAGGGCACGCACCGGGACGTCCGCCCCGAGCCGCTGCCGCAGACGCGACGTCACCTGTGTCGCGAGCAGTGAATGTCCGCCGAGTTCGAAGAAGTTGTCGTGGATGCCGATGGTGTCGATGCCGAGGACGTCGGACCACACTGCGGTGATGGTCTCTTCCGTCGAGTT
>NZ_JBEXPY010000125.1:0-1419 GCF_040612315.1 Streptomyces sp. NPDC006435
GGCGGCGGGTCGGTCGGCCGGGTCGGGTCGAACGCCCAGGGGCGGGCGAGGTCCAGATCGACGGGGGAGACGCCGCCGACGGAGCCCACGGAGGCGTACTGGTGGGCGGCCCAGTCGGGGTAGCGGCCGCCGAGGTCGGGCGGGCCGGGCCAGGTGCCGTCGTTGGCGCCCCAGGAGGCCGCCCAGAGGTGGGCGCCGGCGGCGACGGTGCGCTCCCAGGTGCCGGCCCGCAGCGCGCCCGTGCTGATGTAGAACCAGGGCACGTACGTCCCGACCCGCTCCCGCACCCGGTTGAACCACGCCGACACGTCCGCGTCGTCCCACAGGTGCGTGGAGTCGTCGAGCACCTCGACGTCCAGCGCCAGCACGTCCCCGGCGCGGTAGTCGTGCAGATGGTCCACGAAGTAGTCGGCGGCGGCGGTGGGGGCGAGGAAGTCCCCCGACAGGAAGTAGTGGCCCACCCGCAGGCCCGCCGCGCGGGCCCCGTCGACATGGCCGGAGTAGGAGGACGAGGTGTAGGGGCCCTCGGAGAGCTGGCACCCCCCGGCCTTGACGACGACGAAGTCCAGGCCCTCGGCCGCGGCGCGGGCGTAGTCGATGCCGGTCTGGTGGTTCGAGACGTCGATGCCCCGCAGGTCGGCCTCCTGGGCGGAAGCCGTGCGGGGAGCGGCGGCGGCGCCGGTGGCCGCGAGGATCCCGGCCGGGGCCAGGGCGGTCGCCACGGCTCCGCGGATCAGGGTTCTTCTGCGCATGTCTCCTCCGGTGGGGCGGGTTCCACGACAGCGGAATGTCATGTTCCTATCAAAATCTATGCGCGTAGGCTACCGTGGCCCCGCCCCTTCGTGATGAGTCAAGTCGCAATGAAATCAAGGGAGTTGATGTGTGCAGAAGTCATGGATCCGATGACGGTCAAAAGGTTCGGTCACAGACCGGCATGAGCCGGCGCACGCTGCTGCGCGGCTCGGTCGCCACATTCGGCCTGGCCGCCGGCGGAGTGCTGTTCTCGGGAAGCCCCGCCCAGGCACTGGACATCTACAACCCGTTCAGCGGCTACCCGATGACGGACGGCTGGTGGGAGCACATCAACCGCGGTTCCCTGGGCGGAATCGACTACGCGATGGGCGTCGGCACCGCACTGCCTGCCGCGGGCGCCGGTGTCGTCACCAACATCCCGTACAACGGCACCGGCGGCCACACGGTGACCATCACCCACAGCGACGGGTACCGGACGCAGTACATGCACCTGTCGGAGTTCCGGCTGGCCGACGGCACCTCGGTCGGCCGGGGGGACATCGTCGGGTACTCCGGCGGCGCCGCCGGGGCCCCGGGCTCCGGGAGTTCCACCGGTCCGCATGTGCACTGGCACCTGATCACCCCGGGCGGCACCCGGGTCAACCCGCTGGACCACCTGGGCGGTGG
>NZ_JBEXPY010000126.1:0-1398 GCF_040612315.1 Streptomyces sp. NPDC006435
GTGCGGGGACGAGGTCGCGGTGGACGTGCGGCTCAAGCGGGGCCGTTTCCACAACGAGCTGACCCGGCACCGCTACGACACCGTCCTCACCAGGAGCCCGGAGCGGTCGGTCGACCTCGCGGATGTCACCACCCTGACCTGGGGCACCGACCTGGGCAGCGCGGACGAGCTGGCCCTCTGGGTGAAAAAGCACCGCCCCTCCGCACTGCGCGTACGGTCGGTTCCCAACAGCCGGATGGCACACGAAGTCGCTGCCGCGGAAGCCCTGTTCACGGACGGCTCGATCACGGCGGCCGGCGAGGCACTCGCCACGCCCCTGCCGTCAGGAGCCGACCCGGACACCCTCTACGAGCTCGGCGAGAACCTCGGCTACCGGACCGCCGTCACCTGGTCGGCGGACGCGCAGGACACCGTCGACGTGCTGCTCCACGCGGACTCCGCGGACCGGACGCCGACGGATCGGGTCTACCTGCCGTCCGCAGAGGTCTCGGCCGAGCCGGCCGCGTACGCGAACACGCCCGCCAAGAGGGGCAACCCGACAACCTTCGTGGCATCGGTCCGCTCGTACCTGCACGAGCGACTGCCCGAGTACATGGTGCCCTCGGCCCTCATGGTGCTCGACGCCCTGCCCCTGACGACCAACGGCAAGGTCGACCGCAAGGCGCTGCCGACCCCCGACGCCACCGAGCTCTCCACCGGAGGCGCTCCCCGCACCCCGCAGGAAGAGATCCTCTGCGACCTGTTCGCCGAGGTTCTCGGCCTGCCCCGGGTGGGCGTCGACGGCGACTTCTTCCACCTGGGCGGCCACTCGTTGCTGGCCACCCGGTTGGCCAGCCGCATCCGTTCGACCCTCGACACCGAACTCGAGGTGCGCACGATCTTCGAGGCGCCGACCGTGTCGGCACTCGCCGCCCAGCTCGACCAGGGAGCCAGGGCCCGGACCGCGCTCGCGCCCCGCGAGAGGCCGGAGAGCGTACCGCTCTCCTTCGCCCAGCGACGGCTGTGGTTCCTGCACCAGCTGGAGGGCCCCAGCGCCACGTACAACATCCCCATGCTGCTGAGGCTCAACGGAGAGCTCGACCACGAGGCCCTGCGGCTGGCCCTGGCGGACGTCGTGGCCCGGCACGAGAGCCTGCGCACGATCTTCGTGGAGAACGACGGCGTGCCCCAGCAGCGAGTGGTCGACGTCGCGGAGGCGCGGCCCGAACTGCATGTCAGCCGGCTCGGGAAACCGGAGCTGGTGGCGGAAGCCGCCACGGCGGCGAGCCGGTACGCCTTCGACCTGTCCTCCGAACTTCCGCTGCGTGCGGAGTTGTTCGTGTTGGGGGGTGGTGAGTATGTTCTTTCGCTTCTGCTTCATCACATTGCGGGTGATGGTTGGTCGTTGGCTCCGCTTGC
>NZ_JBEXPY010000127.1:0-1238 GCF_040612315.1 Streptomyces sp. NPDC006435
GCAAGGAGAACATCGTCGTCCAGCCGCCGCTGAAGGACGTGAAGTCGGTCGGCTACGGCACCGTCGGCGCGCTGTCCATGCTCAAGGGCGCCGACAAGAAGAACACCGGCGACTGGCTGAACTTCGTCGCCGAGTCGAAGAACACGGCCGGTCTGCAGACGGGCGCGGGCTACTTCCCGGCCCGCAAGTCCGGCGGCGACCTCTACCCCGGCGACGCGCTGCAGACCGCGGTCGGCGCCACGCTGCCGAGCATGACCGTGGGCCCGCTCCAGGACAAGGCCCGTGAGGTCCAGGGCGTGCTCGCGCCGGAGATCCAGGCGGCGCTGCTGGGCAAGAAGAGCCCGCAGGAGGCGCTGGACGCCGCGCAGAAGGCCGCGCAGGCGATGCTCGGCCGCTGATACCGGGTGCGGGGTCCGTCCGGCCGCACCCGGACGGACCCCGCACCTTCCCGGGGCACCGCCCCGACCTCCGCAATTCCCCCGTACCGCAAGGAGATCCCCGTGGCAGTCGTCGCGGAACCCACCCGCCGGGGCCGTCGCAGCGGGCCGCAGGCGCGCCGCGAGGCCCGGATCGGCCTGCTCTTCGTCCTGCCGTGCTTCCTGCTCTTCCTGGCCTTCCGGTTCGGGCCGGGCGTGGCCGGTGTGCTGATGAGCTTCACCGACTACACCCTCACCGGTGGCGGCAGCTTCATCGGGCTGGACAACTTCACCCGCCTGTGGGACGACCCGCTGTTCTGGCAGGCGCTGAAGGTCACCGTCCTCTACACGGTGCTCGCCGTGCCGGGCACGCTCATCGCGTCGGTGTCCCTGGCGCTGATCACCCGCCGCGCGTTCCGCGGCGCGAAGTTCTTCCGCTCGGTGTTCTTCCTGCCGGTGGTCACCTCGCTGGTGCTGGCGGCCACCGTCTTCGTCTGGATCTTCTCCACCGGCGGGCCGTGGTCCACCCTGATGGGCTGGTTCGGCATGTCCGAGGGCTCCTGGCTCTCCGACGACGTGCTGGTGCTGCCCGCGCTCGCGCTGGTCGGCGTCTGGTCCCGCTTCGGGTACGGGATGCTCATCCTGCTGGCCCGGATGCAGGACATCCCCCGTGAGCTGGAGGAGGCGGCCCTCACCGACGGCGCGGGCCCCTGGCAGCGGTTCCGGCACATCGTGCTGCCGCAGCTCAAGCCCGCCCTGTTCTTCCTCGCCGTGATCGAGACGACGGCCTCGTTCCAGGTCTTCGACGCCGTCTACACCATG
>NZ_JBEXPY010000128.1:0-1021 GCF_040612315.1 Streptomyces sp. NPDC006435
CTCGTCCACAAGGGCGTCGAGTTCGAGAAGGCCGGCGCGGCCCCGGACCCGTCGACCGCGGACAGCGAGGAGTACGCCCACATCCTCACCCTGCTGAACCGCACCCTCGGCGAGTCCCCGCAGAAGTGGACGCAGCTGGCGTCGGAGATCCGTGGTGTCACCGAGGAGACCACGACGGGTGTGCACCGGCTGTACGAGATGCACCGTGACGGCACGCTGCTGTTCCCGGCGATCAATGTGAACGACGCGGTGACGAAGTCGAAGTTCGACAACAAGTACGGCTGCCGTCACTCGCTGATCGACGGCATCAACCGTGCCACCGATGTGCTGATCGGCGGCAAGACGGCGGTCGTGTGCGGTTACGGGGACGTGGGCAAGGGCTGCGCGGAGTCGCTGCGGGGCCAGGGTGCCCGGGTCATCGTCACGGAGATCGACCCGATCTGCGCGCTGCAGGCGGCGATGGACGGCTACCAGGTCGCCACCCTGGACGACGTGGTCGGCCAGGCGGACATCTTCGTCACCACGACGGGCAACAAGGACATCATCATGGCCTCCGACATGGCCAGGATGAAGCACCAGGCCATCGTGGGGAACATCGGCCACTTCGACAACGAGATCGACATGGCCGGTCTCGCGCAGATCGAGGGCATCGTCAAGGACGAGGTCAAGCCGCAGGTCCACACCTGGACCTTCCCCGACGGCAAGGTCCTGATCGTGCTGTCCGAGGGCCGCCTGCTCAACCTCGGCAACGCGACCGGGCACCCCTCCTTCGTGATGTCCAACTCCTTCGCGGACCAGACGCTGGCCCAGATCGAGCTGTTCACCAAGCCCGAGGAGTACCCGACCGACGTCTACGTGCTGCCCAAGCACCTCGACGAGAAGGTCGCCCGCCTCCACCTCGACGCCCTCGGCGTCAGGCTCACCACGCTCCGCCCGGAGCAGGCCGCGTACATCGGTGTCGAGGTCGAGGGCCCGTACAAGCCCGACCACTACCGCTACTGACCCCACCCACCGACGACCA
>NZ_JBEXPY010000129.1:0-1008 GCF_040612315.1 Streptomyces sp. NPDC006435
TCAGACCGAGTGGACGAGTCGGCCGCCGACGTAGGTCCGTTCGACCCGCGCCGACGCGATCTCCTCGGGCGGGGCCGCGAAGATGTCGCGGTCCAGGATTGCGAGGTCGGCGAGGTTTCCGGGGTGGAGGCTGCCGGTGTCGTGGTGGCCGTTGACGTGGGCGGAGCCGGCGGTGTAGGCGGTCAGGGCGGTGGCGGGGTCGATGCGCTGTTCGGGCAGGAAGATCCGGTCGTCGGTGGTGCCCGGCTCCTTGCGGTTGACGGCGACGTGGATGCCTTCGAGCGGGTTCGGGCTGCTGACGGGCCAGTCGCTGCCGGCGGCCAGGGTGGCGCCGGCCCGCAGCAGGTCGCCGAACGGGTATTGCCGGGAGGCGAGTTCGGGTCCGAGGAAGGGGATGGTCAGTTCGTCCATCTGGGGTTCGTGGGCGGCCCACAGCGGCTGGATGTTGGCGATCGCGCCGAGTGCCGCGAACCGGGGGATGTCGTCGGGGTGGACGACCTGGAGGTGGGCGAGGTGGTGGCGGTTGCCGCGTCGTCCGTTGGCGGTGACCGCGGCCTCCAGGGCGTCGAGGGCCTCGCGGACGGCCCGGTCGCCCAGGGCGTGGAAGTGGACCTGGAAGTCGAGGGCGTCCAGCGCGGTGACGTGTTCCCGCAGTGCGACGGGGTCGACGAAGCTGAGGCCGGTGTTGGTGGTGGCGCAGCCGCAGCCGTCCAGGTAGGGGGTGGTCAGTGCGGCGGTGAAGTTCTCCGCGATGCCGTCCTGCATGATCTTCACCGAGCTCGCGCGGAACCGGCCGTGGCTCAGCCGCGAGCGCCGGGCGGCCAGTTCGGGGATCTGTTCGGCGCCACGTTCCCGGTCCCACCACAGGGCGCCGGTCACCCGGGCGGTGAGTGAACCGTCACGGGCCGCCGTCATGTAGGCGTCCGACGGGTCGGGCCTGCCGCCGAACTCGCCGAGCAGCGCGTCCTGCCAGCCGGTGATGCCCAGGGAATGCAACAGCCCCTGGGC